>DAIMIJ010000055.1:7511-11263 GCA_036722835.1 Ignavibacteriaceae bacterium | reverse complement strand
TTATTGAAGTTTGACTGTTGATTTTTCAAGTATCAACGGTTCACGGTTCACCATTATTCCTACATAGTGAGGGAATTAATTAAAAAGTGCCAAAATCTTTACACTATTTTTCACTAATACTAGCTTTGAGCTTTTCGATCTTAAATTACATTGCTTAAAAAGATAATCTTAACTTATTCGAAGAATAAGCGAAAGGTATTTTAGGGTAGAGACGCTTTTGCCTATTGATATGCGGGAAGCGTCTCTACATTATCTGATTACTGAAGTTTGAACACAATTGGAATTGTAACTTGTACTTTTACTGGTTTACCATCTTGTCTCCCGGGATTGAACTTTGTTATTTTTATGACATCCGACGCCATTTCATCTATACCTCCACCTAATCCCTTTACAACCTTCGTATAAACTACGTTTCCATTTTCATCAATAAATGCTTGAATAAGAACCTTTCCCTGTATACCTGCTCGTTTCGCAATTTCCGGGTACGTAATTTTTTGCTGAATTGCATACATTCCACCAACTGGACCAGGCATATTCTCAACAATCGGAAGGTATTCGTCTTCATTAATTGGTTTATCAGATTCAAACCATAAAATCATTGGATATTGTGATTTTACAATTTTACCATCTTTTACTGCCGGTTTGAATTTCCAATATTTTATTGTTGCCAAAACAAGCTGATTAATTTTCTCATCGTTATTTTTTCCCATAAAAATTTTCTCAATCAAACCCGTTTCGCCAATCATGAATTTATATTCCATCGTCGGTTTATCCTTTTTCCACTTCGAATCTGCATACTTTACGTCATAAATTTTTCCATAGAGTTGAAGCATACTATCAAGCAGCTGTTTATCATCCCCGGCAAGCAGCTGTGGTGTTTCTGTTAACTGATTTGGAAGCAGATAGATTCTGTCATAGTCGGGAATAATCTCTATTTGTTTTTCTTCTTTACAGCTTAAGAAGATTAAAGAGAGCAGTACTGGAAGGACTAATTTAATGTTCATTTTTCACCTCAAATGTTTGGTTTAATAATTATTTCGTTATCAAAAGTTGCGCGTACTTCTATTCCAGGTAAACTGTTGTAAAGCATTTGTATTGTGCGGGATTGAATTATCATCTGTTGAGAAAGGTTATCAACTCTTTCCTGATAGCTTGAAACTTTGAAAAAAAGATACCCGCTTAAGAAAAGCAAAATCAAGGCAGCAGCATAAGATATGGCTGATATGATCCTGATTTTGGAGAAGAATCCTGCCTCTGCTGATTTTTTCGATCCGACTGATCTTAAAATTCTTTCTTCAAGTTCCGCAGGCAATTCTTCAGTTGAATTATCGACCGTATTTCTGATGATGCTTAACTTTTTAAAGTAATCTCTTCCGCTTTGATCATTTGCAAGTGAAGAAAAGAGATTGGCTTCTTCACCTTTGTTAAGTTCACCATCAAAGTAAAGGTTAATCATTGATATTATTTTATTCTCTTGCATTACTATTCCTCTCACTTAATGAGTTTTGAAATCCTGCATACCAGCTTTTGCCGGGCTTTGTACAATCTGCTTTTTACCAGTTCTTCATTAATTCCCAGTAGTGAAGCCATTTCCTTGTAATTAAGTCCGGAGTACTCTCTCAAAACAAAAACCTCGCGGAAATCTTCATTCATATTGTTCAGTTCGTTTCGTATCAATTTGCATAACTCCTTGTTTTCAAATTCTTCAGTCAAAGAAAATGTAGATTCAATTTCAATGTCTTCCACATCAAGAGAGTTAGAGTATAATTGTTTATTTCCTCGATTTCGAAATAGAGCTAAAATTTCGTTCCTTGACGTTTTGAACAACCAAAATTGTATGCTTTGTTTATTATGAATGCTATCAAGATTTTGATAGAGTTTAATGAACACATTCTGCACAATATCATCCGCCTGCATTTGATCATTCAGCATTTTTCGGGCATAGTTATAAATCCTTTTCTTGTACTTGTTGAAAAGAATTGTGAACTCAACTATTTGGTTCTGTTTTTCGTGCAATTCTTATTCTAGTCTCTTACTTTAAAGATGATAAAAACGACCAAATGTTCCCGGGTTCGTAAAAAATATTTTCCCTAAAGTCAAAAACATATGATTATTAACATACGGCAAATCTAAATTACATTGATAATCTTCTCATACTTTGATACTTTTAGCCGTTAAATTATAAGAAAATGAAGAAAGTTTTAGTTTTAGGTTCTACCGGCTCAATTGGTGTAAATACTCTAAACGTTATAAGAAATTTTCCTGACAAATTTAGTGTAGCCGCACTGACAATAAACACTCGTATAGATTTACTCGAGCCGCAGATTTATGAATTTAAACCACCCGTTGTCGTAGTTAAAGATGATAAATTAGCTGCTGAACTTCGCAAAAAGTTAACTGTTAAGTGTGAAGTTCTTTCTGGAATTGAGGGATTGATCTACGTCGCTGCAAATCTAGATTATGATATTTTGCTTGGAGCTATGGTTGGTTTTGCGGGATTGGCTCCAACTTTAGAAGCAATAAAACGTGGAAAAAGGATCGCATTAGCAAATAAAGAAACGTTGGTTGTCGGCGGTGAACTTGTAACAGAACTTTGTGAAAAATATAATGCTGAATTAATTCCTGTTGACTCGGAACACAGTGCAATTTATCAATGCCTCGTTGGTGAAGATATTCATTCTGTTCAGAAGATAATTTTGACTGCATCCGGCGGACCTTTTTTGCATCTTAACAAAGAAAAGCTGAAGAATGTAACTGTAAAAGAGGCACTTAATCATCCAACATGGAAAATGGGAAATAAAGTTACAATTGATTCGGCATCAATGATGAATAAAGGACTTGAAGTAATTGAAGCACATTGGCTTTTTGGACTTCCAAAAGAAAAAATTGAAGTTGCAATTCACCCGCAATCAATAATTCATTCAATGGTTGAATTCATCGATGGTTCAATTAAAGCCCAAATGGGGCTACCGGATATGAGGCTTCCAATTCAGTATGCACTTGGTTATCCTGAAAGATTGAAATCTAAATTTCAAAAAACTTGTTTACCGGATATAAAGACCTTAACATTCTTTTCACCGGATTTACAAAAGTTTGAATGCTTGAAGTTAGCTTATCAAGTTTTGAATGATGGCGGAACGGCTCCTTGTGTTCTGAATGCAGCAAATGAAGTTGCTGTGGATAGATTTTTAAACGGAGATATTAAATTTTCCTATATTCCAACTTTAATAAACAAGACTTTAGATAAAATAGAAAATCATAAATCGCCGGATGTTGAAACTATATTCGAATGCGATAAACTTGCTCGCGATTTAGCAGTTCAATTATAATTATACGGAGAATATTCTTTAATGGATTACATAATTTATTTTGCGATTACAATCGCAATTTTAGTTTTTGTACATGAATTCGGTCATTTTGCCGCAGCAAAACTTAGCGGAATGCGCGCAGACGTTTTTGCCATCGGGTTTGGAAAAAGATTATTGGGTTGGAATAAAATATCAGGTTTCAGCGTTGGTGATCTTCCAAAAGACTTTGACGGACAAGGACACACTGACTACAGATTATGCCTTTTACCTTTGGGCGGATATGTTAAAATAGCCGGCATGGTTGACGAAAGTTTCGATACTGAGGCATTAAACCAACCTCCCAAACCTTACGAATTTAGATCTAAATCTTTGCCGAGAAAAGTTTTTGTTATCACTGCCGGTGTTTTAATGAATTTAATTCTTGCTTGGTTAATCTTCTGGGGA
>DAIMIJ010000055.1:0-7411 GCA_036722835.1 Ignavibacteriaceae bacterium | reverse complement strand
AGAATTCCTGAACAACCCGACAAAATTTTGCTTTTACCTGCCGGTTTAACCAGACCTGCTATTGATAGTGTTGTAGCTAACTCACCTGCAAGCAAGGCAGGAATTGTCTCAGGTGATATTTTCTTAGAGCTAAATAAAACTCCAATCCACCTGAGGCAACAGGCAATCGAGATAATATCGTCAAATCAGAACAAAACACTTCCTCTTATTTTACTTCGCGGAAAAGATACTATTAACTTAGGTGTCACTCCGGGAACAGACGGAACAATTGGTGTTTACATTATGCAGAGCTATTCGGGTCCTGTTGAATTAAAAACGCACAGATTCTTCGAATCATTCTATCTTGGCGGGCAGGAAATTACCAGAATGATTGAGCTTACTTTCAAAATGCTTGGTAAAGTTATAACAGGAAAAATAGAATTTGGAAAAGCATTTGGGGGACCAATAAAGATTGCGCAGTTCGCTGCAAAATCTGCCGACTCAGGAATATTAAGCTTTCTGTATTTCCTCGCACTTCTCAGTCTTAGCTTAGCAATCCTTAACATCCTGCCGTTTCCAGTGTTGGACGGTGGTCATTTGGTGATAATAATAATTGAATCAATCTTTAAAAGAGAAATACCTGTTAAAGTTAAAGTAGCAATTCAAAATGTGGGATTTGTATTGCTTCTGTTACTCATGGCATTCATTCTTTACAATGATATTTTGAATATTTGATTATTGATTTTTAATATCTTTAGGCGAGGCGATCTAATTGGTCGCCTTTTTTAATTGATAACAAAAAACCGTTACACCATAGGCGTACAGGTAAAACGGTTACTTGGTTTTTGCTATTATAGTTGTGTTCGGGATTAATCCCGAACAGAACCTTTAAATAGGATTGCTTGAAACCGTTTCAATTTATGTACTATGGTATACGGTTTATAAACTGATTAGTCAACTTTCAAAGATTTTTATGAATAATAAAATAGTTATTACCGGTGCAACAGGATTAATTGGAACTCAGCTATGTCGCACACTTATTAATAGAGGAGATGAAGTAACTGTCTTCACGCGTAATATTGGATCAGCAAAAAATATTTTTGGTGATAAATTCACTTATGTTGAATGGAATTATAAAAATCCCAATGAATGGGCAAGACAGTTAGAAGATAAAGATGCAGTGATTCATTTAGCTGGAGCAAATTTGTTTGGTAAGAGATGGACGGCTGAATACAAGAAGGTGATTTTGGAAAGTCGAGAACTCAATACTAGAAATTTAGTTTCTGCTATACGAAGTACAAAAAATAGAATTAAAGTTTTTATAAGCTCATCCGCAGTCGGTTACTATGGTTCGAGAGAAGATGAGATTCTTACTGAGGATTCCAAATTAGGACATGATTTTTTAGCACAAGTCTGCGATGTTTGGGAAAGAGAAGCTGAAAAAGCGAATGAAATTGGAATCCGTACTGCCATGCTTCGACAAGGGATTATACTAAGCAAAGATGGAGGTGCATTAACAAAATTCTTAACACCATTTAAATTTTTTATCGGTGGCCCCTTAGGAAACGGTAAACAATGGTTTCCTTGGATTCATATTGCTGATCTAATAGAAATTTATTTGTTCATTCTTGATAATGCTGCGATTTCCGGCGCAGTAAATGTAGTATCTTCAGAAAGTGTGCGAATGAATGAGTTTGCAAAAACTTTAGGCGGAGTTTTGAATCGGCCATCAATCTTTAAAGTGCCTGAATTTGCTTTGCGAGTTTTAGTCGGTGAAGCTGCATCAACAATAGTATCCAGCCAGCGAGTTATTCCTAAAAAGCTGATTGATCACGGCTTCAAGTTTAAGTTTGAAAATTTAGAAAAAGCTTTGAATGATTTACTTAAAACTAATTCGTAGTTATCTGACTTAGTTAACTGATTCACGCCTTGCATATGCAGAATAAAAATTCGTAAACAAACCCAGTTCCTTTGATGTTTAGGTTATGCGTTAGGAACTGGGTTTGTACTCTTAAACCCTGCGTAAGGTGACTTACCTGAAATAATCATATACCCGATTACCAATTATAAACTTGAATTCATTTGGGATTAACCTTAGTAAAATTGTTTGGAAAAATAATTTTTGACCTTATTACCTTCTCTTGATTAGTAAAAGTATTGCTGCACTCAAGTGAATAAAGTGATAAGGTTGAATTCTTTTTATGTTAAATGTTACTAAGGTAGGAAAAATGAAAAACCAGAACACCTGTGTGAAATATAATTTGGATTTCGATTTGAATAAGTTTAAAAACGAGTTACTAAAAACAAAAGGGGTAACCAAAAAGTTTTTCAAGATTCATAATTCCTTGTTCGATATTCGATATTCAGTTGAATAATGAATATCGAAGTTAGAAGTTCCTTTTAGTCACCCAACGAAAAAATTTAACCTATTACTAGTATCTGTAATAATCCGGTTTGAATGGACCTTTAACCGGCACACCAATATACTTCGATTGTTCTTCAGTCAGCCCATCCAATTCAACACCTAATTTTTCCAGATGTAGCTTAGCAACTTTTTCATCCAGATGTTTTGGAAGAACATACACTTTGTTCTCATACTTTTTAGGATTTGTCCAAAGTTCAATTTGCGCAAGCGTTTGATTTGAAAATGAATTTGACATTACAAATGAAGGATGACCGGTAGCACAACCCAAGTTGACTAATCTGCCTTCAGCAAGAACAATTATATCTTTTCCATTGATAGTGTACTTATCAACCTGAGGTTTAATTGTATCTCTTGTGCTGCCATAATTCTTATTTAGCCAAGCCATATTAATTTCATTATCAAAATGCCCTATGTTGCAAACAACTGCTTTATCCTTCATTAGTCTAAAATGTTCCTCGGAAATAACATTAAGGTTTCCTGTTGCTGTTACAATAATATCAGCTTCGGGAATTGCGTTAATCATCCTCTTAACTTCATAACCGCTCATTGCAGCTTGAAGAGCACAAATAGGATCAATCTCAGTAACGATAACTCTAACGTTTGCATTGCTTAGTGATTCAGCAGAACCTTTTCCGACATCACCAAATCCAGCGACTACTGCAACTTTACCTGCCATCATCAAATCTGTTGCTCTACGAAGTGCATCTACCAATGATTCGCGGCATCCATATTTATTATCGAACTTAGATTTAGTTACTGAATCATTTACATTTATTGCTGGCACAGGAAGCTTTCCATTTTTCATTCTTTCATACAAACGATGAACACCTGTAGTTGTCTCTTCTGAAATTCCTTTTAACCCGGACACTAATTCAGGGTATTTATCAAGCACCATGTTTGTAAGATCGCCGCCATCATCCATGATCATGTTCAAAGATTTCTTATCATCACCAAAAAATAGGGTTTGTCGAATACACCAATCATATTCTTCTAAGGTTTCACCCTTCCAGGCAAAAACAGGAATTCCCTTTGCGGCAATTGCAGCAGCGGCATGATCTTGCGTGGAGAAAATATTGCAAGATGACCATTGAACATCGGCACCGAGTTCAACTAATGTTTCAATTAGTACCGCAGTTTGAATTGTCATGTGAAGGCAGCCGGCAATTCTTGCACCCTTCAATGGTTTTGATGTACCGAATTCTTTTCTGATTGCCATAAGTCCCGGCATTTCAGCTTCAGCTAATTTGATTTCCTTTCTTCCCCATTCGGCTAAAGAAATATCTTTTACTTTATACCTAAGTTTTTTCACGTCAGTTTTTTCAAGTACTTGCGTCATTATTTTTCCTTACTTTTTATTAAAAATCTTTAAGCGTATTTCTTGAACAAAGGAACAAGGTCCAAATGTTCCCAACTGAATTCTTTTTCACTGCGACCAAAATGACCGTAAGCAGAGGTTTTATGATAGATTGGCCGCAGCAAATTTAACCTGGTGATTATTCCTTTAGGAGTTAAATCAACTTCTCTATTAATTATGTTTGAAATTTCTTTATCCGGAATTACACCGGTTCCAAAAGTATTAACATAAACCGAAACTGGTTCGGCAACTCCAATCGCATAAGCAATTTGTACAAGACATTCGGTTGCCAACTTAGCTGCGACAATATTTTTTGCAATATGCCGTGCTGCATAGGAAGCGCTTCTATCAACTTTTGAGGGATCTTTCCCGGAGAAAGCACCACCGCCATGAGGAGCCCAACCGCCGTAAGTATCAACAATAATTTTCCTTCCTGTTAATCCGCTGTCGCCATGCGGTCCGCCAATTTCAAATTTTCCTGTAGGATTAACAAAGTACTTGGTTTTCCTATCAAGAAATTCTGCGGGGATTATTTTCTTTATCACATTTTCGATTACATCCTCTTTTATCATTTTTTGTTTTGCATCGCCATCATGCTGGGTTGATATAACGACAGTATCAACGCGCTTTGGTTCATTCTTACCATCGTATTCAATTGTAACTTGTGATTTAGCATCAGGACGAAGATAAGGCATCAAGCCATTATTTCGTTTTCTTATATCTGCTAATTTTTTTACAAGCTTATGAGCATACATAATTGGCATTGGCATTAGTTCAGGAGTCTGATCGCAAGCATAACCAAACATTAATCCTTGATCGCCGGCTCCGCCAGTGTCAACACCCATTGCAATATCAGGAGATTGAGAGTGAATTGCATTCAACACTGAGCAGGAATCAGCATCAAATTTGTAATCAGCGCTTGTGTAACCAATTCTTCTTACAGTTTCTCTTACTACTTCAGGGACTTCGATATAAGCTTTCGTTGTAATTTCCCCGCCAACAAGAACTAAACCTGTTGTTACAAATGTTTCGCAAGCTACTCTTGCTTTTGGATCTTTTGCAAGTATTGCATCCAGAACACTATCTGAAATAGCATCGCAAATTTTATCGGGATGACCTTCGGAAACCGATTCTGATGTGAAAAGAAAGGACATGATTTATCTTCTACCTTATTTAGTTTAACAAAAATTAATAAAAATCTATTTCAGTTGAATCGCCAATATTCAGTTTCTTAAACGCACCTTTGACTATTGTGTTGCTGCCAATTATTGAGCCGCTAAGCATTGCCTTGCTTACCTGAGAATTTGATCCTACAATTGAATTCTTTATAACACTTTCTTTGATAACACATCCTTTATCAACTGTTGCGTATGGACCAATCACAGAATTTTCAATCTTTGCATCATCAGCAATGTAAACAGGAAGATTTACTACTACGTTATCAAATTTTTTTGTTAAGCTTTTTTTATCTAATAAAAATTTATTGGTTGACAAAAGCGTTTCCGGCTTTCCGCAATCATACCATCCATTTACATCAAACGTTTTGATTTTCTCTCCATCATCCAGCATCATTTGCAGCGCATCTGTAAGTTGAAGCTCACCTTTCGTTCTAATATCTTTTTGAACAAGATTATTTAAGCTTTTAATTAAAGCGTCTGAATTGGCAATGTAGTAAAGTCCCACTAGTGCTAAATTGGAAACCGGAGTAGTTGGTTTTTCAACAAGCTTTTTGATGTAACCATTTTCCAATACAGCAACACCAAAACGACTTGGATCATCAACTTTTTTAACACCCAACGCTGATTGCTTATTCTTGAAAACATCCTTCAAATAAACATCAAATACTGTATCACCTAGAATGATGAAAATTTCTTTATCATCAAAGGTTGGAATGGCAGTGTAAATTGCGTGACCAAGACCTTCCATTTTTTTTTGCTCGATGAAATCAGCTTTTATAGAAGGATATTCTCTTATAACATAATCTTTTATTTGATCTCCCAGATGACCAATAACAAAAGTTGCCTTATGAACTCCTTCTTCCAGAAGTTTGTCAAGAATATGACCTAACATTGGTTTGCCGCCAACATTTAGTAAAACTTTTGGCGTAGTAAATGTATGAGGTTTAAGTCTTGTGCCTATTCCAGCAACAGGAATAACTGCTCGCATATTAAAATATTGTTGATTTTCGAATTAAAGCGAACAAAATTACCGAATCTCGTTTTGAATACCAAATAAATTGGATTTTTTCAAACCCGAGTCGGGATGGCAAATAGTAGTATAAATCAAAACTATAAATGGATGAAATGTTTTATTTTTTTGATGGTACGTAATAATCCAATGACTTAATCATTCAAAACTTCTCTGAGAACCTCTTCAACACTTTTAGTCTTTTCAAAAAATGAATGAGTTTTGTTCAATACCTGATCAACAACTGAATCTGGACAGGAAGCTCCGCTGGTAAGAAGAATACTTACTTTATCTTTTACCGGAATAAAATTTTTTGTAAGCAGTTCAGATTTGGAATGAATATCAAAATGCTTGATTAAATTTTTAGAAATTATCTTTTCAGCAGATGATATTAAATAAGTTGGCAGCTTTTCTTCACAAAGCTCTACAATGTGACTCGTGTTGGAGCTATTGTAACCTCCGACAACAATTGCAAAATCAGCAGGACTTTCAAGCAGTCCATATGTGGCTTCTTGATTATCATAAGTTGCATAGCATAGTGTGTCCCCAGTTTCCGCAAAATGCAAACTTAAATTTTGCGTTCCATATTTTTTTATCATTACTGTTTTTAACTGTTCGGCAATTTCCTGTGTTTCTGTTGCAAGCATTGTGGTCTGATTTACAACTCCAATTTTTTGTAAATCCTTTTCTGGTTCGAAACCCTCGGAGTATTTTCCATCAAAGTATAAATAGAAATCTTCTTTACTTTTCTCGCCTAAGATTGCTTCGATAAGAAATTTTGTTTCTTCCAAATTTCTAACAATCAATGATGGACCATGAATTTTACTATGTGAGAATGTTGCACGAGTTTCTTCGTGATAGTGCTTTCCGTGAATTATAATTGTAAAATCCTCTTTACCAAGCTGGGATGAACGATTCCAAACTTTCTCAACAAAAGGGCATGTCGTGTTGTATTGATATGGATTAATGCCTATCGCATCCAATTTCTTTTGAATTTCTAACGTGGTTCCAAAGGCCGGAATGATTACAATGTCTTCTTTAGTTAGTTCATCCCAATCAATCAAAATATTTCCGGATGTATCCATTAAAAATCGAATTCCTCTATTCAGCAAATCTTCATTAACTCCGGGATTGTGAATCATTTCACTTAGGAGAAAAATTCTCTTATCAGGATTGTTCTCGATTGTTTTGTAGGCAATCTCAATTGCATTTTCCACCCCATAACAAAAACCAAAATGACGCGGTACAAAAAATCTAACCGTACCAAAATCCAATTCAATAGGTTTAAGATCTTTTTTTCTCGGATCTTTAAGATTTCTAAATTGCTTTATCCTTGAGATTATCGAACTTCTGTAGAACGGCGGAATATCAAACTTTTTCACTGCTCAGATTTCTAAATAATAAATTTTACATGGAAAGTTAAGAAATAATATCACTCTTTGCATAACAAAGTTATCTGACAAATC
>DAIMIJ010000054.1:0-11423 GCA_036722835.1 Ignavibacteriaceae bacterium | reverse complement strand
GTGACAATCTGCCAGGATTTGAAGGGACAACAATTACAGCTCTCCCTATGACCGTCCAGCCACTTGACGATGCGAAGAACGCTGTATTGCAGCTTCAAGTGATGTTGACAAAAGGTGAATCTGTAAAGGGCGACGCCAAAAAGGGAATGTTGGGAAACTACTTTGAACGTTCGGTAAAGGTAAAAGTGATTGACTAAAGTTTCATAACTAATTGGTGTTTTCTACCAATTTACCAAAGAGTACGATTATTGGTTTGAGAGAAGTTTATGAAAAAATATCAATTAGAAGATAATTTAAAGGACATTTTATTATGACCGGTTTATCACAAATAATAGTTGGAGCGTTTTTACTAAGCATTGTCCACGCATCCATACCAAACCATTGGATTCCATTGGTTGCTCTTTCAAAAGCTGAAAAATGGAATGAAAAATTAACGATGGGCATCACAGCAATTGCAGGTTTCGCGCATACCCTAAGCACAATAATTATTGGAATAATAGTAGGATTTTTTGGTTACAAATTATCCGATTCTTATTCATTTATAGTAGGAGTAATTGCACCAAGCTTGCTTATTCTTTTGGGAATCATTTATCTTATTTATAGTATCCGGGATAACAAACATCGCCACCATCATCACTCTCACGAAATAAATATTGATGATGCTAATTTGACTTCGGCAAAGAAAAAAACTACCGCAATAATTCTTACTCTAACAATCTCGATGTTCTTCTCCCCTTGTCTTGAAATTGAAGCTTACTTTTTTGTTGCAAGCAGTCTCGGCTGGCAAGGAATAATCTCAGTTTCTGTTATTTATACGATTATCACAATTGCGGGAATGCTTCTGCTTGTTTGGCTTGGAATGAAAGGTGTGAGAAAAATTAAATCTCACTTTCTCGAACATCATGAAAAAACAATTACCGGAATTTTGCTAATCGTTTTGGGAATAGCGGGATATTTTATAAGATAGAAGAAAAAACTAAAGGTATTAATATGGAAAAGTATTATAAGAGAGGAGCGAAAAAGTGGCAATCGTAAAATCAATATCTATCTTTATACTTGCCGGATTTTGTGAAATAGGAGGCGGATATTTGGTTTGGCTTTGGTTGAAAGAAGGAAAACCATTATGGTATGGATTTTTAGGCGGTTTTATCCTTGCTTGCTATGGTGTTGTTGCTACTTTACAGACTCAAAATTTTGCAAGAGTATATGCCACTTACGGCGGTGTATTTATTGTAATGTCATTATTGTGGGCTTACAAGATGGATAATTATGTGCCGGATAAATTTGACATTATTGGAGCGTTAGTAGCATTGCTGGGTGTTTCGATAATTTATTACGCGCCTAGACAATAAACAAAAAGGAGGTGAGCATAATGATGGGTTTAAATCTCACTTTCTCGAACACCATGAAAAAACAATTACCGGAATAATTTTTGTCGTTTTAGGTATAGCAGGATATTTTATAAACTAAGGTGTGATATGAAAAAATATCAATTAAAAAATATTGATTGCGCATCGTGTGCGGCAAAGATAGAAAAGGGACTTTCAAAGCTTGAGCAAGTAAACTATGTCAATGTCAATTTTGCTAATTCAACTATGACTATTGATACAAATGATATTGAAAAGGTAAAGCAAAAAATCAAAGAGCTTGAACCGGAAGTTGAAGTAGAAGATTCAATTCTGGGAATCCATCCCTTCGGGAAAAAGAAGTCGTTTGTATCTACAAGTGAACTCGCTGAAAATAAATGGACTATTATAAAAGCTGTTTCTGCATTATTACTTTTACTTTCGGGAATTATTTTCGAAAAAGAAATACACAACACTCCTTATCACATGGTTGAGTATGCAGTGTTTATAACTGCGTATTTAATAGCCGGCTGGAAGGTAATTACTAAAGCTATAAAGAATATTTTCAGGGGACAGGTCTTTGATGAAAATTTTTTGATGACAATAGCAACTCTTGGCGCTTTTGCAATTGATGAAATGTCTGAAGCAGTTGCGGTAATGTTGTTTTATGTTGTAGGCGAATTGTTTCAGGATATTGCAGTTGACCGCTCACGAAAATCAATTAAATCCCTTCTTGAAATAAAACCGGATTATGCTAATCTGAAAAGTAACGGAGAAACAAAAAATGTTTCTCCGGAGAGCGTTAAAGTCGGCGAGTATATTATTGTAAAAGCCGGAGAGAAAATTCCATTAGATGGAGAAATAATTGAGGGGAATTCGTTTGTAGATACCTCAGCATTAACAGGCGAAAGTGTTCCGAGAAAAGTGAAAGAAAAAGATATTGCTTTAGCAGGGATGATAAATCAATCAGGTTTATTAACTATAAAAGTCACAAAATTATTTAATGAATCATCTATCTCAAAAATTCTTGAGCTTGTAGAAAATGCAACGAGCAAGAAAGCACAAACTGAAAAATTTATTACGACTTTTGCAAAATACTATACTCCGGTTGTAGTCTTTGGTGCAATGCTGCTTGCGGTTATTCCACCTTTGTTTTTTGCAGGCCAAACTTTTACCGAATGGATTTACAGGGCGCTTGTTGTACTGGTAATTTCTTGTCCTTGTGCTTTGGTAATAAGTATTCCGCTTGGTTACTTTGGCGGAATCGGTGGTGCTTCCCGCAGAGGAATATTAATTAAAGGTTCTAACTATTTAGATGCACTTACAAAAGTGAAAACGGTTGTGTTTGATAAAACAGGAACATTGACTAAAGGCGAATTCAAAGTTGCAGAAATAATTTCAGCAAATGGGTATGGAGAAGAAGACATTCTTAAATATGCCGCTTATGCGGAATCTCATTCAAATCATCCAATTGCAAAATCAATACTTGAGACATACGGCAAAGGATTGGACAATGCAAGGATAAAAAATTCAGAGGAAATTTCCGGACACGGAATTAGAGCAGTTGTTGACGGAAAAGAAATTCTAATCGGCAATGATAAGCTGCTTCATAAGGAAAATATTGAACACGATAAATGCGATGTTGAAGGAACTGTAGTTCATGTTACGGTAGATAAAAAATATGCCGGCTATATAGTTATATCGGACTCATTAAAAGATGAAGCTGCCAAAACGATTGTTAAGCTTAACAAACTAAACATAAATACTGTAATGCTTACCGGCGATAACAAAAGCGCAGCAGAAGTTTATGCAAAGAAACTTGGTATCAAAGAATTTTACTATGAATTGCTGCCGGAAAATAAAGTTGAGCAAATTGAAAAGCTGCTAAGCACTACACGCGATGGAAAAGTCGCATTCGTGGGCGATGGAATAAATGATGCGCCGGTAATTGCTCGTGCTGATGTTGGAATTGCTATGGGTGCTCTCGGTTCCGATGCGGCGGTAGAAACAGCAGATGTTGTGCTGATGACTGATTCACCTATGCTAGTTGTAAAGTCAATCGAAGTTGCGAAACGGACAAGAACAATAGTCTGGCAGAATATCTTTTTTGCAATGGGAGTAAAATTATTCTTCATTCTTCTCGGTGTATTTGGAATTGCTACGATGTGGGAAGCGGTGTTTGGAGATATGGGTGTGGCGATAATTGCAATACTAAATGCTATGAGAGTAATGAAAACTAAACAGGATAATCTTTCAGTGAATTGATTACATCAACACTTTTAACACTTGTTGTCTTACCGGTGCTATATCAACTGTTTGTTTTTGGTGTTGCAAAAGAGATAGAAGAATAATTGAAAAGAATGTCGTTCGGCAACTTTTTTAACTTGAAATAAAAATTTAATTGTCGGCTAATTTTATACTTGGGAGTGCATGAGAATATTGACTTTAAACAAAAGCCTTTCTATTATTCAATTGTTTAATTGAATATTTTATTAATCACTTGAAAATTAAATGAAATCGCGTGAATTTAAAGATCTTATCTTCCAACAATTCGCAAATATTGCTACCGCCTTCTCAAGCCCTAAAAGATTGGAGATTATAGACCTATTAATTCAGGGTGAGAAGGATGTGGATACATTAACCAAACAGATTTCAGCCAACTTTGCTAATACATCCCGCCATCTGCAAATACTAAAGAACGCAAGACTTGTTGATACCCGGCGTGAAGGAGTGAGGATTTTTTATCGTATTTCAGATGATAGAGTCTTCAATTGCTGGAAGAGTTTGCAGCTTCTTGCGGAAAATCATGCGGCTGAATTGAAGAATGTGCTGAAAGAATTTTTAGAAGAACAGACAGCTGTAAAAGCGCTAAGCAAAGAAGAATTATTGACAAGATTACAATTAAATGATGTGATAGTAATTGATGTTCGCCCTGAAGAAGAATATAAAAACGGACATATAGAAGGATCTGTGTCCATTCCGTTAGTGGAATTAAAGGACAGACTGGATGAAATTCCCAAAGATCGTGAAGTAGTTGCCTATTGCCGTGGTCCATATTGTGTACTAGCACCGGAAGCTGTCAGTTTGCTCAAAAGAAAAGGATATAATGCTGTTAGATTGGAGGAAGGTTTGCCCGAGTGGAAAGCTGCTGGGTTGCCGGTTGAATAATTAATAATTATTATTTGAATTTTTTTGAAAAGATGAAAGAGAATTTTATAAACGAAACTATTAAAACATTATTTACAGAACCGAAACTTCAGAATGTTCTCTGTTCATTGTATGAAAATGACCTTAAAGTTGATGAAATTTCAATTTTGTTGAACTTAAATGTAGATGAAGTTGAAAAATGCCTCGAATTATTGTGTGGAACCGGATTGGTCATCAAAAAGGAAAAAGCAACAACAACTCTCTATTCACTTAAGAATAATAAAGTCTGTGATGCTATGCTGATGCTTAAGGATGAGCTGAATAAAACTATCCCCGGAAATATTTAACAGGTTGATGAAGTAATTAAACAATTAATAGACAATAAAATGAAAAATAAAAAAATTATCATACTCGGCGGCGGTATTGGTGGTATAGTTGCAGCAAATAAGTTACGTCATAGTCTTTCATCCGATGTTAAAATAACCTTAGTCGAACGAAACAAAATGCATTCATTTGCTGCTTCATATTTATGGGTTATGGTTGGATTAAGAAAGCCGGAAAAGATCAGTATACCGCTAAGTAAGCTCGTACACAAAGGTGTAGACATTGTTTTTTCAGAAGTAAAGCATATTGATACAGGACGTAAAACAATTCAGACTGATGCGGTAAATTTTGAATATGATTATTTAATAATATCTCTCGGTGCTGAGTTAGATAAAAAATATCTTGAAAGCTATAAATATGGTATTCATAATTTTTATACTTACGAGGGAGCTAAAAATTTATACGATGAATTAAAGAAAATAAATTCGGGTCAAATAGTTATTGCTGTTGAATCTTTACCGTATAAATGTCCCGGTGCCCCATATGAAGCTGCAATGTTGATTTCGGACTATATAAAAAAACAAGGACTCGAAGCTAAAGTTAAAATTAGTTTATACACACCGGAACCGCTGCCGCTTCCTGTGACAGGTTCCGAACTCGGTAAATCTGTTGCGGTTCTTTTAGAACAAAAGGGGATTAAATTTTATCCATTACATCAGCTTTCTGAAATTAGAACTGAGAAAAAAGAATTTGTTTTTAATTCTGGCAAAATTATTTCATACGACTTGCTGGTTGTAATACCAAAGCATCTTCCACCGGCTGTATTAAATAACTCAGGGCTGACAGATGATAGCGGTTGGATACCGGTAGATAAAAACACTTTAATTACAAAGGTTGAGAATGTTTTTGCATTAGGTGATGTTACCTCAATTGCAATTCCCGGTAGATGGCATCCAGATAAACCGATGAAGCTTCCGAAAGCCGGTGTCTTTGCTCATTCTCAAGCATTAACAGTATCCGAAATAATTGCTTCAAAGATTGAGGGGAAAGAATCAAGAGCAAGTTTTTGCGGTGACGGATTTTGTATGCTTGAGGCGGGAGATGATTTTGCAGGTTTTGCTTACGGAGATTTTTTTGCCTCACCTCATCCTGATGTTAAAATGAAAAAACTCGGGAAAGCCTGGCATCTAGGCAAAGTTCTTTTTGAAAAATGGTGGCTTGCACCAATTGGATTTACGAAAAACATTTATAAATACGTTCTAACTATTGGCGGAAAAATGTTTAGCATTCCAATTAAACTTTGACTAGTCCATCATCCAATATTTCTGTTTTCGATCAGTTCGCTGCCGAATATGACGCGTGGTTCGACACTCACATATTTACTTTCCAATCAGAAGTGGAAGCCATACGGCGTTTTATTCCGGAACAAGGATTAGGAATAGAAATAGGTGTTGGTACCAGTCGCTTTGCTTCTCAGCTTAACATCACAACTGGTATCGAACCCTCCGAATTAATGGCATCCATTGCTCGATCAAGAGGGATTGAAGTACATAAAGCTTATGCTGAACAATTGCCTTTCGATAACAATAGTTTTGATTTTGCATTGATGATTACAACTCTTTGTTTTGTCGAAAATCCCGGAAAAGCCTTAAGCGAAGTGATGAGGATTCTAAAGCTGGGAGGTAATTTTATTCTTGGTATTATTGACAGGGAAACTGAGCTTGGAAGAACGTATGAGTCAATGAAAGACTCAGACAAGTTTTATCGCAATGCGAAATTTTATTCTACCAGCGAGGTTATTCAACTTATTCAAAAAAGCGGGTTTGATTATTCGAATGCTTGTCAAACAATTTTTTCTAATCCTGATACAATGACAGCTCCTGATCTCATCCGTGATGGCTATAGTAAAGGTGCTTTTGTCGTTGTTAATTCGATTAAACCATCTTAGGAAAAGCAATATGAGAATTCTTATCATAATTAATGATGCTCCATACGGAACAGAAAAAGCATACAATGCTCTTCGGTTAGCGATGAATATTCAGAAAGAGAAAACAGACGCTGAAGTTGAAGTATTTCTTATGGCAGATGCTGTTGGATGCGGATTGCCGAATCAAAACACCCCGCAAGGTTATTACAATATTGAGAGAATGTTAAAATCAGTTATATTAAAAAACGGTAAAGTAAGAGCATGCGGTACTTGTCTGGATGCACGAGGACTAGCAGAAATCAAGCTGATTGAAGGTGTGGAGAGAAGCAATATGAAAGAATTGACTCAGCTAACTTTAGAAGCGGATAAAGTTATTACATTCTGAGTACGGGTGGATAATAAATTAAATGGTTTTCCCACAATAATTTCCTTAAGTTTATTTTTATGACTTATTTACTTAATTTTGACTAAAGCTAATATGAAACAAACGAAATCATGCGCTATTTATTAGTAATACCTTCCATTGATATTAAAAACGGCAAGACTGTCCGAGTCGTGCAAGGTATTCCCGAATTAGACTGCAAAGAATATGGAAGCGATCCGGTAGAGATGGCAAAAATTTGGCGAGCCGAAAATGCAAAGATGCTTCATGTGGTTGATTTTGACGGCGCTCATGACCATTCTCACGAAAACTTTAAAGTAGTTGAGCAGATGTGTTCTTCTGTTGTTATTCCCGTAGAATTTGCAGGTGGAATTCGTAATCTGGATGATGCTAAATTAATTATGGATACGGGAATCTCTAGATTAGCATTGGGAACAATGGCAATATCTAATCCAGAGGAATTTAAAAAAGTTTTTGAGTTATTTGGACCTGAAAAGATTGTTTTATCGCTGGATATTATTGATGATGAACTCATCATAAAAGGCAGAAGAATAAAAACGGGAATAAATTATAAAGATTATGTGATCAAGATGTCCGATATGGGAGTAGAAAGATTTATTGTAACAGATGTATTGCGAAACGGAGTACTTGGCGGACCGAATATCCAGCTTTGCTCGGAGGTTGCTAAAATATCAAAGAAGAAAGTCACAATTTCGGGCGGAGTAAGAAACAAAGATGAGTTGATGGACATTCAAAATTTAATGCCGTTAGGAATTGACTCTGTGATAGTTGGAAGAGCATTGTACGAAAACAAATTTCCTTGTCAAAAATTATGGCGTGTTGCCGAAATTGGAATCTTTAATTAGCTAATGAGTTAATCATGAAAGAGAATCAAAAAGTTGTCCGGAGCAGCTTTTGGGCAAATTTATTTAAACCTGCTACAGATAAATCCGATTTACAGGAAATACTTCAAGCTATCCCAATGTTTGCACAGTTGTCCAAAAGAGATTTTTCGGCACTGTTTAACATTATTCACAACCGAAGTTATGTTGCGCAGGAGTACATTTTTTATCAAGGTGATCCGGGAATAGGACTTTATATTATTCGCGATGGTGATGTTAGGATTGAAAGAAAATTAGATACAGGAGAAGTAATTCCACTTGCAAAATTTAAAGAGGGAGATTTTTTTGGCGAATTAGCTCTTGTAGATGATGAGAAACGATCGGCTTCTGCTATTGCAGACTCTGATGTTAAATTAGCTGTAATCTTCAAACCGGATTTGGATGAATTCATTTCCCGATTTCCTAAAAAGGGAGTAAAAATACTTCAAGGGATTTCTCATGTAGTTGCAGTCCGATTAAGACAATTAAATGAAGAAAATATTAAGTTACAATCATCAATTAAAAAATATTCGGAGAACAAACATGGAACCTAACATAAAAAAAGTACTGGTACCCGTAGATTTTTCCGATTACTCAAAAAGCTCTTTACGCTATGCAGTGAATTTTGCTAAACATTTCAATGCGGATATTTACCTGGTTTATGTTGTCGAACCTATGGTCTATCCTCCAGATTTCAGTATGGGACAAATAGCAATCCCATCTGTTGATATTGAAATGGATAAAAGAGCATCGGAGGAATTGAATAACCTTGCTAAAAAAGAAATTCCTCCTGAAGTCAAATCGAAAACCATCGTGAAAACCGGTAAACCATTTGTTGAAATTATTGAAACTGCGGCGGAAGAAGACATTGATCTTATAATCATTGCAACACATGGACATACAGGAATTGAACATGTTCTTTTTGGCAGCACAGCAGAAAAAGTTGTAAGAAAAGCGCCATGCCCTGTACTAACTTTACGTGAGCCAATCAAGGGATTTGAGTTTAAGGAAGGAATTAAAAAAGAGAAAGAGGGTTAGTTTCAAACCCTGTTAACATCAAGCAGATATGCAAGATTTAAGTACGACTTCCTCAACCCAGAAATTTGGCATATCTTTTTTAACTCGAGAGGATTTGGTTTTGTTCGAGGTGGTTAACGTTAATTTTTTCTGTTGATCACAAAATCAACTAGGGATTCAAGTGCTAATCTGCTTTGAGATTCAGAAAATATTTTTATTGCACTTTTTGCTTTCTGTGCATACTGAGAAGCAGTGTCGAGAGCATAATTCAATCCATCGTGAGTTTTCACAAAGTCTATTACCCTTTCCACATTCTTCTGCTCCTTGCCATTTCTTATTAGTCTCTTAATTTCACGAACTTCATCTTTTGAAACATTTCCTAAAGAATAAATCAATGGAAGAGTTATTTTCTTTTCTTTGATATCGGCTCCAATCTTTTTCCCGAATAACTTGTAGTTTCCATCATAATCTAAAGTATCATCTTTTATTTGGAATGCTATTCCCAGTGATTCACCATAAACTCTCATCGCTTCAATATATTCGGGATTGTCGGAACTGCTTAAAGCTCCTATCTGGCAGCAAGTTTCAAGGAGTGAAGCGGTTTTATCTTTTATTATTTTGAAATAAGTTTGTTCATCCATATCCAGTTTACGGGTTTTTTGAATTTGAAGAAGTTCACCTTCCGCCATCCTTTTCACCGTATTCGTGATCACTCCGAGAAAATCATAGTCTTTACCATTGACAGCAAGGGTTAATCCTCTAGATAACAGATAATCCCCCATAAGAACAGCAGCTTTGTTTTTGAACAAGGCATTAACGGACCATAGTCCCCTTCTCTTTTCAGCGTTATCAACGACATCATCATGAATAAGTGTAGCAGTGTGAAGAAATTCAACTAATACAGCCCCCCGGTATGTTCTCTCTGATATTCCTCCGCAAACCTCGGCTGAAAGCAGAACCAATATCGGGCGAATTTTCTTCCCTTTTTGTCGAATGATGTATCGTGCAATCAAATCAACCAAGCCAACATTGGATTTCATTGCATGCTTAAAGCGTGCATTAAAATCTTCAAACTCATTTTTAATTGGATGGCTTATTTCTGCAAGACTGCTGGTAATCAAGTTTTTTTCAGAGATAGTTTCGAAATAAATATACTTACTTCATAAAGTAGAACCAACGGAACCGCTAATATGATCTGTGAAACCGGATCCGTTCCGGGTGTTAAAATCGCTGCCGCAATCATGATAACAACTACAGAATGCTTTCTATACCTGCGCATGAATTGAGGTGTTAAAATTCCAAGTTTTGTTAGGAAAAACGATATCATCGGCAACTCGAATATTAGTCCCGCAGCAAGCATAACACTAATAATGATGGACATATATTCGTCAATAGCGAATTGATTTACGATATCTTTGGAACCAAACTGAGCGGCAAATTTCATCGTTAGTGGAAGCATTGCAAAGTATGCGAATGCAATTCCGATTAAAAAGCATACTGAGGAGTAAATAACAATTGCTAGGATATATTTCCGTTCATGTTTTTTTAACGCTGGGGCAATGAATCTCCAAAACTGATAAAATATATTTGGAATACTCACGATAATTCCCCCGATTATTGCTATCTGCATGTACATAAACAACTGCCCAAATGGTTTTAAATTTTGTAGAGATGCACCGGATTGTTTGGCAGGTTTTAGTAGTATAACATCTACAAGAAAGTCAATAAATATCCAGCAAACAACTGCTCCAACTACAATTCCTAAAAGAGAATAAATTATTCTCCATCTTAACTCCTCAAGATGCTCGAGAAAAGACATCTCGATACCGGAATCGTTCACGGAATTATCATCATGATTGTTTGTCTTAGAAGCCACGCTAATTTTTAATTAACTCAGAATACAAAGGAAAGTTTGAAGCGAATTCCTTAACTGAATTTTTTATTTCTGTTAAAGCATTTTGATCGTTGTATTTACTTACAGCTTCATTAATAAACTCTGCTATGCGAATCATTTCCGGTTCTTTCATACCTCGTGTAGTTAGCGCAGGAGTTCCAACTCTTATTCCGCTTGTAACAAATGGACTTCGCTGATCAAATGGAACCATATTTTTATTAACAGTCATCCCAGCTAATTCTAAAGAAATTTCTGCTTGCTTCCCCGTTATATTTTTGCCTGTAAGATCAATCAACATTAAATGGTTATCAGTTCCATCAGAAATTACATCAAAGCCAAATTCCATTAACTTGGCTGATAAAATTTTCGCATTGGAAATTACTTGCTGAGCATAAGTCTTGAACGAATCTTCCAATGCCTCGCCAAATGCTACTGCTTTAGCCATAATGATATGCATCAGTGGTCCGCCTTGAATTCCAGGCATTACCATTCCGTCAATTAATTC
>DAIMIJ010000053.1:5490-11498 GCA_036722835.1 Ignavibacteriaceae bacterium | reverse complement strand
ACAATAATTCAGAGATTCAAAACATTTACTACAAAAAAGATTAACGAATTATTGGATGAAAAGAATAAATTCCATTGGCAAAAATCTTTTTATGATAGGATAATCAGAAATGAAAGAGAATTATACTTGATAAGGAATTACATTCAATTAAATCCATTGAATTGGCAATTAGAAAAGAATTTGCCAGAAAATTTGGATTTGTAGGGAATTACCTCCTGGTAATTCCGCAGATATGGGTAGAGCAGTTGTAAGTAATTACTTTCTGGTAATTCCGAAAATAGATACGTTGACGGCGGAACGACCAGGAGGTCGTTCCCTACTCAAACCCTTCCGCAGTGATTTCTTTTTCTGTTATCTCGCTATCTTTTTTTACAATATCTTTTATATCTGATGACTTTCCAATAATTACAAAATGCAAATTCTCTTTTAGTCCATATTTTTTTGCACCATTGAACATCATGTGCTCAAAGAAATGTGAATTGCCTGTAATACCGGGATATTCATTTCGCCAACCAACTTTGTAAAACAAATACATTGCAACATTTGGAATTGAATGATCTTCAAGTACGATTATTTGCATTCCGTTTTTAAGTGCGAATGTTTTTACGTCATCAGCTTTATTCTGAGCAAGCAGGGAGGAAAACAGTAAAATTGCAATAATAATGGGCTTCATTCGTATCTCCTTTGTACTTGAATAAACATGTACAAACATTAAGAGTTAGTTTGAATATTAGAATATGGAAATGATTGACGGCTTCATATGTTAAAGAAAAGTTCAACGGCGATACTAAAAATTGTGATTTTAACGGTTTACGCCAAAGAGTTTCGACCGAACTACGACCAATTGCTATTTGCTTAAAAATATCTTACCAAAGGTAAAATCGAATTCAAAAAAAATGATACAGTGATTTATTCTTGAATTTTAAGTAGAAGATGTCTCACAATATTGGCAAGCATTTTGTGTGCTTGATTGAATGCAAATCTTATTAGATATTTACATTGAAAAATATTAGTAATGCTGAAGGTATAAAACAGTTTATTTAACAGTAAAGGGTAAAAAGATGAGAACAAAATTATTAGCAGCATTTATTTTTCTTGGAATTTGTATCTCCACATTTCCCCAAGAAAATCAATTTCCAAATGTTAATGTCCCGCTGGAAAAAATTAAGGGTGTTCCAGTTGGCTGGATATTGGCCGGAAGTAATCCACGCGATTACGAAATTTTTCAAGATGACTTTAATCCATATTCAGGTTACTTCTCATCTTCACTTAAGTCGGTAGTGAATCGTCCGCAAGGTTATGTAACGCTAATGCAAGTTATCAAGTCTGATAAATATAAAAGTGAGCGCATAAGTTTTTCAGGTTACGTAAAAGCAAAGTTTGTTGCAGATTGGGCAGGCTTATGGATGCGTGTAGATGATGTAATCGGAAGACCTCTCAGTTTTGATAACATGAATGACAGACCAATTGTTGGCAATTCCGGTTGGGTTAAATATGAAGTGGTGCTTGATGTCCCAATGAACAGCTCTGAAATATCTTTTGGAGTTCTGCTCGATGGTAAAGGACAAATCTGGTTTGATAAATTAGAAATAAAAATTGTAGAAATGGGAGTTCCGGTTACGGATCGTCTTAAAAATAAAGTTGAAGAAACCGAACCGCGCAATTTAGATTTTGAACAATAATAATCACTTAGATATGCCAGATTTAGCAACGAGTTTTTCGCATTCGAAAATCTGGCATATCTGAATCAGTAATAGTATTCCACCCTTTCTACAATAATCACTTAGATATACCAGATTTAGGAACTAATATTTCTACTTTGGAAAATCTGGTATATCTAAATTGATAATAACATTTCACCCTTTCAGTTCAAACTTGTCTAGAAATGGTTTAATAAGATCAATCGGAAGCGGGAAGATTATTGTGGAATTTTTCTCTGATGCAATTTCTGTCAAAGTCTGAAGATACCTTAACTGTAAAGCCTGAGGTTGTTTATTCATAATTTCTGCTGCATCGGCTAATTTTTGACTTGCTTGAAATTCTCCTTCCGCATGTATCACTTTTGCTCTTCTTTCTCTTTCCGCTTCAGCTTGTTTAGCCATTGCTCTTTGCATTTCTATTGGAAGATCAATGTGTTTCACTTCAACGTTGGAAACTTTAATTCCCCATGGTTCTGTTTGATGATCAATTATCGTCTGAAGTTCTCGATTAATTTTATCTCTTTCGGATAAAAGTTCATCTAATTGTGATTGACCTAATATGCTTCTTAAAGTTGTTTGCGAAAGCTGCGATGTCGCACCTAAATAATCTTCAACTTCAACAATAGCTTTTTCTGCTTGTACTACTCTGAAATACAAAACTGCATTTACTTTCAGAGAAACATTATCCTTTGTAATAACATCTTGCGGCGGAACATCCAAAACTATCGTTCGAAGACTGACTTTAACCATTCGATCTACAAGTGGAATTAGAAGGATAAGTCCCGGTCCTTTAGTTGCTATCAACCTTCCGAGGCGGAATATAACACCTCTTTCATACTCTCTTAATATTTTTACTGAATTGGAAATTATGAATAACAAGAAAAGAACAATAACTGCGATGAACGTTGCGAAAAATTGCATAGACACCTCCTCGTGATTAGTGAATTCTGTTCTAGGATTTTTTCTTTACTTTTAGCTTTAAGTTATGAACCTCAACAATTTCAACGATACTTTTTGATTCTATTTTACCTTCAATAGTTCCAGCTCTCCAGATTTCTCCATGAACCCTAACTTCTCCTTCAGGATTCAAATCTGTAATTGCTTCGCCGATTTCTTTAATTAATCCTTCAACACCGGTTGTTGGTTTTCGCCGCTGGGCTTTAATTCCAAGGGTAATTGCAAAACCGAAGAATAAAATCGTTAATACCACAAACAGGGCAATTACTTGCCAGGAAATCATAACCACTTCAAGTCCTGACTCAACATTAATAAGCATGATAGAACCGATTATCAGTGAAATCACCCCCCCAATTGATAATATTCCGTGACTGATGACTTTAATTTCAAGTACGAATAAAATGATTGCGAAAACAATTAAAGCCAAACCTGCGTAGTTAATCGGGAGAGTATGCATCGAATAAAAAGCGAGGATGATGCAAATTCCCCCAATCACTCCAGGAAATATTACACCAGGGTTAAATATTTCGAATAGTAGTCCGTAAAGACCAATCATAAATAATATGTAAGCAATGTTTGGGTCACTTAATATGGTTAGAAACTTTAGAGATAATGTCATCTCCACCTCATTTACGGCGGCATTCCCGGTATTTAAAATCTTTTCACCGATAACAGTTTCAATTTTCTTTCCATTAATCTTTTTTAGAAGATCTTCAATGTTTGGTGAAATTAAATCAATCACATTTTGTTTAAGTGCTTCGGTTTCCGATAATGATAAGCTTTTCCTTACAGCATCTTCAGCCCACTTCATATTTCGATTTCTTTTTTCGCTTATTGATCTGATGAAAGCGGCGGCATCATTTGTTGCTTTCTCAGACATGATAGAATCCTGTTCACCTTGCAAGGAAACAGGATGAGCAGCACCGATATTTGTTCCAGATGACATTGCGGCAATGTGCGCTGCCATCGTTATGAATACTCCAGCCGATGCTGCTTGTGCTCCTCCGGGTGAAACATAAACGACAACGGGAACTTTTGATTCGAGAATATCTGACACAATTACTCTGGTTGATTTTAATAATCCACCAGGAGTATTTAGCTTGATAATAAGACATTCAGACTTGTTTTTAATTGCTGATTCAATTCCAAGTTTAATAAAGTCCGAACATGCAGGTGTTATAGCTCCATCGTATGTTATTAAAGTCACATTAGTTTTTTGACCGGTGTTATCGGCGAGTATTAATCCAAGAAGCAATAAGATGAAGGAAATTTTAATCATTGCTGAACTCCTATATCAAACTACTGAAAAATGTAGTCATCTTCAATTAGATTTTCATTCCTCAAACCTGAATAAATATCATTCCTCAGTTTATTGCTTTTCAATTCCTTAGAACTTAATTTCCACACCAATTTAACAGCAATTTGAATTTGCATAACTATTACTTCAACTAAAAATTATTTAGGAGCAAAGATGCCAGAAAAACAACTTTCAGGAGAAGTCTATTATCCCAAACAGCATGTGATTGATCATGCAAATGCAAAATGTAAAGACTTATATGATTTTGCTAAAAAAGATTATGTGGGCTTCTGGGAGAAAGAAGCCAACAACTTAAAGTGGTTTAAAAAATGGGACATGGTGTTGGATGATTCTAAGAAACCATTCTTCAAATGGTTTGTTGGAGGAAAAACTAATATTGCCTATAACTGTTTAGATGTTCATACAGAAACATTTCGAAGAAATAAATTAGCGCTTATCTGGGAAGGTGAGAAGGGTGAATTTCGATCTTATTCTTACTTTGCTTTGCGCAGAGAAACTTGCCGTTTCTCAAATGTTCTGAAAAGCTTAGGCGTAAAGAAAGGTGACAGAGTTACTCTCTACATGGGAAGAATTCCTGAATTGATGATTGGAATGCTTGCGTGTGCAAGGATTGGAGCGATCCACTCCGTTGTTTACGGTGGCTTTTCTGTTGAAGCATTGCACGAACGGCTTGAAGACAGTCAATCTAAAGTTCTAATCGTAGCTGATGGTGCTTATCAGCGTGGAAAAATAGTTCAATTAAAACAAATTGCTGATGAAGCTCTTCAACGTGCCGCAACAGTTGAAAGTGTTCTTGTTGTAAAACGCACAGGTGAACCTATCAATATGGAAGCGGGCAGAGATATGTGGTATCATGAATTAATGGCATTGCCGATTGCCGGGAACTCGTGCACGATTGAAGAAATGGACGCTGAAGATCCGCTCTTTATGCTTTACACTTCCGGAACAACAGGAAAACCAAAAGCAATTCTACATACACATGGCGGTTACATGGTTGGTACTTACGCCACTCTTAAGTATGTGTTTGATATCCATGAGGATGATAGATTCTGGTGCGCTGCTGACCCGGGATGGATAACAGGGCATAGTTATATTGTTTATGGTCCATTATTAAATGGCAGCACTTCATTTATGTATGAAGGAGCACCAACTCATCCGTATCCAAATCGTTGGTGGCAAATGATTGAAAAGTATGGAATAAATATTTTGTACACCGCACCCACAGCTATCCGGGGATTAATGAGATTTGGTGATGCCTGGCCAAATCGTCATGATTTATCTTCACTTCGTCTTCTTGGTAGTGTAGGTGAACCAATAAATCCAGAAGCTTGGCGATGGTATTATAAAACAATAGGTAAAGAAAAATGTCCAATAATGGATACCTGGTGGCAAACTGAAACGGGAATGTTTATGATCACTCCAATGCCTTGCGTTCCGTTAAAACCCGGGTCAGGAACGAAACCATTTCCCGGAATAGAAATGGATGTTGTAAATGAAGAAGGAAAAAGTGTTGAACCAAATGAAGAGGGCTTTCTTGTTATTAAAACTCCTTGGCCCGCAATGCTAAGAAGTATTTGGAATGATCCGGATAGATATGTCAGCCAGTATTGGAGTAAATATCCAGGAATGTATTTAACCGGCGATTCGGCTAAACGGGATGAAGATGGTTATTATTGGATAATCGGCAGAGTAGATGATGTTATTAAAGTTTCAGGTTATAGACTTGGTACTGCTGAAATCGAAAGTGCTTTGGTAAGTCATTCTTCAGTTGCTGAAGCTGCAGCCATCGGCTTACCCCATGAACTTAAAGGACATGCCATTCATTGTTTTGTAATTCTGAAAGCAGGCATTTCCAAAAGTGATAAGTTAATTGAAGAACTTAGACAACATGTTGGGCATGAAGTCGGTCCAATTGCTAAACCCGAACAAATTGAAATTGTAGATTCACTTCCTAAAACCAGAAGCGGAAAAATTATGAGACGCGTATTAAAAGCAAGAGCATTGGGAATAGATCCGGGAAATTTATCGACGCT
>DAIMIJ010000053.1:0-5390 GCA_036722835.1 Ignavibacteriaceae bacterium | reverse complement strand
GGTGGTGGTCTGAATAAGTTTAAGTTATGAGTTCTTTATCACATTTATGTTCTGTTCATCATTAAAAATTTAATCTTTATCCCTGTTTCTTTTATATTTTAGTCGCCCATTCTCAATTTTACTTTAGATTTAGAAAATGGAAATACCGTGGAAACTAAAAAAGCTGATTTAAATACTTTAAGAATAGATCGAACAGAAGAAAAAAGACCTCCAGACAGAAACAAAAAAATTATCACTAGAATAATAGTTTCTGTAATTTTATTGGTAATTGTTTTCTTTGCATACAAGTATGTTAACTCATTGCTGAATAAAAAAGAGGAGGTAAAGCTCATAACAGTCTCTTTGCAGTCGGGTTCATATTCAAGCGCTGTTATGAATGCGAGCGGATATGTTGTTGCCCAGCGTAAAGCTGCAGTTGCATCAAAAGGAACAGGCAGACTTGTTTATCTCGGAGTAGTTGAAGGTGACCAGGTAAAGAAAGATGAGATAATTGCACGGCTTGAGGATAATGACATCAGAGCGCAACTTGAACAGTCGAAAGCAAATCTTAAACTTTATGAAGCTGATTTTAAAGAGACGGAAAATTTCTTCAACAGACAGAAAGAATTATTTTCAAAAGGATTATCATCTGAGCAAGAATTTGAAACGGCAGAAGCTCGCTATAATAAAACTCTTGCTTCTATTGATGTAGCCAAAGCTCAAGTCACTGCTGCCGAAGTCGCATTGGAGAATACATTGATCAGAGCTCCATTTGATGGAACTGTATTAACTAAAAATGCTGATGTCGGTGAAATTGTTTCGCCATTTGGTGCAAGCATTAATTCAAGAGCCGCAGTTGTTACAATGGCAGATATGAAATCTTTGCAGGTTGAAGCCGATGTTTCCGAATCCAATATTGAAAAGATTATACTAAACCAAGAATGTGAAATTGTTTTGGATGCATATCCTGAAAAGAGTTATCCCGGATTTGTCGCTAAAATTGTTCCTACCGCAGATCGTTCTAAGGCAACTGTTCTCGTAAAGGTTGGATTTAAAGAATACGACAGTCGTGTATTACCCGAGATGAGT
This sequence comes from Ignavibacteriaceae bacterium, assembly GCA_036722835.1. Lineage (GTDB taxonomy): Bacteria > Bacteroidota > Ignavibacteria > Ignavibacteriales > Ignavibacteriaceae > XYD12-FULL-36-8. Next base: position 4,322 of record DAIMIJ010000053.1, on the reverse strand, counting down.
GCGAAAGTAACATTCTTAACCCTGAAAACAGATAAAGATAAAGAAAAACCCATTATATTAATACCTTCGTCATCAGTGGTCACTCGAAAGGGAAGAACTGTTGTTTTCATAATTAAAGATGATAAAGCAGTTGAATTACAAGTTCAATTGGGAAGAAAGTTTGGAGAAAATATCGAGATTATTTCTGGTTTAGATACCGGAGAGAGTATAATCGCTAAGGTGACAGAAAAAATAAAAGATGGTATTGAAGTAAAAGTTTTAGAATAATTTTTAGGAGTTTAAATGTCGGATCTTATTCAAATTCAAAATGTATCAAAGTCTTATTGGAGAGACAGCTTTGAAATTCCCGTACTTAATAACTTATCATTAGATGTTAAGCAAGGTGAATTTATGGCTTTGATGGGACCATCAGGTTCTGGGAAAACAACATTGTTAAATTTAATTGCAGGTATTGATAAACCAACCTCGGGTAAGGTGGTAGTAGCAGAAACAGAAATTTCAAATCTTAGCGAATCAGCACTTGCAAAATGGAGAGCAAACAATGTCGGTTTTGTTTTTCAATTCTATAATTTAATTCCAGTTCTCACGGCATTTGAAAATGTCGAGCTGCCGCTTCTTCTAACAAAACTTTCTAAGGCAGAAAGGAAGAAGCACGTTGAAGCAGTACTGGACATTGTCGGTTTAGGAAATTATGTTCAGCATTATCCAAAGCAATTATCCGGCGGGCAGGAACAAAGAGTTGCAATAGCACGAGCGGTTGTGACTGATCCAATTCTTCTTGTCGCAGATGAACCAACCGGTGATCTTGACAAAAACTCTGCCGCCGAAATTTTAACTCTTTTGGAAAGACTAAATAAGGAATTCAACAAAACAATTTTGATGGTTACACACGATCCTCATGCTGCAGAGAGAGCAAAGATTGTTCGACATCTCGAAAAAGGTGATTTGGTAGGAGCTTAATATGAAAGTATTAAAGTTAATCTTTAAAAATGCTCTGCGGCATAAGCTCCGAACTGGTTTAACAATACTCGGAATCACAATTGCAGTAATTGCATTTGGATTATTAAGAACGGTCGTGACTGTTTGGGATTCGAGCGTGGATGCGGCGGCAGCAAATCGCTTAATCACCCGGCAGTCGGTTTCATTTATCTTTACTTTACCTTATTCTTACAAAGAGAAAATTAAAAGTGTGCCCGGCGTTCAAACTGTAAGTTTTGCTAATTGGTTTGGAGGTGTTTATAAAGATAAAAATAACTTCTTTGCCCGTCTTGCTGTTGATGCTGAAACAATTTTTGATGTTATGTCTGAATTTTTAATCACACCCGAAGAACTTTCAAACTTTAAGAAAGAAAGGAACTCATGTGTTATAGGTGCGGATATAGCAAAACAGTACAACATTAAAATTGGTGATCAGATGACTTTGGAAGGGGATATTTTTCCAGGGAATTGGGATTTTGTTGTTCGAGGTATTTATAGACCTAAAAACAAAAACACCGATGCGACACAAATGCTGTTTCACTGGCAGTATGTTGATGAGAGAATGAAAATTGAATCACCGGTTAGAACCGGAGAAGTTGGATGGTATATTGTTCTTATTAAAGATCCCAATAAATCGGCTTCTATCTCCAATCAGATTGATGCTTTATTTAAAAATTCCTCCGCCGAAACTAAAACTGAGACTGAAAAAGCTTTTACACAAGGATTTGTTGCTGCATCGGGAGCAATTATAAGTGCAATGAACTTTATTTCATTTGTGATAATAGGTATAATCATGCTGGTACTTGCAAACACAATGATAATGGCGGCGAGGGAAAGAACTAGAGAGTATGCAGTTTTCAAAACGTTAGGTTTTTCAGCGTATCATTTGATCGGCTTGATTCTCGGCGAATCTCTAATAATCTCATTTTTAGGAGGTGGAATTGGTATCGCTTTGACATATCCAATAGTTGCCGGTTTCGAGCAGGCAATTCCAAAAGGATTCTTTCCGTTCTTTTTTATTGAACCGAAAACAACAATAATGGCAATGAGTGCGGCAATTCTAATCGGAATTCTTGCTGCACTATTTCCAATTCAGCGCACGCTAAAAACTAAAATAGTTGAAGGATTTAGATTTGTTGGATAAAAAAAAGCCCATCTCCTAAGGGGCTGTCTAAAAAGTCGAAAATTGTCAGTCTGAGCCTGTCGAAGACTGATAATTTAGAAGGAAATCACACTTCGACAAGCTCAGTGTGACAAGAAAATTTAGTTTTTAAACAACCTCAATTTTAATAAATTTTTAATTGAGAAAAATTTTATGATACTAAAAATGAAAAATATGATTTTGCATTTATTCTCTCCCCTTCGGGGAGAGTTAGAGAGGGGCTTTTTTGTATGAAAATACCATTTAAATATACTTTCAGAAATTTTAAAACCAGAAAACTTACTGCAGTAATAACTGTCACCGGAATAGCTTTGGTGGTTTTTGTTTTTGCCGCTGCTTTAATGATGGCTTATGGTGTTGAAAAAACGTTAGTTGCAACGGGTTCACCAGACAATGTGAAGGTGATTAGAAAATCTTCCCAGGGTGAAATAACCAGCATAATTGATGGCGACACACAAAATTTAATTCGAACTTTACCGCACGTTGCACAATCATCTGATGGAAATTTATTGGTTTCTGCTGAACCAGTCGTGATAATTAATTTAGAAATTAAAAAGGGCGGTATGAGTAACATTACTGTTCGAGGAGTTTCCCAAATGGTTTATCAACTCCGCCCTCAGGTAAAAATTGTTCAAGGAAGATTATTCAATCCTTCTCTGAGAGAATTAATTGTCGGCAAATCCATTAACAAAAAGTTCGAAGGAACAGAAATAGGACATAAAATTAAGTTTGCCGGAGACCAATGGACAATTGTTGGTATTTTTGAGGCAAATGGAAGTGGATTCGAATCTGAGTTTTGGGGTGATGCTCAGCAGCTTCTAAATGCATTTAACAGGGGAAACAGTGTTTCAACTCTAACTCTTAAGCTTGATGACATAAATAATTTTGAACAATTTAAAAAAGCTTTTGAAACTGATAAGCGGTTACTTCCGTTTGAACCAAAAATTGAGCAAAAATATTTTGAGGAACAATCCGAACTGCTTGCCGGGTTTATAAGAATACTTGGAATATTTATTACGATAATTTTCAGTTTTGGTGCAACTATTGGTGCAATGATCACTATGTATGCCGCAGTTGCAAACCGAACTGTTGAAATTGGAACATTACGTGCTTTAGGTTTTAGGAGAAAAAGTATTCTCACAGCGTTTTTATTTGAATCTTTACTAATTGCAGTAATCGGTGGAGTTATCGGAATTTTTCTCGCTTCATTTTTACAATTCTTTTCAATCTCTACATTAAATTGGAGTTCATTCGCCGAGTTAGCTTTTTCATTTTCGTTAAATCCATCAATTATTGTTTCATCTTTAGTCTTCGCTATTTTCATGGGCTTACTTGGAGGATTTCTGCCATCAGTTCGAGCGGCTAGGTTAAATATTGTAAGTGCTTTGCGTGCAGGGTAATTCTATTTTGTGGTAAGTAATTTTTCTAATTGATTCTTTAGTTCTTTCTGAGCCGGTTTTGCTTGCTCAAAAATTGAATCTGCTTTAGCGAAATCAAAAACTCTTACGTCATATATCTTTGGTTTGATGTAGATATCCGGCTTGATGAATTTCAACTTTTCTTGAATGATGGAATTCTGCATGATCTGGTAAGTCGTAAAAACAGAATCGAAAGTCGAAGGAAGTTCTTGGGCATTCACCGAGTTAAATGAAGTCATATCAATTGCAATCGTTATGTCACATTGCTTCTTAATCAAATCATAGGGAAGTGGATTAACAGCACCGCCATCAATTAAAATTTTGTTTTTCATTTTTATTGGGGTGAATAAACCTGGAATTGAATAACTGGCTCTGACAGCAAGAAGCAAATCACCTTTATCAAAAACAACTTCTTCTTTTTTCCAATAATCCGTTGCTGAAATTTTCAACGGAACTTCTAATTCCTCAAACTTGGAAATTTTCAGATGTGACTCTAGGAATTTTTGAAATTTATCACCCTTAATAAATCCCGACTTAATAAACTGAGGATCAAACATTGAAATAAGTTTGATAATGTCTGAACGAAGCAGAAAATCGAAAACACTATCGCTTTTAGGATTAAGTAGCTGATTAAGAATTTTACGCATTTCCTTTGATGTGAAACCGGCAGCATAAAAAGCACCTACAACTGCACCAATGCTCGTTCCTGAAATTGCAGAAGGTTTTATTCCCAACTCTTCTAATGCTTCAATCATTAAAAGATG
>DAIMIJ010000052.1:0-11550 GCA_036722835.1 Ignavibacteriaceae bacterium | reverse complement strand
TTTGTGAATATCAAAACTGTTTGCAGAAAGTAATCACTAGGGTATGCAAAAGAGACTTCATTATCACTGTGCAATCTTGAGCTGGGAGAGATGATGCCAATGGTATTACTTTATCTTCCAACAGATTACTTACGACAAGATTTTGATCGCAACGACTAACGCATCGTCATTGCGAGTGCAATGACCCGCATGTTGGCGGGCAGGAATGAAGCGAAGCAATCTTTCGGTTGTTTTTGGGATTGCTTCGGTCGTTCCTCCCTCGCAAAGACTGTTTCTCAAGTTTTGGGACATACTCTGCGTGGCAAATGGGTAATGAAAACATCAATAAAATATAAATGAATAATTATAAACTGTTAATCCAATATGATGGAACCAACTATGCTGGCTGGCAATATCAAACGAATGCAGTTACCATTCAACAGAAGATTGTTGAAGCCCTAAAAACTTTGATAATGGAGGATGTTAATCTTATTGGATCGGGAAGAACCGATGCTGGTGTTCATGCTTTCGGACAAGTTGCGAACTTCAAAACTCAACAAGAAATTGATTTGTATAAGTTCAAATATTCACTTAATTCAATTCTGCCGAGAGATATTTCAATTTTAGATATTAAGGAAGTTCATCAAGAATTTCATTCTAGATTTGATGCAAAGAAGCGTTCCTATCTCTACGTTATTTCAAAAAACAAATCACCTTTTTATGATAGATTTTCTTACTTCTATCATGGTTTATTAAATTGTGATGTATTGAATTCTCTTTCGAGTAATTTCATTGGCGAACATGATTACACCTCATTCTGTAAGAAAAATTCTGAAACTGAAAATAAAATCTGTAAAGTTGTCACAGCTCATTGGAAAGAAACTAAAGGATTGATATTTTTTCTTATAGAAGCTGATAGATTTTTACATGGTATGGTAAGAACCATTGTTGGAACAGTTCTACATTCATTTAAAAATAATCTTGATGAATCATATATCGTAAATGTTTTAAAATTGCAAAATAGAGAATCAGCGGGGGAGAGTGTTCCAGCTAAGGGATTGTTTTTGTTCAAAGTTAAATATTAAAAATTATGATAAACTTAAATTCTAAATCGGTTTTAATTACTGGTGGTTCTCGCGGAATCGGCGCTGCTTGTGTTAAGTTATTTGCAGAAGCCGGTGCTGTTGTCCACTTCACATATAAATCCAATTTAGAAGCCGCAAGTAAACTCGTTCAGCAAATCGGTAAAAAGAAAAAAATATTCTTTTATAAAATGGATTTTAGCAATGAAGTTAATCTTGAGCAAAGAATAATCGAGCTTGTGAGTAAAATAAGGAAGATAGATATTCTTGTTAACAATGCAGGAATTTGGGAATATGGTGAAGCTGATAAAATGTCTTTGCGAGAGTGGAATAGGACAATGCAAGCTAATCTTACAAGCATGTTTCTAATTACCAAACATGTTATTCCATTGATGAAAAAAAATAAGTTTGGGAGAATAATTAATATTTCCTCAACTGCGGGACAAAGAGGCGAGGCATTTCATTCTCATTATGCCGCCTCAAAAGGCGCAATGATATCTTACACCAAATCACTTGCAGCCGAAATAGGAAAATTTAACATCACAGTTAACAGTGTAGCTCCTGGCTGGGTTGATACTGAAATGTGCAAAGAAGTATTTAGCGATAAGAAATACAAAGAAAAAGTTAGATTAGAAATTCCTGTGCAGCGAATCGCTTCCGCTGAAGATATTGCCGGACCTGTATTATTTCTTGCTTCAGATTTAGCGAGACATATTAACGGAGAAATCCTAAATGTGAATGGCGGTTCTGTTTTATGCGGGTAAAAAATTAGAATGCTATAAAATAATTTTTGTCACAGTTCTCAAAAATTTATTACTATATTAAAAAATCAGTCAGATAATTAACTTAAAAATACAAATCATTCATAAATACTAGAGGTACTAAATGGAATTCCTTGCAGCATTTCATCCTAAAGTCATTCACTTTCCAATCGCTTTCCTCATGAGTTATTTCTTGTTTGAACTCTTGGGAATAGTATTCAAAAAGGAATTTTTATCGAAAGCTGCTCACCTGCTTTTATTTTTAGGAGTACTTGGGGCATTGGCAGCGGTATTAACGGGCAATCAAGCTGAAGAAGCATTTGAATACTGGAATAAGCAAAGCGGTGCATTGTTGGAAGAACATGAAATGTATGCAAATCTTACTTTATGGTATTTTACCGGTTTACTTGTCTTACGAACATTTGTTGCTTTCAGGAAAAAATTTATTGGGATCGTTCAATATATAATTTTAGTTTTAGTAATGGTTGGAGTTTATTTTGTTTTTCAAACCGGTGAGCATGGCGGTAAAATGGTTTATGATCATGGTGTTGGAACTCAATATAAAATTAAGCAAATGGAATCAGAGTAAATTGAATTGGAATTTAAAGTAAGCCCTGCCCGGCTTTTAATAGCTGTTATTTTTGTTAATGCAATCGGTTTCGTATTAAAATATTTTGAGCTGGATACATTTGTAATATTGCTTGGCTTTCGATTTCATTTAAGTGCTGTGCTTCCTATCTTAATTGTGCTTAAGAAAGAACACTTATCTTTAATTAAGGAAGCATTTCTTCATCCTCCATTTGCAAACGTTGGAAGAGTTATTCTAATTATCTTGTTTACAGCGTTGCTTTATTTATCTGTTTTATTTTTAACGAACAAAATTGAGATAGGTGATCCGGAATATTTTTATGACTTTGGTCTTTCTTCAATAGTTGATTATCCAATCTATCTTGTTTGGAACTTCATTCAGCTCCTTTGCCTCTACTTTTTCTTTTTGATTATTCATAAAAGCTTTAAAAATAGTTTCATCGTCATCTTAGTGTCAACAATTTTAATTTTTTCGTATGAATTTATTCCTGTTAAAAAAAATATTTTTAACTATGAGAGCATAGCCGCATTCGTGTTGTTATGTCTTATTCTTACGGTCACAATTAAATTTTTTAATAATGTGTATTTATTCGTTGTGCTGCTTTTCTCAATAATATGGCTTAGTCTTCTCTCTTTCGGAACATCTTCTTCCTTACTGGTAAACTTATTCTTTGCAGCGAGGTATGCTGAATGGGAAGGATTTTTTGCCGTTGATAAAAATATTTCGGGATTTGTAATCCCGGCAAGTTACTTACTCATACTAATAAGCTTGTTAATCCTATCGCTAATAAGAAAAAGAAATACTGCTTAAGGGATTAATAAAACCCGAATTTTTGTTATTTTGAAGCGTTAAAAATTATAACGCATGAATAAAATACTCATCTCTCTATTTTTTCTTTTAATTACTAATTTTAATCCAGCATTTGGTACTGATAAAGCAAGGGGATTTTTTATTTCATTTGGTGTTGGTCCGCGTGTACCAATCAGCAATTTTGCAAGCTCGACTGATTTAGGCTACGGTTTTAATCTCGAATTCTCGTACACTGATAATAATTTCATTCCATTATTCTTATTTGCAAAGTTAGGGTACGAACAATATCCCGGTGCACAAGGATTTTACGAATCAACTGATTACTCAAATTTTTCGACGACGAATGTTCCATTCAACGCGGGTATAAGATATTATTTTTCTCCACTGTTAGAGAGCGCTTTTCTTTTAATTCCATTAGCAGAAGTTTCCGCATCTTTTTCTTACATAAAAGAGCTTCATCAATTTAAATTAACTTCCGGTAAAAGTAATTACTTTGACGAGAAGTATAAAGTCGGTTTCGCTGCGGGAGTAGGAGTCTCAATGTTTTTGATGGAGATTCTCGCTTCGTACAATTATTTTGAAAGCAACCAGTTCATATCTGCAGATTTAAAAATTAGATTACCATTACTTGTAATATTTTAAGAGAGTAAAAAATGAATTATCAAAATCTTCTCCTAGAAAAAAAAGAAAACGTTGCCGTAGTTAGAATTAATCGTCCCGAGAAGATGAATGCGCTGAATGCAACCACATTAGATGAACTAAGACAGATTTTTATTTCCTTACGGAATGATGAATCTGTTAGTGTGATTATTCTTACGGGAAGCGGTGAAAAAGCGTTCGTTGCCGGCGCAGATATAACTGAAATAAATAAGCTCGATATGATTTCTGCTAAAGCATTCTCTGAAAAAGGTCAGGAAATATATTACTCAATTGAGAACATGAACAAGCCTGTTATCGCCGCTGTAAATGGATTCGCACTCGGCGGCGGATGCGAGCTTGCTTTATCGTGTCACATCAGGTTAGCTTCTGAAAATGCGAAATTTGGTCAGCCCGAAGTTAACCTTGGAATAGTTCCCGGCTACGGCGGTACACAAAGATTAACACGTCTGATAAATTCCGGAAGATCTGCCGAATATATTTTTACTGGCGATATGATTGATGCAAATGAAGCTTTAAGAATTGGTCTTGTCAATCATGTTTATTCTCAACACGAATTGCTGGAAAAAGCAATTGAGATGGCAAACAAAATTGCATCAAAGGGTCAGCAGGCAATCCGATTAGCATTGAAAGCGATTAACATTGTAGATCAAGTTTCGGATACTGAAGGGCAGAAATATGAAGCAAGTTTATTTGCTATTTGCTGCGGGACCGACGATTTCAAAGAGGGCACAAGTGCATTTTTAGAGAAACGAAAACCTAATTTTAAGAATAGATGATTTGTCTTTTCAGTTTTACAAATGATGAACGCAAAACTTAATTTTACGAAACTATTAGTAATTCTTTTTTCAATTTCATTGCTGCTGCTTCTCTCACACCTGGTACTATCTTTTGTTTATCACGATACCAATTTGAAAAGCGCTTCAACACTTAGTAATGAAGAAATAAATAAAAAATTTAAAGAGTCTCTTTTCGGCTTTGCTATAAAAGATGAATGGATTAAAACAGTAAAAGATAATTCTTCGATCCCATCTTACAAAGTTTATGTTCCGTCTGATCTTCCTATTCCACAAATTTTAAGCGAATTAATTAAACAGTACGATGGTTATAATATAGAGGTGACAGCAGAGGAGAAGAAGATTCATGGGCGAACTTTAATGCAAGTAACATCTGATCGTGCTATTAAATTAAAAGCAGAATTCAGAATCAGTAATGATATTGATCGAACTGGCAGTAAGTCAGCAATATTTATTTATGGAAGGGAAAATAAGGAAGCCGAGTACGATTCATTGATGATCACTACAACGCGAGATATGTCGGCTCTTCTGATTCCCTCAAAATCAAACTCTGCATATTCAAAGTGGTTAAGAGAAAATGGGTTTGATTATGCTGTTTTGCTCAATAATGATATCAATGATTTAGAATTCAGATTGAGGAAGGATTATTCTGAAAAAAGATTGAAGCTGATTGTCCAAAATATTGTAGTATCTTTTCCTCATGCTTTATTTTATGTGATTAATAAAAAATCTGATATTTATTCCTCACCGAATTATTTAGTAATCAAAAAAGAATTTGATAAACGAAAGATTAGATTTTTCACAACTGATTCGTTAAAGTTTATTGATAACACACAGCAAAACATTTCTGAAAGATTGAATTCCATAGTGAAGAATATAAAGGAAGAAGATATCACTAGGATTGTAGTTTCGTTCGATGCTTATAAGTTATTAACTGATGAATTAAAAAAACTGATAAGAATCGGTTATAAATTTGTGAAGCCGGCAAAATTAGAAAGTAAAAAAGAGAAATAGTTACTAACTGATTAATTCGCCTTTTTCATTAATTATTTTCACTTCTCCAATTTCGGCAGATACAAAACTCTCAGACAATTTATTTTTATCACCAACAAGTACAATGGACATTTCATCCAATAAAATATTGTTAACGGCGGCTTGATTGACCTCTTCTATCGAAACATTTCTAATGTTGTCTAAGTATTTGTCAAAATAATCATACGGTAAGTTTTGAATAGCTAATAATGATAAGTTTGAAGCAATCTGTCCGTCAGATTCAAATTGGGAGGGAAATTTTCTTACTATTGATGAGCGGGTGAAATTTAATTCTTGAGGTGTAACTCCAGTTTTTATGTTCTCAAGTTCATTTAAAATTTCAGTAACTGCTGCGAGAGTGTTCTCTGTCGAGACAGATGTTGATACACAAAACTCCCCGGAGTTTTTATAGTAGGAAAAGTTAGAGGTGGCACCGTAGGTAAAACCTTTAGCTTCGCGTAAATTCAAATTTATTCTGCTTGTAAATTGCCCGCCTAGAATTGTATTCATTATGGTTTTGGAAAAATAATCGGGTGTATTCCTGCTTGATGATCTGTGTCCCACTCGTAATTCGGTTTGAACTGCGCCTTCTTTATTCAGGATTGAAACGGATTTTTTATTTTTAACAAATTTGAATATCGGTGCAATTAAATTTAATTTGCTGCTCCATTTATTTAAATAAGTTTCTAAGGAAGCAATCAGTTTTTCTTCCGAAATATTTCCAACTACAATAAGATGTGAGTTATCCGGACTAAAATTGTTTTGGTAGAAATCCTTTATTTCATCATTATTTATGTTGTTGACGCTGTCATCATAACCAAGAACCGGAAAAGCGTACGGATTATTTTTACCGTGCACTAAATGACCGAATGCAAGATAGGCAAGCTCTTCGGGTTCGTCTTTTTGCTGCAATAACTTGACTTCAATTTTTCTTCTTTCGCGCTTAAAATCCAGATCCTTAAAGTGCGGCTTCTGAACAATTAAACTGAATAATTCAAGCGATCTTTCAAAATTTTCAGATAATGTTCTTACTGAAAGAAAAATATTATCATGGTTACAGCTTGCACTAAAACTGCTGCCGAGAATATCAAACTCCTCGCTAAGTTCAAGAGCATTGTAATCTCCTGCTCCTTCATCAATCATCATTGAAAATAAATTTGCCAAACCATTTTTATTTTTGGGATCAAAAATGCTTCCGCAGCCGGTTATCAAATTCATTCTGATAATCGGCAGAAATTCCCTTTGAACAAATAATACCTTTAATCCGTTAGATAAAACGAAACTTTTTATTTCGGGAAGAGTAAAATTTATTTCTTGAAGCGGCTGCGGAATTTTAGAACGATCAAAATTCATCATAATCCTTTATTATGGGGAACAATAGTTAGCTGAACATTTGGTCGAATCAAATATTTTTCTGTAATGCTTTTTACCGATTCATTATTCACGTTTTCATATCTCTTAAGATCTTTAATGAATGAGTTCGGTTCATTGAAGTAATAATTATAAGCGTTAAGATGATCAGCTAAGTTGTCAATCTGTTGGAGAGAATGGATGAAACTCGATTTAATTCCGTTTTTAGATTTTACTAATTCTCTTTCAGCCACACCGTTTTTTTGAAGATTCTGAATCTCAAAAAGAATATCATTCTTCAACTCGTTAATATCTTTACCCGGTTTTGCAGTTGCAACTATCATAAATATCCCGCTCAATTTACCTGAGATCTGCATTGCAGAAACATCTTGAGCAATTTCCTTTTCATAAACTAATTTTTTATAAAGCCTGGAATTTTTCGAACCGCACAAAACATCGGAAATAATATCAAGCCCGGCATCGTCATTTGTATATGCTTTATCCGAATGCCATGCAAAATAAATTCTCTCAAGCTGAACATTATCTTCATACTTCATTTGAATATTTTTTTCAAGTGAAGGGATTTCAAAGCTGTTTGTGGGTGAAGAATCATTTGAGGAAATTCCGCCGAAATATTTTTCTATTAGATATTTGCATTGAGTTGATTCGAAATCTCCAACAACAACTAAACAAGCATTCGATGGAGAATAATAATTTTGAAAGAAGCTCGAAACATCTTCTAGAGAGTAACTTTTAATATCATTTAAATATCCGATGGTAGGCCAACTATATGGATGATGTTCGGGATATAAATTAGCTAATAATTTTTCCCAGGCTAAACCGTACGGCTGATTTTCGTATCTCTCAAGTCTTTCGTTTACGACAACACCTTTTTGATTATCCAACTTTTCTAATGTTAAAGCCGGAAGTAAAAAACCCATTCTGTCAGATTCGAGCCATAAGGCCAATTCTAAAAAATTAGCTGGAAGTTTTTCATAGTAATTTGTTCTGTCGAAGGTTGTTGAACCGTTCAAGGTTCCACCGGCTTCTTGAATAAAGCGGAAGTGCATTTCCTTCGCAGCATTTTCAGATCCTTGAAACATCATATGTTCAAATAAATGGGCGATTCCTGTTTTGCCTCTTTTTTCATAAGCAGAACCAACTTTGTACCAAACGTTTACTGCAATAAGAGGAAGGTTTTTGTTCTGATGTAAAATTACTTCCAAGCTATTTGAAAGTTTGTATTTTTCATACTTGATGTTGAGTAAATTCATTTCAGTTTTTTAATGGTTAATCTATTAATCAGCAATAAGAGAATAGGGCTCGAGAATTAAGTGGTAATCATGGTTACTAAGGTTAATTGCTTTAATGTCGTTTCTTGTCTATTTCATCCTAAATATTCTTGGCATCCTTTTATAATAGAATGAACTAAATAATCATGAGAATTCAAAAAAACTTATTTGCATTTTTCTAACCTTAGTAACACTGCTACTTACCGACGAATGGCCTTATTACATTATTAAAGAAATACTTGTATCAAGATTCAATTCTAATGAGGCACTGATTCTGCTAGGAAAATTAGTAAAGCAGCTTTAAAACTCTATCCGGTCGAATCGAACCGAGCAATCTGAATATATCTCTCATCGGAATTTCTCTATCCCATGAGAAAAGGGTAATGAACGCTTCGCCGACAACCATATCTCTTGATACAAGACCCCAAAAGCGGCTGTCGGCACTATCATCGCGATTATCGCCCATCATAAAATAATAATCCTTTTTAAATGTATATGACTTTATAGGAACATCTTCAATAGTCACAACATTACCGCTGATATTGACAACTCGTTTTCCATACTCTCTGTCAATTATGGTTCTCCATTGTTCAACGTTCTCTGTATTCAATCTTACCGTGTAACCTTTTTTAGGAACAACCAAGGGTCCATAGTTATCTTCATTCCATGGCATTCCTTTAGGAAAAATTCGTGGTTCAATATATTCTTTCGGCTTAACGTAAGGATTTAAATATTTAATATGAGACGGAATCCAGAATTCTTTTGAGTTAACAAAAACTACTTTATTAATGATCTGAATTGTATCACCCGGAGTTCCTATACATCTTTTAACGTAATTAACTCCGAGTTCGTTCGGTCTTAATTGATCTCTATCGCCCGGATACTCGAAAACGACAATGTCTTTCGCCTTTGGTTCTTTAAAAGCGGGGAGTTGAAAGAATGGTAACTCTATTTCCGTGAAAGGAATATATCTTGGTGAAGATGCTCCGTAAATAAATTTATTCACAAGAACGAAATCACCGACAAGGATTGTATCTTCCATTGAGCCCGTGGGAATACGGGTATTTTGAATTATAAATGTTATTATGAACAAAGCAGCAATTGCAGCAAAAAATAATGATTCAATAAACTCTTTGACTTTTTCCCCAAATGTCTTTTTTCTATGTAATTCTTCTTCGGTTTTAATTCCTAAGAATTTCCTAAGACCATCTTTAAATGACAATTTTTACTCCGTTTAATTTTTTCAAGTTCTATTTTCTTTTAAGTGATTTAATTTCTTCTTTAATATTTCATTTACTGATTTTGGATTTGCTTTTCCTTGAGTTATCTTCATCACCTGTCCGACAAAGAATCCAAAGATCTTTTCTTTTCCATTAAAAAATTGTTGAAGTTCTGAAGCATGTTTTGAAACAACGTCATCTACGACTTTTTCTAATTCCGATTCATCTTTAATCTGGAAGAGATTTTTCTCCTTAACAATTTCAAGCGGTTCTTTTCTTTCTTGGTACATAATTGAAAAAATTTCTTTGGCGATTTTTCCGCTGATAGTTCTGTCATTGATCAGATTTATCAATGACCCGATGTTGCTTGGTGATATAGAAAAATCTTGAATATCCATTTTATTTTCGTTTAGAATTTTCAATACATCCACCATTATCCAGTTGCTGGCAGATTTGTAATCATCAGTCAATTTCACAACTGATTCATAATAATCTGCAAGATATTTAGATTGAGTGAGAATCTCCGCATCATACTGTGGAATCTTGTAATTCTGTATGAATCTTTCTTTTCTTTTCTCCGGCAATTCTGGAAGTAATCCTGAAAGCTCTTTTTTCCATTCGGAATTTACAACAATAGGAAATAAATCCGGTTCGGGAAAATAACGATAATCATGTGCTTCTTCTTTAGATCGCATTGGAATTGCCTCGTTTAAATCAGCATTCCACAATAATGTTTGCTGAACTATTTTCTCACCATCTTCAGCCAAATCAATTTGTCTTTGGATCTCGTAAGTAATCGCTTTCTCCACATTTTTGAAAGAGTTCATGTTCTTAACTTCAGTTTTTGTTCCAAGTTCCTCAGCACCTCTCAGACGAATGGAAATATTTGCATCACATCTAAGAGAACCCTCCTCCATATTTCCATCACAAATTTCTAAATACCTTACAAGCTGATGAATCTTTGAAAGATATGCTGATGCCTCTTCACCGGTGCTTAAATCCGGTTCACTCACAATTTCAATTAATGGAACACCGCAGCGATTCAAATCTATGTAAGTTTCATTTCCTCTATCATGTAATGATTTGCCTGCATCTTCCTCCATGTGAATTCGTTTAATTCTTATTTGCTTGGCAGTTCCATTCTTTAAATCAATATTTGCAAAACCATGTTCGCAAATCGGTTCTTCGTATTGAGATATTTGATAACCTTTAGGTAAATCAGGATAAAAATAATTTTTTCTTGCGAAGATCGAGTGCTCATTAATTTTACAATCCGTTGCTAAACCCATAAGAACTGTAAACTCAACTACTTTTTTATTAAGAACCGGAAGAACTCCCGGATGTCCTAAGCAAACGGGACAAACATTTGTGTTTGGAGCATTTCCGAATTTTGTAGAGCAGCCGCAAAACGCTTTTGATTCAGTGAGTAGTTGTGCATGCACTTCAAGCCCAATTACAGCTTCGTATTTACTATTCATTCCTTGTATTTCGATTTCGAGTTTCAAATATATAAAAGTTGACCTTTATTGAGAAAGTAATTTATCAGTCGCATAACTCGGTGAGCCGTGTTGGGTTTTAAAAGGAAAACGGAGCATAACCAAAAGTAATGAATCACTTTATATCTAGTTGAACAATAAGTAAATTAGTCAAGTTGACTGCCTAAAAACAAAAACCGTTAAAACGGTTACTAAATTTTGTTTTGTATATCATTCTCAGCGGGATTAATCCCGCTGAGAATGGGAAAATTTAAAGAATTATGAACCGTTTCAACGGTTTACAAAAACAGACGGTCAACTTGAGTAAATTAAAAGTAGAAAATATAAAAATATTCTCATGAATTCATTTGATTATTAAATTCCCAGAAAAAGAAACTGAGTTCAGAGAATGGGAAGTGAATCTTAAAGAGAATCACATTGAGGTTGCATAAAAACCCGGGCAGAAGAATTAATTAAAAATATTTATAGTTTTAGGCATGTCAATC
>DAIMIJ010000051.1:6670-11636 GCA_036722835.1 Ignavibacteriaceae bacterium | reverse complement strand
GAGAAAAATGACAGCAGCAATTGGTCATCCAACCTTAAGATTAATTAGAGCAAGAATAAAAAATTTATCTCTTGGTGATTTAAAATCTGGAGAAATCCGTGAATTAACAGAACTTGAAATAGTGGATCTAAAGAAATAAAACAATTCTATCCTAATTTAAAAACTCCGCTTAAAAATTCGAACAAATGCGCCTGCAATTCAAGCTTTCAGGCAGCTTCACATTTTCTCCAGGCATTTAATTATTACAGTAAATCTCTCTAATTGAAAGATTTCCAATCTTTGAATGCTATTGAGCATTGGCATGATTGTTCTGATATTTCCAGAAAGATTGAATCGAAAATTTTAACTCAAATAACATTATTCACAAAACAAAAGGAGTACACAATGAACAAACAACGATCTCATTTCGCACGGCTCTTTTCAATAATAATGCTGGTGATGTTAGCATTATTTATTGGATGTAAAGAATCTGTGATTGAGCCTGAAAGCACAGAACCAACCACAGATCAAGGCGCAATGCTCAAATTAGCAGATGAAGATTCTGCTATCTCATCTTTCGAACCCAATTATAATGAAGAAGATGCAATGAGCTTCTTAGGTAAAACAGAAACTGAAATTTATCCATTCAGAGTTGGTCACAAAGTACGTTTAGTTAACAGAAATTTAGATGTTAACGTTGTTGGCGATACTGCTTACGGAACACTAACAAAAACTTTTGAAGGTACTTTAATAATTGCGGCCTCGTATAACTCGGGGGCAACTGAACCCGATACAATTATCCGAAAACCGTTCACTTCTGTAATAACAAGAAAAATTATTTTTGTTAAGATAGGAAATTCTCCTTTTCCATTTAGAAATTGGCGAGTAGCTGCAATCTCTTTGCCCGAGGGTGGTGTATTAAGCCCCAACATTGATATTCAAAAGTTGACTGCCTTCTTGCCAAACGGAGATACTTTGGTTATAAATTCTCCTAATAGCTACTTCTTATCGAGAGGACCCGGCTGGTGGAGACAACTTCCTGTTATCGGAACAGGACAATCAACAACACTTAGACTTGAGGTTTACAGCGCCTATGAAGATACAGATTTTGTAACTCTCACTTACGGTGCCGATAAAAATGGTTTCCATAGAGCCAAGAAACGATTTGTAATGGTTTCTTCCGTTCCATCCGGAAACGGATTTGCAAAAGTGTATGAGCAATCTTACACCGCTCATCAATTTGTTGGGCACTATCATGCAATTGTAAATGCATTTCCAAAACAAGTAATATTTGATGATGCAACTCCAGTTGAAACTGAATCGTGGGGAGTTCCATATTTTGTAAGGCCATAAAATAATAGAGAGGGAATGATTGGGATGCCGCAATTGCGGTATCCCTTTCTTATTTAATACACATAAAGAATAAATTGAATTTATAAAACTTCAATAGTAAATTAAACCACAATGAAATCATTAATTAATTACTCGCTGCTTTTGTTTTTGATTGGTTTGTATTTGGGCTGCAATAATTCTCAACCGACAGCTCTAATTGAAGATGACGATCCAATTGAGATAGAAGTATTAACAAAAAATCCTGCTGAACCTACAAGCTTTGGAATAGATTCAACAGGATTAAACGATAACCCCGCCCGCTTTACAAATGTTATTACTGTCGCGGGTATCAAACAAACCATTCGGGGTATTTCATTTAAATCTTCGTTTGCACAGGCAGCATTCTTCGATAAAACAAAACCGGTCTTCGGATTAAACGGCAAACTGATTGGTTATTCTACACTAACACCCGGAAACGTTTTTTTCAGTAACCAAAAAGCCGAACGCCGGCAATTCAGAATAAGATATGGAGTGAATAAAGATACTTCACTTGGTTTACGGTATGTTCTTCATCGAAGAGGAATTCTGGGAGATCCATTTAACTTTGATTTTAACTCTAACATAAACTTTAGATTCGTTCCCGATATTTCCTCTGCGGTTAGTTTTGATATTGCAACGCCTCCAGAAATCTTTCTCAATTACAGATTAGCGGGTAGTAAATCAAACAAGAACTTGAATCTTTTGTTGGAGTGGAATGCGGGCAATGTTAAGAATTTTGAAATCTTAATAAGCATTATTGATGACCCAAGAAACATCGTTTTTCCTCTGTATAAAATTAAAACTGCTGATGATGGAAAATTTTTAATGCCTAAAAAACTTTTAGAAGAACTTGCTGCAAGATTTGATAAGCTTGAATTCACCCTTACACGAAAATTTGAAAAGCAGCAAGGCACCGGCATCGCTGAGCTAATCGTGGTTTCTCAAAGTATAAACAGTATTTCGGTTGATATTCCTTGAGAACAATTTTACAATTAACATTTGTACTAACAATGTTTTACTCAATAAACATAGAGGCGCAAAGTTCATTTGGTCTGAACGGGCTTTGGAATTTATCGGATAAATCAACCGCTTTGCTTAACAATCTAGATAATAATCCATCAAATTATTTTTTATTAAAGGATTGGGGATTGAGTTTCTCTTACGGCAGCGAGTTTTCAAAACCGGTGGCATCAAATATTTATTTGATATCGCTTTCAAAAAAATTTGGGAATAATACTTTAACCGCACGCTACACGCCGGGTTATGAAAAGGAATTTCTCTTTAGCAATGGCAGTTCTATTATTTTGGAGGATTCTTCTTCCCAATCACTGAATTCAAGATTTACTTACAAAGAAATTCTTGGATTTGGTTATGCATATAAGTTTTCACCAAAGTTTAGTCTTGGTTTTTCATTAAGATATTTTACCCAGGAGTTCAATAACGAAACCTTCAAGCCCGTTTTGTTAGATACGCTTTATTTTCTTGAAAGAGAAAACCTGATTGAAACCGCAAACTTTTGGAAAGGCGATATTGGTTTCAATTACTTTTTAAATGATTGGTTATCGCTTTCTATTGCTTCAATAAATCTTTTTAGTATTGGTGAGCAGAGCATAGGCGAAGAAAATGAGAAATATAAAATCAGAACCGCTAAAGCAGCGTCATTTAGATTATCGTTTCTTCCTCTCGGTCAAACGAGTCTTGACGTCTTGTACGAAACAAACAATTCTTTTCAGTTAGGAATAAATAAATTTTTTGATATTTATGATTCAAAGTTTGGTTTTAGTGTTACCGCTCTGCACGATAAATATCAGTCACCATTTATAAACGGATTGATGGTGGGATTAACATTTTCTAATGATTTATGGGGAGTCACTCTTTCCGGCATAAAATATTTCAATGCTAGAAATAAAACTTATTCCTTTTCGGAGTTTAAAGAAGAAGGTATTGCTAATTTGATGAACAATAAGTACAGCTTTAATAAAGCGGTCCTTACATTCAGCTTTACTTTAAATACAATTCAAGAAAGATTAGTTAAATTT
Organism: Ignavibacteriaceae bacterium; assembly: GCA_036722835.1. Classification (GTDB taxonomy): domain Bacteria; phylum Bacteroidota; class Ignavibacteria; order Ignavibacteriales; family Ignavibacteriaceae; genus XYD12-FULL-36-8. The sequence continues at coordinate 8,247 of DAIMIJ010000051.1, read as the reverse complement.
TTATCGGTTGATATTGCCAAAGAAATTTATCCAACATTTTTTGAAGCATATATTGATAGTCCATTCGCATTTGGGCATGTTGCCAATCTAACGGATAAACCTGTTTCGGTTAAACCTTTAGGAATGATAGAGGGAATAAATAGCGGATACATCCAATCACCAATGGTAACAATTCAGCCAAAAGACACTGCTGTTATTCCATTTTTTACGGTGCCATCTGATTATTACAGCAAGCAGAAGCCGGAAATTTCTCAAGCATACTTTTTGCTTACAACTTCAGGTGAAGAATCCGATGATAAAATACAAATGCCAATTCTAATTAACGGAGTAAATAGCTGGGATGGTAGAATAAAAAATCTGCGGTACTTTATTAAAAGGGGAATCGAATACTCGATGGGCTATTCCAAAAATATTTTAAGCGGTAACAAAAATTCATTAGACACCATTCCTTATTCGCTTTCACCGTTTTATAAGGCAAAATATATTTTTAATGATTTTGTGGAAGAGCTTGTTTACTCTTCCGATCCAAGAGCTGCTACGGAATACGTACAATTTCCTAATGAAACAATCAAGCTCCGCGGCGGTGATTGTGATGATCTAAGCGTTTGTTACAGCTCGCTGCTGGAAAGCGTCGGCATCGAAACCGCACTTGTTGATTATAAAAATACAGATGACATTCGCCATGTAAATATTCTATTCAACACAAACTTAAAGCCGGACAATTCTAAGCTTATTACAGAAAACGATACAAAATATTTTGTCCGAAAAGATGAAAATGGAGTAGATGAAATCTGGATCCCCGTTGAGACAACTTCCCTAACAGATTTTAATTCCGCCTGGGAAATTGGTGCCGAAAAATTTTTTGATGAAGCAATTAAAAACTTTGGTTTAGCTACAGGTAAAGTTGAAATAATTGATGTTTATTAATTTGAATAATAAAAATCTATAGGAAAGTAAAATGAAAAATGTATTGGTTCTCTTAATTATAAGTGCTGGAATCACATTCGCACAAAAATGCTATGTGGAAAGTGTTACCGGTACAGTAAAAGCACAAATAGGATCGAGCGAAAAATGGATGGAGGTAAGCGAGGGTGCAGAGCTTCCGCCTTACAGCACAATATCTACCGGGAAAAAATCATCGGTTGTTTTGGTGAAGGGAAATACGAAATTCACTTTAAAGGAATCTGCGGCAGTTACGGTTAACAACATTAAAAAAATGTCTGTGGATGAACTTCTCCTTGCGCTTGCAATGGAAGATATGATGAGTGCTCCAAGAAAAAAAGATGAGAACAAATCAAAAAGCACGCAAGTGTATGGAAATCAGAATAAAATAGAAAAGACTCTAGGCGTTACCAACGATGAATTTGGATTGATGCGGCTTAACGGTGCTAAGCAATTGGGAGAAAATGGATTTAAAGAATCGGCTGTTGTGGCGGCAAAGGAAACATATCGAAAATATCCTGAAACAAAAAAAATAATTGCCAACAGAATTTATTTTGCCAATCTTCTTTACGAAAAGGGATTGTTTGAAGAAGCTTATACAGAGTTTAATTCATTCAAAGATTATGAAATGAATG
>DAIMIJ010000051.1:0-6570 GCA_036722835.1 Ignavibacteriaceae bacterium | reverse complement strand
TATTTTGCAATTGCTCTTGGAAAGGTTCCGTATGCACGCGGATGTGCAATGCTTTTATTCATCGGAGGATATGGTGCGTGAGAACCTGCATCAGAAGAAATCATAACCCCTGGATGCGCTAAAATTTTCTCGGTTGAATTTTCTTCCATACCGAAACCCATCATCATAACGCTGTTTTCTGAATTTAGAATAATTTTTACGGCAGTTTCAAAATAATCTCGACCGGATTCATCAGCAATTCGTTTAATTGTTTTTCCTTGGAAATCTTTAAGCTCCTCCTTTGAAACGCTTGAAATCAGAACACCATCCCAACTACCATCGAGGTTGGAAACTTTTTTCTCGCAATACTCTCCCATTTTTTTAAGCTGTTCTTTATTGTTTAGTCTTTCTAAAAAATTTTCGGTTCCTCCTTCTCTAGCCCATAAGGGAAACAGAGCATCCAAACCTGTGTGATAAGCGATGTAAGTATATCTATCCGCATGAACTTCTAATCCTTCGCTTATTGCTTTATCAATTTTTTCAAGTGCCGCATCGGCTTTATACCAATTTGATTTTCCCGAAACTTTGAGATGAGAAATTTGTAGACGTGAGGAAGATTCCCTTGCAATTCTAATTGCTTCATCAATTGCTTCAAGAACAGTATTGTCTTCATTCCGTACGTGCGTAGAGTAAAGTCGCGAAGATAATGGTGCGGCTTTGCAAAGCTCAATCAATTCTTCTGTTGATGCAAAACTTCCCGGCGTATATTCTAGTCCAGTTGATATTCCGATTGCACCCTCATTAATTGCTTTGATTACTTCATTTTTCATTAAGTCCATTTCATCAGAGTTTGAGGGGCGGTCATCGAAGCCAACAACAAATTCTCTGATTGTCCCAAGACCAACCATTGAAGCGAGATTCACAGAAAATTTTCTTGATGAAAAATTATCGAGGAATTCTCCAAGGGTGCGCCAAGTAAGTTCTTCGCCGTATTCTTCTTTAAAGTTTTTCATTGTGCGTTCTATTTCCGGACCGCCTAATGGACCCCAGGAAAATCCGTCCTGTCCGGTAATTTCTGTTGTTACACCCTGCCGAATTTTACTCTCGGCCTTTGGGTTAAGTATAAGATCAGAGTCAGTGTGTGAATGAATATCTATAAAACCCGGTACGACTTTCAATCCTTTTGCATCAATTATTGTTACAGCATTAACAGAATTTAAATTTCCGATTTCAATAATTTTTCCATCTTTAATTCCAACATCGGCAATGAATTCCTTTTTACCTGTCCCATCTATAACATGCCCGCCTTTAATGATAATATCGAATCCTCGCGAGTGTAAAAATATTCTGCCAGCATTTGAATCGTTAAATAAAATCAACGACGCACCCAGGAACGATGAGCCATGGATAAATTTTCTTCTTGAAATTTTTTTCATTCGATACCTCTATTTAAAATAATTTAATTTGTAATTTGATCGTCTTCTTCATCTTCCCAATCATACTTGGGTGCAGGATCGGCTTTACGAAAAATAAACGCAAACATAATTCCAATTAACGAACCAAAAAGATGCGCTTCCCACGAAATCTCTGCTTTAATTGGCAGAACTCCCCACGTTAGACCACCGTAAAATAAGGTTACAATAAGTGCAAGAGCAATTGAGCGATTGTCACGTCTAATTATTCCGCTGGAAAAAAGAAAGGAAACAAAACCATAAACTAATCCGCTTGCACCAATGTGATATGCTTGTCTGGCAATAATCCAAACCAGCACTCCATGTAAAATATAAACCCCAATAAATAGTTTTTTCGATGAAGTCGGATAAGAATATGAAATGCCAAGTCCCAAGAGAAGCAGCGGAAGAGAATTGGATATTAAATGATTGAAATCAACATGAATTAATGGTGCGGTGATTATTCCTATTAAGCCGGAAATTTTTCGTGGAAAAATTCCCAAAGAAACCAGGTTGATTCCAAAAGATATTTCAAAAATTTTCACTAACCACAAAAGCAATACAAACGCTGCTGGATAAAACAAGCTGCGAAATAATTTTTTCTTTTCCTTGGTCATCTTAGTATTTACTGTTTATGTTCTATTTTGCTTTTCTGTACTTTCCTTTTTTGTAAATATTTTACCGCAAGCCAGCAAAGCGAAGCCCACGCAAGCCCGACTGACCAGCCGGCTAAAACATCTGTTGGATAATGAACTCCAAAATAAATTCTGCTTATGCCGATTAAGAAAACCAAGATTATCGCAACAAGTAAAATATATACTCTTAAATTTTTATTCGATTGAACTTTTGCAAGCAGTGCTCCTTGTGTTAAATAAACTACCGAGGACATCATTGCATGACCGCTTGGAAAGCTGAGAGACTTTACCGTTAAAAGATGATAAATCAGCGGTGGTCTTTCGCGAACGAATAATTCTTTCAAACCAAAAGATAGGATTGCCCCGCCAATGGTTGCAATTAAAATCAGCCACATAAATTCGTACTGCTTCTGAATCAGTAAATAAAAAACAACCGCGGCCGTAATCATAAAAATTATTGTGGTTCCGCCTAAAGCAGTTATATCTATCATCATTCCGGTAAGCCAGGTTTGTTCGTCTTCCATTATTTTTCCATCATGACGCAAATAATTTAAAGTCATTTCATCAAATCCCTTGCTCTCGCCGCTCACCACTTCCTTCGCTACATAAATAAAGACTAAAAGCGCGGTAACCAGAATAAAAAGATTTAATAAAATCTTTATTTCACGTGAAGAGTAATCGGTAATGAAATTTCTTAGCGTAATAATTTTTTCTTTTAAGTTCATTAAGACAACGTCTAAAATCGTATATGGTAATTTATAAATTCATTTCCACACATTCTTTAGAAGCAAAGACAAATTTTATATTGTTTACTTAAACCGATTCTTAAACCGGAAGAAAATTTTTCTCGATGAACGGTTTTTGTATTACATCAGCCAGATATTTTGCCAAAAAACTCATTCTACTTAAGGCATACAAATTGAAATTAAAAGCGAAATGAATTCTGAACAAAAAACATTACTTCCAGAAAACGAAAATCCAATCCGTGTTCTTGGCGTCAGAATGCTAGGTAAAGAAATGTTTAAAAGTTTTTCTGTCTGGTCGCTGCTAATTTCTAACCTTCTAGTTGCAGCATTTACAATAATAGAAAAACAGAACGTGCTCAACGTTCTTTGGGTTTATTGGTTTCAAAGTGTAATTATCGGTGTGTTCAACTTTTTTAAGATAATATCACTTAAAGAATTTACGGTTGATGGGTTGAAGATGAACAACAAACCTGTAAAACATACAAAAGCCGCAAAAGCAGGTGTCGCCACTTTTTTTCTGTTTCATTACGGTTTCTTCCATTTCGTCTATGCAATGTTTTTATCTGCTTTTATCTCGATAGGCGGCATATCAAATGGTGGGATTGCTTTTTCTTTTATTTTTCTAACCTCACTGATTTTTTTCGTTAACTACCTGGGAGAATATTTTTTTACATTTAGACGTGAGCAGGCAATGGTGCAAAGTTTATCCAAACTTATGATGGCTCCTTATAAAAGAATTATTCCAATGCATCTTACAATTATTCTTTCCGGATTCGTTTTGGTTGGGGGTGCTTTCAATGTAACCGATCCGAATATTATTATTCTTTTGATCTTTATTGGACTAAAAACCTTTATGGATCTAATCACACATTAAATTTAAAAAATATGTCGTCTCTTCATTTAACACCGATAGCTTAGTTTAATATTTACTTACCATACCTTGCGGCAACTTCGTTTGGCGGAACCGGTGGGGGAACCTTATTGCTAATCGGTTTGATACTCTTTAGATAAGCAAACACTGATTTTAAATCCTCATCACTTAATCCCGCGAGACCCATATACGGCATTGGGGGGAGAATTGGTCTTCCGGCTCCGATATGCAATCCGTTTTTCATTGATCTTACAAAAATCTCTTCGGTCCACGCACCGATACCTGTTTGAATATCTGGTGTTAGGTTAGCTGCGAATGATACACCCCAGGGACCAACCCATGCAGTTAGATCCCCGTTGCATAAATACCATTTGCCGGGCCCAATGACCGATGTATCAACTCTTGGAATACTTAGTCCCCCTTGATGACCGGATAATAATTTTGTTGTGTCGGGTACGGGACCCATATCGGTAAATACTTTAGGAGAATGGCACTCATTACAACCGCCAAAATTAACTAGGTATGCTCCTCTTTTAATCTTTTCATCTTGAGTCATTTCCTTTTCCTGCTGTGTACTGCATTGAGTTAGTAATAATACACCAGCAAGAAAAATAATTGTTAGCAGAGCATTAAATATGTATTTGTTCATCATAGTTTATCCTTTTCTTCTTTCAATAGTATAAACGTAAGCAGTTGTGCACGAAAAATCAATTTGAAATTGTGATGCAGATAACTTTGAAAAACCAGCTCTCAATTCGGTTTATTTTCAGCACTTTTTGTTGTTAAGAATCATAACAAAATGTGATGTGGCTTTAATTAAAATATTCGAACAAGGATTTGTAAAAATACAGAGAAAAAATAGAAAATATTTGTCGCTTGTGTTTTGTGAGGATAAAGTAAATAGAAAAGCAGTCCCGTCTGAGACTGCTTTATCAAGTCTTCCTTTAAGAAGTTGTTTTCTTCTTAAATAGTCTGTAGATAGCAAGTAAGATTATTGCTCCGATTGTTGCGCCAATAAATCCAGCAGTTTGACCTTGTTCATAAATCCCTAAAAACTGTCCTAAATACGTAAAGACAATTGAACCGGCAATACCAACAAGTATTGTGATAATAATTCCGCCGGGATCTTTACCAGGCATAATGAATTTTGCCAGTGCACCGACTACAAGACCGATGACGATTGTCCAAAGAATTGACATGTTATACCTCTTTTTGTTGATGATTAATACATCACTAGGATGTTTTTCTTTTAGAAGTAAATCTATTAACTAAAGTTTTAGTTGCCCAAATAAGCAAGGCTATGACAATAATACCAGCAATTACAGGAATAAAAATTGCTATGGCTGATAAAGTTAGAGAACTTCCTGATTCAACCGTGGAAACACCAGGGTTGCCCAAGCCGCCCGTTGTAATTGAAGATGTAATTCTCGTTACTCCAGTCAGCGCTTGAATTATTCCCGCAACACCGCCTCCGGCAATTATGGCTAGTGTCCATTTCATAAGCGGAGATATTCCAGTAACGACTGATGCCATTAAGATAATGCCTGCAATCACTGCAACGGGCGATGCAATTGTATCTAGTATATTATCAACCCATGGTATATAATAGCCAGCTATTTCTAAAACCGTTGCCATGCCGAAAGTAATCAGTGCGGGGTAAGTTCCAATCCAGCTAAATGAATCTACAAGAGTTAAATTTCCTGTTAGTGATGCAATACTTATAACCAGAAATGGGATAAAAATTCTAAAGCCGCTTGCAGCACTCAGTCCAATACCCATTAAAATGGTAAGTAATATTTCAAAGTTCATTATTTGTTTCCAACCAAAGATTTTAATAAAATCTCATAAGAATTATCATCGCCAGAAACATGCGATGAAAACCGATAAAAACATAAATAAAATTGTGGTGATCTCAAATAATTATTAAACTTATGAAGAAGAATTAGTAAGCTAAGAATAATACCTGCAAAAGCTTGCACCACCAATCTAGAAAAATCGAGTTTTCGTTTTGAAAAACCACTAACAATTTTTATCTGTTAAAACTTATGAGTTCAGCCCTTAAACAGAAAACAGCTTCACTTTTTATCTTTGATCAGAATTTCCATCATTGCTTCGGCGGCACCCGAACAAATTTTTCTAATTAAAGCCCTATCGGTTTCATCACCAAGTTCATAAGTAAGAGCCGGTGCGTTAAAAATATTGTACGCCCAGCCATCGGAAGTTGGAGCGTTGTAATCATTCAACGATTCATCAACGTTAAGCTTGTAATCCGGGAACATTTCTTGAATTCTGTTCAACCAGCTTTTCGTTGTTTCATAAATTGGATCAATGCTTAATGTGCTGTCTCTCGATGTTATGTAAAAAACATCTTGCTGTGTTGCATGAAAATCAATAAAGAATTTTACCTTACCTTTTGATTCACTCACGATTCTGAGGAGTTCGTCCCTCACCAATCTTGTTTCTGGTTGATTAAAAGCAAACCAATCGCGGTTTAAATCTACACCATTTGAATTGTGCCTCCAATGCCCCTCATCAACACCATCGGGATTGACAAGCGGAACTACGACAACGCGAAATCTCTCTCTAAATATTCTTGATATTTCAGAATCGTCTGTGAGTTTTTCAACAAAGGATTTTAATGCAAAAGCACCCGTCACTTCGGGTGGATGCTGTCTCCCGATTATAAAAACCAAATCAGAATTATCCCTTCCTTCACTAATTTCTAATTTATTAATTGCCCTTCCATTTACGGATTGGCCAATTGAACTTTTCTTTACAAAAGCTTTCCAGATAAGCTCATCAATCCATCTTTCATAGTCTTTAGATAGAAATAATTCCTGAGCAGAAACCCAAATTGTATCGGGTTTTAATTTCAATTTTAGATTTGC
>DAIMIJ010000050.1:0-11664 GCA_036722835.1 Ignavibacteriaceae bacterium | reverse complement strand
TTTTTCTCGAAAGCTATAATCAGATTTACAGTTTGGGAAATAATATAAAAGGCACGGCATTATTTCTTACAAAAAATTTAGAGAAAGTTCCGCCTTACGTGGTTCATTGTATGTTGCGCACAAACATTATGTATGAAGAAAATATTTTTGTATCTATTTCAACTTCGGATTATCCTTATGGAATAAACGTGACCAAGGTTGAAGAAATTGCCCCGGGACTTAAAGGATTAATTATTAGTTGCGGGTACATGGAATTTGTTAATATTCCGAAAATTCTTAAAGATGCTGGAATAAATGAGAAAGTAATTTTTTATGGCATTGAAGAAATTTCAACTAAAAGACCATTCCTAAGGATTTATTCTTTCCTTAAGAAAATTACACCGCACTTTGTTGCATTCTACAAACTGAATTATCGCAAGTTACATGGAGTTGCAACTCGAATTGAATTCTAAAAAATATTTTTATCTTTACACCGGTCATTTATTATTAAAAATAATTTAAGCTATGGAATATTCTTCTGTACAAATTCCCGAATTAAGTATGCTGCCATTCGTGCTCATGCTTGCCTCAATAGCCATTTTTCCGCTAACCTTAAATCATTATTGGGAAAAGAATAAAAACAAATTAATTATTGGTTTGCTTCTCAGCATCCCGGTAATAATTTATTTGCTTTCAGCAGGTCTAACTGAAAAATTATTTGATACAATTGTCTTCGATTATATTCCATTTATAATTCTTCTTGGCTCATTATTCATCATTACGGGCGGCATTTATTTAACCGGCGACATAGAGGCAAAACCAAAAATCAATACATTGTTTCTAGGAATTGGAGCAGTACTTGCATCTTTTATGGGGACAACCGGTGCTGCGATGTTATTAATTCGTCCGGTAATTCAAACTAATAAGGAAAGAGAATTTAAAGTTCATACTATTTTGTTTTTCATCGGGATTGTTGCTAACTGCGGAGGATTGCTTACTCCGCTCGGAGATCCGCCTTTATTCATGATGTATTTGCGCGGAGCTCCGTTTACCTGGTTCTTCGGTCTTTTTTTAGAATGGTTTTTAACCAATGCACTACTTTTAATTCTTTATTTTATGGTTGATAGTTACTTTTACAAGAAAGAGAAACCAACTGCAATACAAATTGATAAGACAGCTATTAGACCAATTAGAATTCAAGGCAGAATAAATTTCTACTATCTCATCGGAGTAATATTAGCCGTAGCATTTCTGAATGAACAATATCTTCCATTCATTAAAACCAATCATTATTTCAAATTCATTCGTGAGTTTGCGATAATTGTAATGGCTTATTTGTCAATGCTAACCACGCCGAAGATTACAAGGACTTCAAACAACTTTACTTGGGGACCAATAGAAGAAGTTGCGTACCTTTTTCTTGGTATTTTTATCACAATGGTTCCATGTTTACTTTATCTTGAATCGAATGCAAAAAGTCTCGGTGTTTCTTCAACCACTCAATTTTATTACTTCACTGGTTTATTAAGCAGTTTCCTTGACAACACACCAACTGCAGTAACATTTCATTCACTTGCATTAGGATTGCAGCAATCTGCTCCGGTTTTGGTCGCTGGAATCCCCGAGGAAATTCTAAAAGCAATTTGTACTGCCGCTGTATTTTTCGGAGCAATGACATACATTGGTAATGGGCCTAATTTTATGGTTAAAGCTGTTGCAGAAGAGAACAATATTAAAATGCCGGATTTCTTCAGCTATATGTTTAAGTTTTCTATAATCGTTCTGTTGCCAATATTTATATTAGTTCAATTAATTTTAATGTGATATTATGAGTTTGACGATAGTGAAAAAAGCGTTAATCTTATTTTTATTCGTATTAGTGTCGTCATGCAAAGCCGAACCTCTGGTCAAAACAGATACTTTGTTCGTAGCATTCTGGAATCTCGAAAATCTTTTCGATACAATTGATGATCCCAACAAAGATGACCAGGAATTTTTACCTGATGGACTAAAAGAATGGACCAATGATAGGTTAGATAAGAAAATGTACAATTTAGCTCGTGCAATTAAATCCATGAATGACTACAATGCACCGGATGCTATTGGGGTTGCAGAATGCGAAAATAAAGCTGTGTTGGAAAAATTAGTATCAAAATACTTTGATGATAAAAATTATAAAATTGCCTATGCTGAGTCTCCCGATAATCGCGGAATAGATTGCGGTTTTATTTATAACGCTGATAAATTTAAGCTTATAGCATTTGATAGTTATGAAATTAAAAAATTAAGTTCCTCACCAACAAGATTAATTTTGCATGCTGTTTTGCAGAATCAAAACGGAGAGCAGATTCATTTTTTCGTTAATCACTGGTCATCACGACGTGGAGGCGCAAGTGAAACAGAATATAAAAGAATTGAAGCTGCAAGAGTTTTGAAAAGGGAAGTCGATAGAATTTTTGATAAAAACGGTTTTGCAAAAATAATTATCATGGGTGATTTCAATGATGAACCGGTTGATGAGTCAATTCTAAAAACCCTTGGTGCAGATCCTTTCAAATGCGATCCATCAAATGCAAAAAATGTTGATATACCAGGAAAAGAACTTTACAATTTATCCTATAATCTTTTTGAGAAAGGTTTAGGAACACTCAGCTTTCGCAGTGATTGGAATTTATTCGATCAAATAATTATTTCTTCAGGTCTCATAATGCAAAAAGGATTAAGTTACTTATGCGATTCGTTCTCAATTTTTAATAATGATTTAGTCGCAACTCGTTCTGGAAAATATAAAGGCACCCCGTTTCCGACTTACGGAGGTAATCGTTATTTGGGGGGATACAGCGATCATTTTTCTGTTTCAGCAAAATTTATTTTGAGGTAATTAGTGCGAAAGGAATTATTGATCTTCGGTGCTAATGGAGCTATAGGGAAAGGTGTTACAAAAGTGTTATCACAAAAGGATTTTGATAAAATTTATCTTTTTGATTCTAAGCTTCTTGATGATAAAATATCAATAGACAAAACGGTGAACGTTCAAATTAAAGATTTAACCAAAGAAGAAAACGTTATTTCTGCTTTCAGCCAGATTAAACCGGATAGAGATACTTGTTACTTTTTATTTTCTACAATTGGCGGATTTTGGGGAGGGGAAACAATCTGGGAGACAAAGCTTGAGGATTGGAATCGAATGATTAGCTTGAACTTAAATGCGAACTTTTTATTAGCAAAACATTTTTCTTGGATAGTGAAAGCATCAGCAGGCGGTTCTATTTGTATAACTGCTGCATATACCGCCGAAAATCCTGAAGCAATGAAAGGTGCTTATGGTGTTTCAAAAAGCGCTTTAGTTCATTTGGTAAAAACTTTAGCCATTGAAGGACAAAAAATAAATTTAAGTGCAAATGCTATTTCACCTTATATTATTGACACTCCGGCAAATAGAAGCTGGATGGCAGATGCTGATTTTAGCAAATGGATTAAACCTGAAGAAATTGGTGAAGTTGTGTATTCATTGTTCAGTAATTTTAGTTATATAAGCGGTAATGTAATCACGTTGAAAGATCGCTTAAAAGTTTAGAAGTAATAGTAAAATTATTAAAAAACATAACGAAATTCTTATTGACTTTGTTTTTTGAAATGCTTATTGTAGTTAAGTTATTTTATAAGAATTGTATAAAACTTTCCTTTGATTCATTAACATTATTTATTTAGGAGGTCATTCTCTATGGAATTTGCAGTTGCTATTTACTCGATGGTAAGTGTCATTGCACAAACCGCACAAAATTCTGGTGTTCTAAATTGGCTTACGACAAAATATGAAGCTGGTGGAATATTCATGCATCCGATTCTTGCATGCTTGGTTCTCGGTCTTGCTTTCGTTTTCGAAAGAATGTGGACATTATCAAGAGCAAGAGTTAACACAAAAGATTTTATTGTTAAAGTTAAAGGTGCTTTGGATTCAGGCGGTGTTGAAGCGGCAAAAGAAGTTTGTGCCAATACGCGCGGACCGATTGCTTCAGTTTTCCATGCTGGTTTGTTGAGAGCAGGCGAAGGGCTTGACGCTGCTGAAAAAGCAATTATGACTTATGGCGGCATTGAAATGGGATTCTTGGAAAAAGGATTAATTTGGATCTCAACTTTTATTACAATTGCCCCTATGCTTGGTTTTACCGGAACAGTTCAAGGTATGATTGAAGCATTTGACGCTATTAAGGAAGCCGCTCAGATTTCTCCGGCAATTGTTGCTTCTGGTATTTCTGTAGCACTTCTTACAACCTTATTTGGTTTGGTTGTAGCAATGATTCTACAAGTATTTTATAATTATTTTGTTTCGAGAATTGATAGATTAGTTGGCGATATGGAAGAAAGTTCAGTTGAATTAATTGATGCTCTATACGAACTGAATAAAAAGAAATAGAAATTTCTTCCTTTGTAATATTTACCTATTATTATTTGAAAAAATGAAATGATTAAGAAAAGAAAAATTAAAGAGGCCTCAATTCCTACTGCATCCATGGCAGATATAGCATTCCTTTTACTGCTTTTTTTCCTAGTTGCAACTGTAATTGATGTAGATACAGGAATTGGCTTAGCTTTACCTGAGCCCATTGAGGAAACTGATATTGTTCCTGTTTCAAGGGAAAGAATGGCAGCACTTCTGGTTAATGAAAATGGAGACGTTCTGCTGGATGGAGCTCCAATTTCAATTTTCCAGATTAAAAATCAATTAAAACCGAGAATCATTTCAAAAATTGAGCTTCCGGCAAATAAAAAATTAATTGTCTCTTTGAAAACAGATAGAAAAACAAATTATAACCTTTATATTCAAACCTTAGATCAGGTTAAGCTATCATATTTCGAAACTAGGGATGAATATTCAAATTCCAATTTCGGCAGGAAGTATAATGATCTGGATGAAGAATCTCAAAAAAAGGTTCAGGATAAAATTCCAATTATTATATCTTTAGCTGAACCGGAATCAATAAAGAAGTAAATGCTTAGGAGGTAAGTTTTATGCAATTTGAAAAAAGAAGGGCGAACACAAAACAGGAAATACCGACCGCTTCCATGCCCGATATTGTTTTTATGCTCCTACTTTTCTTTATGGTTACAACTACTCTTAGAGAAGTTGATGTTCTTGTTGATTTCAAGCTTCCTGAAGCTCAAGCAATTGAAAAGATTGAAAATAAAAGACTCGTGTCCTATGTCTGGGTTGGGAATACTGGAAGAATTCAAGTTAATGACAGTATAGTTAAGCTTGAAGAAATTCAGGATATCATGTACAAAAAACGCCAGGAACTTCCTAATGTTATCATATCAATGAGAGTTGACAGAAATCAGGAGATGGGACTGGTAACAGATATTCAGCAAGAACTTAGAAAAGCTTATTGTTTAAGAATAAATTACTCAACTAATATTAAAATATAATTATTAAATCAACGTATTATTTTAAAAGGCAGGTTTGTACAAAGCCTGCCTTTTCTATTTAACAGGAAATAAGATGAATTTAAAAGAAAGAATAAACCAGGATCTTAAAGAAGCGATGAAATCCGGTGATAAAGTTAAGCTGGAAACTATTCGTTCTATTAGGGCATTAATACTCGAATTTGAAAAAAGCGGAATTGGAAGAGAAATAAATCAAGATGATGAAGTGAAAATGTTAAGCACAGCCGTAAAGAAAAGAAAAGATTCGATAGAACAATTTCGCAATGCGGGCAGAGAAGAATTAGCTTTAAAGGAAGAAAGAGAACTCGGAATACTTCTTGACTATCTGCCAAAACAACTTAGCGAAGATGAGATCACTTCTGAAGTCAAACGTATTGCGTCTGAAGTCGGAGCAAAATCAAAAGAGGACTTTCCCAGACTTATGCCAATGGTGATGAAAGAGCTTAAAGGTAGAGCCGACGGTAAATTAGTTAAAAGTATTGTTGAAAAATTCTTAAGCTGAAAAGTGATAATTCTTGACATTATAATTGTTGTCGCTCTGCTCATTGGATTCATTCTCGGCTACAAAGACGGATTTATCAGAAAGCTAATTGGGTTGATTGGATTGGCAATTGCGATTTACTTAGCGGTCTTATTCGCAGTACCTTTTGGTCGGTTAATTGAATCTGCGCTGGGAATAGAATTTTATCTTTCTGAGATAATTGGCGGTGCTGTAGTTTTTCTTGTCATCATGATAATTATTGCCTTCATAAAAAGAGTTGTTCACCCATTCGACAAAGTAAACAATCTATTAAATCAAATTCTTGGCGGAATAGTCGGTTTAATTCAGGTCATCTTTTTTTTAAGCGCCGTATTTATCATCCTGAAAATATTTGATATACCGGCTGAAAAAACAGCGCAATCTTCTCTTCTTTATCCTCCGGTTTATAGTATAATTCCCAGAACCATAGATTACCTGCAAAAGTACACTCCGGACTCACGAAAAATCATCAAAGATTATATAAACGAGAAAGACTCAATCTGATGAACTCTAAATCAGTGTTTGATAAATTAGAATTCATCAAAGTTTTAATTTACATTTCAAATTATTGCATTACTGAGGCGGGAAAGAACAAAGTACTTTCTATTTCTCCTTTTACAAGTTTACCTGAAATTATCAAGGAAGGTAAACTGATAACTGAAGCAAAAGACATTTTGATAAAGCTTGCTAATCCTCCAATAGATTATTTACCTAATTTAGAAAATACTCTTTCGCAAAGCGCCATTGAAGGAGCTTTGCTTGAAGCTAAAAAGATACTTGAAATTCTAAAACTCGCAGTGGTTTCGCGAAATTTATTTCAATTCTTAAAGACTAATACCGAAAAAAATTCGCCTCTAAACGAACTGAGTCACAATTTGTTTGTTGATAAAGCGTTTGAGAGCTATATCCAGCGAATAATAAATGAAAATGGTGAAATTAAGGATAATGCCAGTCCTAAGCTGCATGATATGCGAAAGGAGATTTCCTCACGCAAAGAGGATCTGATTCGGTCTGTCAATAAAATTGTTAAACAGCTTAAAGAGGATAATTTAGTAAGAGAAGATTATGTAACTCTAAGAGATGGTCGAATTGTCCTGCCTATCAAAGCTGAACACAAAAGACACATACGCGGATTTATACATTCAGAGTCATCAACCGGTCAAACTGTATACATTGAGCCAGAAGAAACGCTCGAACTAAATAATGATATTATCTCTCTAACCTTTGCTGAAAAAAGGGAGATAGAAAGAATACTTAAGGAAGTAACTAAGCGAATTGGTGAAGTTAACATTGAATTACGTAAAACTCTAAATGCCGTCACAGAGATAGACACAATCTTTGCCCGCGCTAAATATTCGATTGAAATTATCGGCTGTTTTCCTACCATTGATAATTCAAATCCGATATGCATTCAAAATTCAAGACACCCGATTCTTCTTAAAAAGTTTGGTAGAGAAATAACTGTTCCACTAACAGTAAATGTTGCTGAACAAAATGTAATTTTGATTACTGGACCAAATGCAGGCGGAAAAACTGTTGTGTTAAAAACAATCGGGCTACTGCATTTGATGATCAATTCCGGAATTCATATTCCATGCAGTCCGGATTCAAACTTTCATTACTTCAAGGATATTTTAGTTGATATCGGCGATGAACAATCACTCGAGGATGATCTTTCCACATTTAGTTCTCATCTTTCAAATATTAATCACATTTTGGAATCTGCAACCAGCAATTCTTTGATTTTATTAGATGAAATCGGAACCGGTACTGATCCGGCGGAAGGATCGGCATTAGCTGCAGGAATTCTTATTCATCTTGAGGAGAAAAAATCTTTAGTTTTTGCCACTACGCATCATGGTAATTTAAAGATAATTGCGCATGATATGTCTGGTTTCGAAAATGCTGCAATGGAGTTTGATCATAAGAATCTCAAACCAACCTATAAATTCAAACAGGGTATTCCCGGCTCAAGCTACGCTTTTGAGATTGCTAAGAGAATTGGTTTGGATGAAGATTTAATGACGACCGCACAACATTATCTTGATTCAAATAAACAGAACATCGAGAATTTTCTCGTAGCTCTGGAAGCAAAGTCTCAAGAATTGGAAGATCAGCTTCGTAAAGCCGAAGCGGAAAATACTAAATTAAACGAGCTTTCAAATTATTACAAACAAAACATTGATAAACTTAATAAAGATAAAAAAGAGATTATCAAGAAAGCGAAAACTGAAGCAGAAGATTATCTTAAGGATTTAAATAAGAGATTTGAAAAAATCATAAAAGATTTGAAAGAATCAAATGCTAATAAAGACGTAATTAAATCCTCGAAAGTCATCATCAAAGAACTGAAAGAAAAGAACGAGAGTATTTTTTCGGAAGCTTTAGATGTTGCAGATGAAAATGAAATTCTTACGGTTGGGGATTATGTTCAGATAAAAAATACTCATACTGCAGGTGAAATAATTGAAATTAATAAGGATAAAGCATTATTAGTTTCAGGCGGCTTGAAAATTCAAGCTTCGTTAGGCGATTTGTCAAAATCTAAAAAAGAGAATAAAATTCAGGATAATTTTGTTAAATTATCAGTTGCAAATCCGGCATATCGTTTAGATATTAGAGGTGAGAAACCTGAGGAAGCTGAATTTGAAGTGATTAAATTTATTGACGATGCTTATGTTTCAGGTTTGACAAGAGTCGAAATTCTGCATGGAAAAGGCACGGGCGTGTTGAAAAAATTTGTGAAGGAGATTCTCAAATCCCACGACAAGGTTAAGGAATTTCATTTTGCACCTGTTGATATGGGCGGAGATGGAATTACCATTGCCGAGCTAAAATAGTTTTAACTTAATTCATCGTTCGAGAAGGGTTAATGTTTAAGAAAATATTAATAGCCAATAGGGGTGAAATTGCGGTACGAGTAATACGAGCATGCAAAGAGCTTGGGATCACTTCAGCCGCCGTTTACTCTGATGCTGATAAAACTTCCTTACATACTATTCTTGCTGATGAATCATATTCCCTTGGTGCTTCAACAGCTAGCGAATCATATCTCAACAAAAACAAAATATTAGACCTCGCAAAGAAAATTAAAGCCGATGCAATTCATCCAGGTTATGGTTTCTTTTCTGAGAATTCCGATTTCATTCACGCAGTTGAAAATGCAGGTATTACATTTATAGGTCCGTCATCTAAATCTGTACGCATGATGGGAAATAAAACTGAAGCCCGAACTTTGATGAGCCGAAATAAAGTTCCTATTGTTCCCGGAGCGATAACGCCGATTAAAAATTCAGATGAAGGGATGAAGCTTGCCTCGCAAATCGGTTATCCGGTTTTACTTAAAGCGGTCGCAGGCGGTGGTGGAAAAGGTATGCGAAAAATAATCTTGGAGGAAGAATTCTTATCTTCTTTTGAAGCTGTTAAACGGGAAGCTGTAAAATCATTTGCAAATGATGATATTTATATTGAAAAGTATATCAATAATCCCAGGCATATTGAAGTTCAGATTTTTGGTGATAAGTTCGGAAATTACGTGCACTTGTTTGAACGTGAATGTTCAATTCAGCGTCGGCATCAGAAAATTATTGAAGAAGCTCCTTCATCTTTTGTTGATTCGGCAACGCGTGAGAAAATTACATCGGCTGCAATAAAGGCAGCTAAAGCATGTGGATATTATAATGCAGGAACAATTGAATTTCTTATGGATTCTAAGAAGAATTTTTATTTTCTTGAGATGAATACTCGAATTCAAGTTGAGCATCCCGTAACAGAATTGATTACGGGAAAAGATTTGGTTAAAGAACAGATTGCAGTCGCAGCGGGAAAACCATTATCTTTTACGCAGGATGAAATCAAAATAAATAATCATTCAATCGAAGCAAGAATTTATGCTGAAGATCCCCAAAATAATTTCTTACCATCAACAGGCAATATCTCGACTTATTATGAACCATCAGGTCCGGGAGTAAGAGTTGACTCAGGAATTCGGCGAGGTTCTGCAGTTAGTGTTTATTATGATCCATTAGTATCAAAGGTAATTTGCTGGGATTCAGATAGAGAAAAAGCAATTAAGAAAATCTTACGAGCACTTGGGGAATACAACATTTCCGGTATTGCAAATAATATATCATTCTTAATGAATATTTTAAGCAGCGAAAAGTTCATCAGTGGTGAATTTGATATAAATTACCTTGAAAGAGAAAAAATATTATTTGATTCGCCTAAGAGAAATACAGATATCCTCAAAGCATCAGCCATACTTGCTGGTCAATTAAAATTGCGAAAAGGTATGGTTCAAAAGAAATCAGGCGCTGACTCGAACAAATGGATTGAGCAGAACTATGAGTGAGTGCATTGTTTCGATAAATGGAAAGAAAATTCGACTTAATTTTATAAGCGATTCAAAAGTAATTTTCAATGGTGAAGAATTAGACTTCGAAATACTTGAGACAGTAAATAATGTTTATTTCTTGAGAATTGCCGAAAAAATTTACAATTTTACATGTACTCATAAAAACAATGAGAATTTAGTGCTATTTTCCCAAAGTGAAAAATTTGAATTAACTGTTCGAACTTCGCTTCAGGAAAAAGCAAGTGAAGTACTGGCTCAAAAATTATCTGAGTACCATCATTTAGATGTTAAAGCTCCAATGCCAGGAATGATCCTGAAGTTGAAGAAGAGTAAAGGTGATAAAGTTAATCATGGAGAAGCAGTGATGATTCTTGAAGCGATGAAGATGGAAAATGAAATTCGTTCAGTAAACATGGGAACTATTAAAGATATTTATGTTAAAGAGGGCGCTAAAGTTGAAAAAGGCGCTGCCCTTTTCTCGGTAGTTGATTAGGTGCTAAAATAAATAAACTAACTATTCTATAACTAAGCAATAGGAGGTCATTTGAAAACTTTCTTTCTTTGCATTGTCCTGCTGATAGCATTTTCGCTTGAGAATGTTAATGCAGGAGGATTCCAATTGAATGAGCATGGTGCAAAACCAATGGGAATGGGGGGAGCGTTTACCGCAATTGCCAATGATGCATCTGCTATTTATTGGAATGGAGCCGGGTTGACTCAGTTAACCGGAACTCAGATTATGCTGGGAACAGCATTAATTACTCCAGTAACATCTTTTCGAGGCGTTGCTCCTCAAATAACTGAATACAAAATGGAAAAACAAAGCTTTTTCCCGAGTCATTTTTTCGCAGCATATCGTGCAAATGAAAAAACTGTTCTTGGAATCGGTTTTACAACTCCATTCGGTTTGGGAACAAAATGGGATGAGAATTGGATTGGGAAATATCTCGCAGTTGAAACAGAACTTCAAACTTTTGCTTTTATGCCAACTTTCGCATACAGCTTAACAGACAACTTTTCAATCAGTGCAGGTTTTCATTACAGCTTCGCAACTGTTCTCATCACAAGAAAAAATTCTCAAGCTCCATTTACAGGGGATGCTTTTATTACTCTTGATGGTAAGGATACCGAAGGATTCGGTTATCAATTCGGTTTAATGTATAAGCCATCTAAGAACCTTTCTTTAGGTGCATCTTTTCATAGCGAGGTAGATTATAGATTTAAAGGAACTGCCGATGCTGAAGGTGCCCAACAATTGATCGACACTAAGAGAATTCCTAAAAATGCAGATGTTGAAGCGAAACTTACAATTCCAATGAATATAGCCGTAGGATTGGCTTTTGATCCAATTTCACAATTAACTCTT
>DAIMIJ010000049.1:7868-11855 GCA_036722835.1 Ignavibacteriaceae bacterium | reverse complement strand
GGTTTGATTCCGGTGCAATGCCTTTTGCTCAGTATCATTATCCTTTTGAAAATAAGGAATGGTTTGAGAAGCATGCTTTTCCATCTGATTTTATTTGCGAAGGAATTGATCAAACGAGAGGTTGGTTCTACACGCTTCATGCAATTGCCACAATGCTTTTTGATAGTGTTGCATTCAAAAATATTATCGTAAATGAGCTGATACTCGATAAAAAAGGATTGAAGATGTCCAAATCAAAAGGCAACTCGGTTGATCCATTCGCATTGTTTGAAAAGTACGGTGCGGATGCAACGAGATGGTACCTGGTTACAAACAGCCCGCCATGGCGTCCGACACTTTTTGATGAAGAAGGACTTGTTGAAGTTCAGCGGAAATTTTTTGGAACATTGACAAATACTTATTCTTTTTTTGCACTCTATGCAAACATTGATAAATTTAAATTTGATGAAATACATATTCCTTATGAGGAAAGACCTGAAATTGACCGATGGATAATTTCCAAGCTTAATGCGTTGATTGAAGAGTATACAATCTTAATGGATAATTATGATGTTACGAAAGCAGCCCGTTCAGTTTCAGCTTTTACGATTGATCATCTTTCTAACTGGTATGTTCGCCGCTGCAGAAGAAGATTCTGGAAGTCCGAAATGAATGCGAACAAGCTTTCAGCATATCAAACACTGTATGAATGCCTGGTTAAGGTTTGTGTTTTAACTTCTCCTTTTGCACCTTTTATTGCCGAGGAGATTTATCTTAATCTTAACAGCATAACCAAAAAAGAAAAGTTCGAATCAATTCATCTTTTTGAATTTCCTAAATCTTCATATAGAGATAAAGAGTTGGAAGGAAAGATGGATGTAGCGCAAAGAGTGGTTTTCCTTACACGTGCAATGAGAGCAAAAGCAAACTTGAAAGTAAGACAACCGTTAAGAAAATTGATGGTTGTAGTTGACAAATCTAAGAACGATGCTTTATCAAAAATGAAAGATGTTATTCTTGATGAAGTGAACATCAAAGAGCTGATGGTGCTGAATGATGATTCTGAAATTGTGAATAAATCAGCAAAAGCAAATTTTAAAGTGATAGGTCCTAAATTCGGTAAAAAAGTTAATCTTGTTGCGAATATGATAAAGCAGCTTGATAGAAATGCTGTTTCGTTGTTGGAAAAAGGAAACAGAGTATCTCTCAATGTTGAAGGTGAGGAAATATCTGTAACAAAAGAAGATGTTGAAATTATCTCTACAGAAATAACTGGGTGGGTTGTTGAAAAGGAAGAAGATATTATTACTGCTGTTGATACCGAGCTTGACAATGATTTAATAGCCGAAGGTTTGGCACGAGAATTTGTGAATCGTGTTCAAAATATGAGAAAGGATGCAGGATTTGAAGTTACAGACAGAATTGAAATAAAATTTTCCGGAAATTTGAAAATTGTAGATGCAGTTAAACAATTTCAAAGCTATATTTCGAGCGAGACTCTTTCGGAAAATTTATCGGAAACAAATAATTTTAACGGGGGATTTAAACAAGATTGGAAAATCGGTGAGCTTAAATGCTCAATTCAAATTGAAAAAGTTAATGCTTAATAATTAAGGAGAAATGTCATGGCTAAAAAAATTGCAAAAAAGAAAAAGATAACAAAAAAACCAAAGGTAAAAATGAGTAAAGTAAAAAGCGTGAAGAAAAAAGTTTTAGTGAAACCAAAGAAAAAAACTGTAGTTAAAAAAGCGGTTAGAAAAAAGAAAGCTCCGAAGACTATAGTTAAAAAAGTAAAGCTGCCGGTAAAAGTTAAAGTGCCCAAACTAAAAAAAGTAAAGCCGGAAAAACCCTTAAAGAAAAAATTAAAAGTTAAAGTTGTCGAAGCGCCCAAAGTTCAACCCAAAGTCCGAACTATTGAAGAAATTAAAGGTTACAGCAAAAAAGATCTGGAGCATTTCAGACAAATAATTTATGGAAAGCGTGATGAAATCATTGTGCAGCTTCAGAATTTAAAGGAACAGATGCTTGATCCTACAACTGGAGAATATATAAATGAAAATTCCCCCTATTCGCTTCATATGGCTGAACAGGGGACGGATGCAATGGAGCGCGAAAAAACTTTCCTCTATGCGCAGCGTGAAAATAAATTTTTAGGATACCTGGAAGATGCATTGAAAAGAATTGATGCCGGTACTTATGGAATTTGTGTTGAGTGTGTTGAAGAACCGCAATTTCTTTGCGAAACTTGTCCGCTTGTTCCTAAAGCAAGACTTGAAGCTGTGCCGCATAGCCAGTTATGTCTGCCCATGAAACAAAAGCAAGAGAGGAATAGATAGAAAATTTATAGCCAAGATAATTTTTATTTATTTAACGGCTATGTCTTGATTTTATCATTCTCAGCATTCCAGATTTTAATTTGGAAAGCTCACTCAATTTCTATCTTAATAAAACTATGTCGTCTCACAGAATATTTTTTCAAACCACCCATGTTACTTGAGGATTTTAATTGAGAGTTTTATACGCAACATTATTTGTAATAATTGCCGATCAGGTTTCTAAGTTTTGGATTAAAGGGTTTCATATTTCTTTACTGAACATTAACCACGAAGGAATGTACATTGGTCAAAAAATTCCGGTGATTGGTGATTTCTTCAGAATAACTTTTATTGAAAATCCCGGCTTAGCTT
The DNA here is from genome assembly GCA_036722835.1 of Ignavibacteriaceae bacterium. Taxonomy (GTDB): domain Bacteria; phylum Bacteroidota; class Ignavibacteria; order Ignavibacteriales; family Ignavibacteriaceae; genus XYD12-FULL-36-8. The sequence goes on along the minus strand of DAIMIJ010000049.1, from coordinate 9,189 downwards.
TTGGAATAGATATTGACTCCAATATAAAGTTATGGATTTCCTTGTTTTCATTAGTTGCAAGTATTGGGCTAATAATTTATTTGTACACAGTGCGGAATGAAAATCTTGGATTTAGAATTGCATTAGCATTGATTCTCGGCGGGGCAATTGGAAATTTTATTGACAGAGCTTTCTACGGAATTATTTATGATTACGCTCCTCTTTTTTACGGTAAAGTAGTTGATTTTTTAGATTTTGATTTTTTCAACTTAGCGCTTTTCGGGAAAAGTTATGATAGATTTGCAATTTTCAACATTGCCGACTCATCAGTTACCATCGGCATTTTTCTTTTGCTATTTTTATATCGTAATCATGGTAAAGAAGAAAGCACTGAAGCAGTTTTAGATTCATCCGGTGTTCAGAATGTTCAGCAAGTTGAAAATTATTCGGATTCACAAAGCAATAATTCAGATATTTCACAAGTAACAGCTAAAGATCAAACAGAAAATGGCGGAACTGATAAAGGAAAAGAAACTCCACTTTGATGTTCCTTCCGGTCAGAAGAAGGAAAGAATTGATATGTACCTTTCCGCTCACATTGAAAATGCAACCCGATCTAAAGTTCAAAAATTAATTGAAGCAAACCTTGTAAAAGTTAATGGCAATTTTGTTAAACCGAGCTATAAAGTTTTGCCTGACGATTTTATTGAAGCAACGATCCCAATTTCACCTCGGCCGGAAGAAACGGAACCGGAAGACATTCCGCTTAATATTGTTTATGAAGATGATTACCTAATTGTTGTAAACAAGCCAGCGGGAATGGTGGCTCATCCGGCTTATTCAAACTATACTGGAACTCTTGTTAATGCGCTTCTTCATCACACACAAAAATTAAGTAAACTTAACGAACCAGGAAGACCCGGAATAGTTCATCGGCTTGATAAAGATACCAGCGGACTGTTAGTCGTTGCTAAAGATGATTGGACTCATGCTCAGCTTGCAAAACAATTTTCAAAGCATACAATCGAAAGAGAATATTGGACTGTTGTTTGGGGAAAGTTCAAAGAAAGAAAAGGTGAGATTGATACTTTTATAACAAGAAGTAAAAAGGATAGAAAAAAATTTGCAACAAGCGCAAGTGAAGGTAAACATGCAGTGACCTTTTATGAGGTTCTTGAAGAATATGAATTTGCCTCTCTGCTAAAAATAAATTTGAAGACAGGTAGAACGCACCAGATACGGGTTCATTTATCATCAATCAATCATCCCATTTTTGGCGATTCAACTTACGGCGGCAGAGAAATTGTTTATAGCTCAAATCTTCCTAAAATGGTAAGCAGAA
>DAIMIJ010000049.1:5738-7768 GCA_036722835.1 Ignavibacteriaceae bacterium | reverse complement strand
CCAACTGTTTACGATTACTTCCACATCGGTAATGCCCGCTCTTTCATTATGGCTGACGTTCTTAGAAGATATCTCGAGTATGAAGGGTACAATGTTAAATACATAATGAATGTGACTGATATTGATGATAGAATAATAAAAAAATCAATTGAAGAGAAAATAGATGCGAAACATGTAGCAGAAAAGTATACCCAAGCATTTTTTGAAGATATTGAGAGGTTAAAAGTTAAGCGGGCAGATATTTATCCCAAAGCAACCGAACATGTGCGTGAGATAATACGTTTTATCCAGCAATTAGAGAAGAAAGGATTTGCCTACAACGTTGATGGAAATGTTTTTTATGATGTATCTAAATTTAATGAATACGGAAAACTAAGCGGTAAAAAATTAGATGAGCTTGAATCTGGGGCAAGAGTTGATGTGAACGAGGAAAAGAAAAATCCTCTCGACTTTGCTCTTTGGAAAAAAGCAAAAAAAGGCGAACCTTATTGGGAGAGTCCTTGGGGAACGGGAAGACCTGGCTGGCACATTGAATGCTCTGCAATGAGCTGCAAACATTTGGGCGAAACATTTGACATCCATGCGGGAGGAAATGATTTAATTTTTCCTCATCATGAAAATGAAATTGCACAAAGTGAAGCTGCCAATGGGAAAAAGTTTGTTAATTATTGGATTCACTTTGGTTTTCTGAATATCAATAATGAAAAGATGTCAAAATCACTCGGTAATTTTTTCACTGCGAGAGATATTCTTAAACTGTATTCTGCTGAGTCAATCCGTCTATTGTTTAGTCAAACGCATTATAGAGGCCCATTAGAGTTTAGCGATGAACTTCTTGATTCTGCCCAAAAGGGATTGGAAAAGTTTGAAAATTTAATTGAAAAAATAAACCCTCACCCTGTTCCTCTCCCATCCGCCAGAGACGAACAGGAGGGAAAGGGTGAAAAACCCAGCAAGGAAATAAATATAAATTTTGATTTTACGAAGTACGAGAAAGATTTTGCAATAGCCATGGATGATGATTTGAATACTCCCCAAGCCGTTGCGGTGTTATTCGACTTCGTTAGAGATTTGAATAAAACTATTGCAGAGAATGAAAATTTGAATCTGGAATTTTACCTTGAGGTAAAAGAATTTTTATCAAAGACTGCGCAGGGAGTTTTAGGTATCGTTGATTTAGAAAAATCCCAAACGCAAGGAAGCTCTATCGAAAAAGAATTAATTGAGCTTTTAATTAGTTTGAGGAACGATGCCCGAAAAGAAAAAAACTTTTCACTATCTGATAAGATTAGAGATGGATTGAAAGAACTGGGAATTGAGCTGAAAGATTTGAAGGATGGAACTACTTACAAAAAGGTGAAGAGATGAATATATATAATGACTTCAAAGAGTTTATCCTTTTGCTGAATAAACATCAAGTTAAGTACCTCATTGTCGGAGGTTATGCTGTTTCACTCTATGCTCGACCAAGAAATACTGATGACATAGATTTTTGGATTGAGGCAGAAGGAAAAAACGCAGAAAAAGTTCTTAAAGCATTGCATGAATTTGGATTTGGAGAATTAGATATTAGTGTTAAGGATCTAACCCGAAAAGATTTTGTAATACAATTAGGGCAACCTCCAATCCGAATAGACATTTTAACCGGTATCACAGGACTGAATTTTAAAGATTCTTTTGAAAATAAAGAAATCAGAGAAATACCAGGAGTGGGTAATGTATATTTTATTTCATATCAAGATTTGATTGAAAATAAAACTAATTCCAATAGACGAAAAGATATTGATGCATTAAATTGGATAAGGGATTATGGAAAAAGTAGTTCATAAATTCAGTTCATTTAAAGAGCAGGAAAAATTTGAAAAAGAATATTGGCAGAAAGCTTCTGCCGCGGAAAAATTTGAGACTGTGGAAGCTATCCGTGCATTTTACATAAAAACTTTTTATCCTAATTTCACAAAGATTGAAAAGGTGGTTAGAAAAAGAAAGCTTGGTGAGGAATAAAGAAACACGAACCTCCGAGGTTTTAA
>DAIMIJ010000049.1:0-5638 GCA_036722835.1 Ignavibacteriaceae bacterium | reverse complement strand
TTTTTCACTTCAGCCATCTTCCGGATATTTTCTTCACCATACATTAATACTAGATATTCGGTTTTTAGCTTTCCAATACCATGTTCGGCTGAAATAGTTCCGTTTAGCTCAATTGCCTTCATACAAATTTTTTTATAAATTTCTCTTCCTTTCTCATACTCTTTCTTACCTTTCGGAAGGATATTCAAGTGCATGTGTGAATCACCAAAGTGTCCATAAACAACGTAAAATAAATTTCCTTTTTCAACTTCACCTTTGCTGAAGTAGTAAAGCTTCTCGAACTTTTCATCCGGAACTGCAACATCGGTTCCGAGTTTCTTCAGATTATTTTGAGATATGTATTCGCTTATTTTCCATGAAATTGCGTGACGGAATTCTTGTATCTTTTTGTTATCAGAATCAGAAAAAGCGAACCAAGCACTTTCCTCATCACCCCTAAATTCAGCAATCAGTTTCATCCATGCTTCGAGCAGCATTTCCTCATTTTGCAAACTGACTTCCTGCTCAAACCAAACTGCGGCTTTTGCATTCTTTGGAATATTTGGATAATCATACATTAAAAAGTTCAGCGAGTTTTTATCGAAGAACTCCAGCGCCAAAGCATCAAGAGAATCTTTTAATTTTTCCCGCCGGGTTTGATAAGATATATCTCTTGCTTTATTTATGAATGACAAAGCATCTTTTTCTTGATTGAAAAATATCACACATGATAAAATCTTTTCCGGTTTATCAACAAGCTTAAGCTTAATCTTTGTTATTACTCCAAGCGTTCCTTCGGAGCCAATGAACAAATCAATTGCATCCATATTCTTCTTGGCAAAGTATCCCGAAGTATTTTTAGTGGAAGGCATTGTGTATTGCGGTAACTGTAAAACATAATCAAAACTGCTTTCGGTTTTAAGTTTGAGCGAGTAATTATCTGCAGCACATTCCCCGCGCTTTAGCATAAGCAAATCTCCGTTTGCTAAAACGATATTCAGCTCCAAAACATAATTCCGAGTCGGACCATACTTAAAAGTTTTTTCTCCCGAAGCATTTGTTGCAACTGTACCACCGATAAAACAATTTCTTTCTGTCGGGTCTGGCGGGTACATTAACTTTTTTTCATTTATAAATTTCTGAAAATCAGCGAGGATAACACCGGGCTCGACAGTTGCAGTTTTTTCATTCTCGTTTATTTCTATAATGCGATTCATCTTTTCTGTGGATATTACAATTCCGCCTTGCGGAACTCTTGCGCCTGTTAGTCCTGTTCCGTTTCCCGAAATTGTAACTCTTATTCTCTTTGCATTTGCTTCTTTAAGAATATCAGTCACATCCATTTCATTTTCCGGAAAGTAAACCGCATCGCACTTTCCTTTTAAGTTGGAAGCATCTGATAAGTAATTTTGTATTTCGTCAGGCGATGTTTTAATAATCATATTTCAATGCTAAGTTAATTCTCGTAAAAGTTCCAAATATTTTCTCTGTATATCAATATTTGGAATATCTTTTTTATGCCAAAAAAAATCTTTGCGAATTTCTAACTGCATAAAAAGTCCATTCAACGCCTCGAACATATTAATTTGTGGTAATGCTTTGTCTCTTAGATAATGAATCAGTTTCATAGTTCTGAATCCGTCAAACCATTTTTGCTTTTGCTTTGCAAGCTGTTTTGAATTAGTGGAATTTTTTAGAATTCTATTCCAATCCTTTTCGAAATTTTGTTCCAACAGAAAATTACTTAATTCGGGATGAATTTCCCTTGCAGATTTCAGATACTGATTCGAAGTTTCAATCTCATTAGCATTAAATATCTTCAACCATGCTTTTAAAATATCAAAACTAGTAGGATCATAAAGCAAATATTCGTTTTGCTTATGCGACAAAAATCTTTCAACTCTTTGTCCGGTTCCGAAAGGAACACGCCACGAGCTTCTTGATGAAGGATAAACTGTTGTAGAATTTATTTTTTCAATCTTATAATTCTTTGCCAGCTTTTCCATGAAGTAAAAATCTTCGGCGGCTTTCCTTTTGTTCATTCCTTCAACTTTGATATAGCTTTCGCAATCACAAATCATTGTTGAACCAACTGTGTGAAATGCAAAAGGGGAGTCGGCGTACTTCAATCCGAGCACATAATAGTGAAGAAATATTTCATAACACATAATTGCCGCAGTTGAAGATGAATCTTCTTCAGTATTATGTCTGAAGTTTACAGCTGCTGCAGACAAATTTCTTTTGTTGAATTCATTAACAATAGAGGATAAATAATTTGATTCAACAACACAGTCAGCATCAAGACAAATAAGAATTTTCTTAGGGGCTGAGTTGTAATTAAAAATTTTCAATGCCTCATCCATTCCAATCTTTCTTGCCAAGCCAACTCCGCCGATTTTATCTGGCATTTCAAACCCTTTTGATGAAGCGTCAATCAAGCAAATGTTTAGGTTTGAATTAGTGATCTCCGTAGCAAGTGAATCTTCAAAATTATTCTTTGAAATGATTGTGCGTAAAAAATTAAGTGACATTTGATTGTCAAGTCTTATCTCTTCTGACGAATCAAAAAAATTATTAACGACTATGATTATTACAGTTTGAGAAAAGTACGTGCCGTCATTATTTATTAATGATGATAACAGCTTTCGTAGGTTTTCATATTCACTGATGACAGGGATTACTACGGCGTTATTGATTTTGTTTTGAACATTCGATTCTAAAATCCAATTGCCAAAAGAATATTTTTTCAGGTACCCATCAACATTTTCCGGAAGAGGATTCATCTAATTTCTGCTTACGCTTCCATCAATTATCCCGCAGGCAGTATCAAAGTCAGCTCCATTCAACCATTCAATCTTCACTCCTTCGCGTTCCATTTTTCTAAACCAGGTCATTTGCCTTTTTGCAAATTGATGAATTGCGGTATTCAGCTTTTGAAACATTTCATCAAAGCTTAGTTTACCCTGTAGATGCATTGAAATGAATTTATACTCCAATCCAAAAGAAGCAAGGCGTTCAAAAGTAATTCCCGATTCTAATAGCCGTTTAACCTCATCTACCATTCCCTCATCCAGTCTTTTTTTTAGTCGTTCAGTAATCCTTTTTTTAATTTCATCCCGATTCATATTAACTCCAAGAACGAGTGAATTAATTTTAGGAAAATATTTTAATCCTTCTTTTGCTTCTGCAACAAGAATTGTTTTTATAACTCGTTCTTTAGAAAATAGATCGCGCTTATAATGAATTTGAGAATTAAGCTTGAGAAGCAGATTTCTCAAATCTTCAATTTCCATCTTCTCTAATTCATTAATTCTAGAAGAATTAAAATCTGCTTTCTTTAAATCATAGTTTTGAATGATGGAGCTAATATAAAGTCCCGTTCCACCGACAAGAAAAGGAAGTTTGTTTCTCGATATAATATCAGAAAATGTTTTTGCAAACAATTCTTTAAACATGAAAAGATTAAACTCTTGATCTGGTCGAACAATATCAATTAAGTGATAATTTATTTTGGTGTTATTGATCGCATAGTCGTTATAATCTTTGCCGGTGCCGATATCCATTCCAATATAAACCTGGCGGGAATCGGCAGAGATTATTTCACCCTTATACCTTTGTGCAAGCTTAGCTGCTAATCTTGTTTTTCCTGTTGCTGTAGGGCCAAGGATTGTTATAAGATTGGTGCGCATGAAAATATTTTGAAATTAGATAAGTGAAGAATTCCCGATTGTCATATGATTATTTGACAATTGGAAGAAGCACTTTTATTTCGGGGCCTGCATCAACACTGTTTTGGGCTAAGATTGTTCCCCCATGTTCAGCAATGATTTTTTTTGCAAATACTAATCCGGGAGTTTCCTTTAACATGAAATAATCAGAGACTTTTTTCAGCAATTCATCCGGAAGTTTTGGTCCGTTGCTTTTGAATTCTATTATAATAGTTTCTTTTGTTCTACTAACAGTGACAAAAATGTTTCCTTCACCTTCAATATTTTCGCAAAGGAATTTTATTATGTGAAGACATGCCTGGTAAAACAAATTTTTATCTATCAAAAGGGAAGCATCCGCTTCAAATTTTCTGAAAAGTTTAACTTTGCGGAATTCGGTATAACCAGCAAGCAAATGTAAAATGTCGTTCAGAACATTTGTTGCATAAAGCACTTGTGTTTTTAGCTGCATTCTCTCACTGAAATAATCTGCATGCATCTGGAGCGAGTTAATAATATTATTTGATTGGTCAATTATTTTTTGCAATGCTTTGTTGGCTACAGCAGATGAAGATTTTTGTAATAAAAGATCAGCATATTTTTTTATTAATTCTGTGGGAGTTTTAATTTCATCGTAAATTGACTCGATAACCGCTTTTGTTATTTCATGATAATCTCTATTTGATAACTGTTCTTGATCCTCTTGCGGTGCCATATTCGATTCAACCGATGACGTTTCTTCAGAAATATTTTCAGGAAGAATCTGTTCCTTATCGTCCAATTTACTTTCTTCTGAAATCGAAGAAGTAGACTTTATATCTCCCTCCGAGCCAACGCTATCCGCTTCTTGTTTGTCTTTTGATTCAGCGATATTTTCTTTTATCTCTTCCTTAACTCGATCCCTAATTAAATCTTTGCTGTTATCATTTGTATTTTTAGTTTCCTTCGTGCCAAATAATGACTCAGATTCATTAGCAGGAATGTTTTGAAGCGTATTCTCTGGTTGATCTAATTTACCGGATAAATCTACTTTTTCATAAACGATCTCTGTCTCATCATCAAAAGAGTAATTATCAACTTCGTTATTATCTAAAAGATTTTTATCATCAAAAACATCTTTAAACTCATCTATGTTGGATGTATTCCAGCTTAAATTATTATTACCCTCATTAAAATCATCTTTATTAAATGAAGAAGCTAAAGAAGAGGAACTTTTATCGTTGGAAGCATCAATGCTGTTATACTCATTAATATTTAATTCGTTTACATTTTCAAGTTTATCAAAAGATTTTTGATTTGCAGATCTAATTGCAGAAGTAGAATTGAAAAGGTTTGCGCGAATAGTTTTGTTTTTTGTAAGCTCACTTAATTCATTTCCATCAATAAAATATACTAAACTTTTTTCCACGGCTATAGCCGTAGATTTTCGGGGAGTTTTTTCGAGCAGTTCATTTTCTCCAAAGAAATCATCAGCAAATTTTTTTATTAGTGATGTTCCACCAACACTATCATAAACTTTTATTTTTACCTGACCCTTTAAAAGAAGATAGAGAGAATCGCTGTTATCACCCAATTGATAAATGATTTCGCCCTCATTCACTTCTATAAAATTTTTAGAGTTAACATTTATTTTTATGTCTTGAGGATAAACATTTTGAAATATGCGATTACCCAAAACGGTTTTAGGATTTTTATCGTAGCTCATTCAGTTAAATTATATTTTTCAGTTCAAAATAAAATGAATTACTGTTAATTACAAAATATATAAATGATTAAACTTTTTAAGCGATAAAGCGCATTTACTTATGCTAAAATCAAAATATTTTTTGATAAATTGAATCCACAAATAATTATCTGCATCTTATGGACGAACAACAATTGATTTTAGAAGCTCAGGCCGGCAATAATAACGCTTTAGCTGAGCTGATAAAAAAATACGAAAAGACTGTTTA
>DAIMIJ010000048.1:1187-11879 GCA_036722835.1 Ignavibacteriaceae bacterium | reverse complement strand
TAAATCAGGTTTTAGTAATTTAGCTTTTTCAATATCTTTTCTAATTAAGTCAAAATCAATCATGTTTATCAAATAAGATTTGCCCTTCGGAACTGGATTACCATTTGTACCATAACTATATGCAAGAAAAGCAATTGAGACTCCTCTTATGTTAAAGATCCTAATTGAATCTCTATCTCGTTGATCTACATATGTTCCACTGTAATTGATGTTTCTTGAATCCAATTCGGCAATTGTTCTCCGTATACCTTCTTCTCCCCTATCCAGTGAATGATTGTTTGAAGTAGTCAGGAGATCGAATCCTGCATTCTTTAAGGCATCAGCAAGTTGGCTTGGAGAATTAAAGCGAGGATAACCAGTGTACTTGGCTTTTTTACCTGCAAAGACTGTCTCTAAGTTACCAAATGTGAAATCGCTCTTTGAAAGATGCTCTGATACCATTCTGAAAACCGGATTAAAGTCGAAGCTATCTTTACTAACTTGTGCATAATCAAATTGAACGGAATGACACATAATATCGCCTACCGCTGAAATGGAAATGGTCATAGTCGAATCAGAAAGGATTGAGGAATGTTTTTCCCCTGAGACAAAACAGTTACGGAATACAGAAAGTATTATGATTGAAAAAGAAATGAGGAGAAATTTCATTAGATATAATTAGGGCTTTAAACATAATCTTTCAAGAATCTGCCCAAATTAATTTTGGTAACAGAATCATACTCCCAAAAAATTATGTTAAGAAGCCCCTTAAATGAATCGAATTAGTTATTCTTTCTTACCTTTTCGTTCAGCTTTTACCATTTGGATCTCTTTACGAATTTCCTGTGCGAGTCTTCGTAAATCGCTTAGCCCTTTTCTAGTTCTTGTTCCGGCTGCAGCTTGACCTTTGATATAGAATTTTTCGAAATCAGTATGCAGTTCATTAACTGCTTTTAACAAATCTTCGAATCGTTGCATGTAAGTACTCCTTTTTTTTGTGTTTGTGATAGTTAATTAATATTTTCAAGAACTAATTCTACAATATCCTTTACTGAAACTACTTCGTTCTTTTCAAATTGTTTAACTCCGTCAGTAAGCATCGTCATACAAAATGGACAGGCGGAAGCGATTGTATCAGCACCTGTTTTAAGTGCTTCAGTAGTCCGTTCAATATTTATTCTACCGCCCTCTTCATCCTCAAGAAACATTCTGCCGCCGCCGGCACCGCAGCAAAAACCCTGGCTCTTGTTTCGTTTCATTTCCACTAAATCAATATTTTTTATATTCCTCAATGTATTTCGGGGTTCTTCATAAACATTGTTATATCTTCCTAAGTAGCATGAATCATGATAAGTCACACGGGATTTATCTTCTTTATTCTTTATTTTAATTCTATTTGAATTTAACAATTCCTCAATTAAATGCGAGTGATGTACAACATCATAGTTACCGCCAAACTGTTTGTATTCCCTTCCTAAAGAATGGAAACAATGCGGGCAAGCTGTAACAATTTTTTTTACACCATATTTATTCAGAGTTTCAATGTTATCTTTCATCATCATCTGTGCAAGATATTCATTGCCAAGCCGTCTTGCAGTGTCACCATTACATTTTTCCTCAGTACCGAGAATTCGAAAATTGATATTCGCTTTCTGCATAATCAAAGCAAAAGCTTGAGTAACTTTTCTGTAACGACTATCAAACGACCCTGCACAGCCAACCCAAAAAAGAATTTCGCAATTAGAATCTTCAGCCATGGTTTTTATATTCATTCCATCTGCCCAATTAGCTCTGTCTGCCTGATTAAAAACCCAGGGTGTAAAGTTAGTTTCAATGCTTTTGAAAACATTGTTAAGACTATTTGGAAAGTTTGATTCTGTGAGCACAAGATTTCTTCTCATATCCACAATAGAATCAACATGCTCTATCATCACGGGACATTCTTGAACACAAGCATTACAAGTTGTGCATGCCCATAATTCTGAATCAGTAATATAATCATGCACCAAAGTCTTTAATAAGACTTCACTTTCAGTTACATCATTAACCATCAAGGGAGCTTTATCTTTCGTTCTTCGTCTGATATCAACAATGATTTTTCTTGGAGAAAGAGATTTTCCTACAGTCGCAGCCGGACATACCGAAGTACATCTTCCACACTCGGTACACGAATAACCGTCAAGGATTTGCTTCCACGACATTTGATCAATATCTGCACTTCCAAAATATTCTGCATTTTCATCATCGAGATTAAGCGGCTGAATTGTATTTCGCTTAGAATCTACGTTTGCAAAAAATGTATTAGGTATCGAAGTCAAAACATGAAGATGCTTTGAGTAAGGAAGATAATTCAGAAAACCAAAAACCGTAACAATGTGAATCCACCAGAAAATCTCAAAAGGTATATCTGCATTTGAATTCGAACTAAATAGTAAAACGCCTATTGCAGATGAAATAGGTCTCAATTCATTAGGTTCAAGAATAAAATTTTGTTTAGCAACATGGGAAATATTCTGCCCGAACATTGAGATGCAAACAACCACGATTAAAAGCAAAATTGTAACCGCATCAATTTTGCCTTCGCGATCAACATCGAGCCGTTTAACCTTGAACACAAAACGCCTGATAAGTGATAAGACAATGGCAATGATCACTAATAAACCGAAAACATCTTGAACTAAAGTAATTGGGATGTACAATGGTCCAAGAAACTTGAATGAAAATGGAGAATAAAACCCTTGAAGAATTGATTCCAAAACAGCAAAAAGAAAGAGCATGAATCCCCAAAATATTACAAAATGAATAGAACCGGCAATTGGATCTCTCAGCAATTTAGATTGTCCGAATGCAACTGTCAGAACTCTCTTTATTCTTTCGGGTATCTTATCAAATCTATCATCTTTCTTTTTAGCCACAAGCATATATCTGATCAAATTGCGGCAGCTCCAAACGAAAAATGTTAGCGCAGCAAGAAAAAATAAGATGAAGAAAATATTTTTTATGGTCATTAAATTAGTTTTAATTACTTTTTGTTAATACCAGAAATTCCCGTAAATATCGATGCGGCGATAAATACCTTTGCAACCATCCAAATTGAAAAGATTGCTGCACCAACTTTTAATGCTTCTTCAAAATTATTGGTGTAAAGAGCTGTTAAATAAATCACTCCAAGAAAAACTATAACTATTTCGCCAATAAACATTGAAGCAACTATTGACCAGTAATTTTTTCTTTTCTCAATTAAAAAACCAACTAAGTAAGCTGCAATTGGGAAAGCTAACAGGTATCCTCCGGTTGGTCCGATTATCCGGCTAAATCCTAATGGCGCATCTGGAATTTGAGCGAAAACCGGCAAGCCGACAATTCCCATTAACAAATAGAGAAATTGACTGTAAGCTCCATTGCGTGAACCCAATAATGCACCGGACAATAAAACTAATAAAGTTTGTAATGTGAAAGGTACTGGTTTAGCAGGAATAGCAACTTGTGCAGAAAGTGAAGTCAGAATTGCGAAAGCTGTTATCCAAAAAATCTTTGAACTTGAAAGAATCTGCCATGTTTGCAGAAATTTACTTTGATTTGCTTGATCTCTTGATATCATTTTACACCCTAATTAAAGATATTTATTTAAAAAAGTGAATTTGTTCTGTCTAATAACATATCGAACTTAGGATTATTTCTCGTGCACTGATGAAGGACATCAATAATGCGTCCACTAACACGGACTTCTAAAATTTTGCCATCTCCTTATTTATCCAGTCGTATAAATCCTTTGAAAACACGAACAAATTAGGGCAAGGATTCATTTCATCTTCATTCGATGTGAAAGATAAAATTCTTAAAATGTTATCTTTTTTTAGTATTAAGGACAAAATCCTTCTTCATGGTTGCAAAATATGCTTAATATATGCTGAAAAGTCAAGAATAGAAGTTTTTTTATTTTGAAAGATAAAATAAAAACGTGCTAATTCTAACGTTTTATGCTATTTGGGAATTCAAATCGCCAAAATATTTAATATTCAAAAAATTTTTGAAGAGGGTGAAATACAATTCTTTCGTATTATGTGCAAAATTTTAAGCCAAAGGTATAGTGAATGTAAAATTGCTTCCCTTTGAAGGTTGACTTATTACTTTTATTGATCCGCCATGTTTTTCAACAAATTCTTTTACAATGAGCAGACCTAATCCCGTACCGGTTTCATTCTCAGTTCCAGGTGTAGATTTATTTGAATCCAATTTGAAAATCCTTTTAAGAGTTTGTTCATCCATCCCAACCCCATTATCCTTAACTGAAATATTTGCAAACCCATTTTGGCAATTTGTAGAAATTGTAATTTCACCTCCTCTATTAGAAAACTTTATTGCGTTGGTTATTAAGTTCAGTACTATGGAATTAAGCATGTCCTCATCAGCATAAATGTAAATCACATCCTTCAATAGATTTGTTATTTTAATTTCTTTTTTAAGTAAACTGCCTCCAAGTATCTCTAAATTATTATCTATGATTTTATTGAGGATAAGTTTTTTTTGACAAAATTCAGTTTTGCCAAGCTGAAATCTCGAGTATTGTAATAAATTGTTCAGAAGACTATAAATGTGCCTGCTTGACTGGTAAAGTGAATCTAAATAAAGTTTAAGCTCTTCTTTAGTTAAGTCTTCAAGATCATTCTTCAAAATCTCAGTAAAACCCAGAATTGAATCGAATGCGCTGCGAAGATCGTGAGAAATAATCGAGAAGAAATTATCTTTAGTTTGATTAAGTTCCTCCAATTTTATTAAAGTTTCCTTTTTTTCTTCTTCAATCATCTTCGTTTCGATAGCGCGAGTAAGAGGTAAACTGATAGCATTTATCAAATCAAATTCCTTGTCACTAAGGTAATTCTCGCTTTCGTATTCTTTAAAGACTAATATTAAGGATAAATTTTCATCCAAAGGAAGAGGAACACCCATCCACATTTTAGGTAGTTTTTCATTAAAGACAATGGTTTTGGATTCAATCAATCTTTTAATTGCATCATCAGTTAAAAGCTGAATCCTTCCCGACTTAATGGTAAACTCAATCAATCCATTTCCAAATCGCCTGGAACTCGGTTTCAGATCGAATTGATCGTTGAAATATGAAAAAGTAATTTTATCACTTGCGTTATCATAAAAAGCAAAACAAACATTTTTAATTTCAATAAAATCCATTAAAGTTTTATGCAGATAGCTAAATTGCTCATCGAGAGATCGAGCCAAATTAACGGATTGTAAAATTTTTTCAGTTGCCTGGTGAATCCGCTCTTTCTTTTTAATTTCACTAATGTCTCTTATTACTACCTGGACAGCAGGTTTTCCCCCAAATTCAGTAGGTATAGCCGAGACCTCAACATCAAGTTCCTTACCATCCAATCTTACAAATTTTTCTTCGATAGCTTCTAACTTCTCCTTCTTTGATGTAGCACGTTTTACTCTTTCCTCAACAATGTCACTAAAGCTCGGAAGCACTAATTCCATAATAGGTTTTCCAATCAATTCGTTTTCAGATTTAGCTCCAAAGAGTTTTAAAGCCGCCGAATTTGCATAAACCACTTTTCCTTCCGAATGAATACCAATGGCAATAGGAGATAGTTCGACCAAAGCACGATGACGTTCTTCACTTTCTTTTAGCTTTAAATTGGTTTGGTGTTTGTAGAGAGCCATTTCAATTGAAGAATATAGACTTTGTTCTTCATAGGGCTTAAGTATATAACCAAAAGGATCTGTCAATTTTGCACTCTGAATGGTTTTTTCATCAGCATAAGCAGTTAAATAAATTACTGGGACATCAATTTCTTCTTTGATTTTATGAACTGCTTCAATTCCGGTTATTTTCCCACCAAGCATTATATCCATCAAAATAATATCGGGTTTATTTTCGATTGCTTTTTTTATCGCATCTTCACCAGTTCTCACAACATCGAGAACGTGGTAATTTAATTTTATTAGCGTTTGCTTTAAATCAATTCCAACGATACTTTCATCTTCAACAACTAGAACTTTTACTTTCTTATTCATTGTAATTTTTTAATATCAGTAATTTTAAAGTGATAAATGATTTTATTGAGTACTCAAAATAGTAGAGCACTAAAACAACCCAAAACTCAAATAGTTAAGGCCCTAGAAATTACCCTTGTTTAAAAATCTACTAAAAAATATTAAAAATCCACTACTATTCTAAGTTTTATGTGATGCAGTGAGCTTAAGGTATAAGATTCTTCCAATTTTTGAACTTGAACAGTTTTATGCTGCCCCCTTTCCCAAATTAATTACCCAAAATGGTATTTGAAAATTTATAAAGAGATGAAAATAAATCTTGATTGATTGATTAATCATTGCTATTTTTATGTAGATTAAATCTGAATAATAGAGTAAAGAAAAATGAAAACAGCTTCGCAGCTAAAATTTGGAGAAAAAGTCATAATCATAAATATTGATTCATCTCATCCATCCTCCAGAAGAATCTTAGAAATTGGATTCACCCCCGGTCAAGAAATAGAATTGGTTAACTCATCAATGTTTAATGATCCAATGGCATTTTCAATTCGAGGAACATTGATTGCATTGAGACGCAATGAAGCTGATTGCATAAAAGTTGAATGAATCAATCCACCACTGCAAGAATTCCTCTTATCACTTTAGTTGGACCTCCTAATTCGGGTAAAACGACCCTTTTTAATTATTTAAGCGGTAATAATTTTAAGACAGTTAACTATCCTGGCGCAACCGTTGAATATTCTTTAGGAAAATTCCAATTAAAATTTTCTCTTGAAGCAAACCTATTAGATTCACCAGGCATTGTAAGCTTATTTCCTAATTCTCCAGATGAAGAAGTTTCAGTTAAATCTTTATTTTCTCATCCTGAATTAGGTTCACCTGATTTAGTCATAATAACGGTGGATGCTAGCCAATTGTCCCGTCATCTATTACTAGTTAAGCAGCTCAAAGAATCCAACTTCAGAATTGTTATTGCTCTTACTATGGTAGATATTCTTCAACGAAAAAAATTGGATATAAATACAAAAAAACTTGGCGAATTGTTTTCGTGCGACGTTATAAAAATTGATGGGAGATCCGGACGGGGTGTTCGAACTCTCATATCCACAATTGAAAATATCTTTTCGACTGAAAAATTTAAAGTACCGGAAACGACAAGAGCAAATTTTAGTAATGATACGAACGATTTGATTGAAACTTTCAAAGAAATAGAAATGATTGAATCTAAAGTTTTAATCAGTTTAGATGATATTCCTCAGACTCCTAATATTTCAAAAGCAAATAAGCAATTAAGAATTCTTATTGATCCTAAAAGTAAAATTGAATGTTACAAAATTGATGCACGGACTTTAAAGATTGATAAAATTCTCCTGCATCGAATTTGGGGCTTAGTCGTTTTCTTTGCTGTGATGACTTTGACTTTCACATCTATTTTCTGGCTTGCAGAACCACTCATAAGTTTAGTGGATACTTTTTTCGGAATGTTATCAAACGAATCATTAAAATTACTTGGATATGGCTGGTTCGGTGATTTGGTTGCGAATGGAATCATAAGCGGAACAGGATCAATTTTAGTTTTTGTACCGCAAATCATAATTTTATTTCTCATTCTTGGATTGCTTGAAGACACCGGTTATTTGGCTCGCGGTGCAATGCTGATTGATAAACCACTTTCAAAAATCGGACTAAACGGAAAATCGTTTGTTCCCATGTTATCCGGATTCGCATGTGCTATCCCGGCTATTTTAGCAGCACGCACAATACCAAACAGACGTGAAAGATTACTCACAATTTTTATTATCCCTTTAATGAGTTGCAGTGCAAGATTACCTGTTTACGCTTTACTGTTAGCGTTCATTCTTCCAGCCGATAGGTCCTGGCTTGGTGGATTCCTGCTCGCCTCAATTTACATTTTTAGTATAATTAGTTCGGTTATTATTGCAAGCATCATAAATAAAATGAGACATAAATTAATTAAAGAAGAAGATAATTCGTCTTTTATTTTAGAACTGCCTGCTTATCGAACACCCAAATTTAAAGTAGTTTTAAATAATACAATCATGAGCACAAAAGCTTATCTGAAAAAAGCCGGACCAGTTATTCTAACGCTATCTTTATTACTTTGGATATTGACAAGTTTTCCAAATATTAATCCGAATATAGATAAAACGGGATTAAACGAAGAAGCAGTATTGAGTTTAACTAAAGCTGAAAGACTATCAACATCATACGCTGCAGACTTGGGTAAAATTATTCAGCCGGTTATGACACCAATTGGAATGGATTGGAGAGTTGGTGTATCTCTAATTGCAGCATTTGCTGCACGAGAAGTATTTGTGAGTTCTCTGGCACTAATATTTAAAGTTACAACTGATGAAACGACATTACAGAATTCTATTGTCAATTCGATGCGAAATGCTACAGTTGAAGAAACCGGGCAAAAACTTTTCACAACATCAACAATTATCGGTTTGATTATCTATTTCGTTTTTGCGATGCAATGTCTTTCAACCATTGCTGTATCACGAAAAGAATCCGGAGGATGGCGGATACCTATTCTTCAAATAATAATTTTTACTTCCGCCGCATATATACTCACCCTCATCTCTGTGAACGGATTGAGAGCTTTAGGATTGGACTGATTATTCATTTTGGTTTGATATTTACTTCATGCACATATATTTTTACGTTAACAAAATAATTAACCAATAAATACTTGAGACATAAACAAGCTGCAGAAATTCTGAGGGAATTTCTTAAAAAAGGTAAGAACAGAATTACACCTGAACGATTTGAGGTCATGGATTCTGCATTGGATTACGACGGCCATTTCGGCGCCGATGATCTTTACATTATAATGAAGAATAAGAAATCCAGAGTATCGCGTGCAACTGTTTATAATACACTTGAACTGCTCGTACAATGTGAACTGCTCAGCAAGAGAAATTTTGGCGATAATATGACCCGTTATGAAAGCAGCTTCAAGAGAAGAAGTCACGACCATTTAATTTGTATGGATTGCGGTCGAATTGTTGAATTTACAGATACTTCCTTTGAAAAAATGCCACAGGAATTAAGTAAGAATCTCGGCTTTAAGTTTGAGAACTATTCATTTAATATTTTTGCACGTTGTAAAAATATTAAGACGTGTAAATACTATCATAATAAATAATTTTTATTCCGCACATTAAATTGATGAAACCAAATAAAATATATCCTATCAGTTGGAAAAAAGATGACTTCTCAATTAAGATATTTTGTTCAATACCAAATATTGCAACAGGAATTTTACTCAAAGCAGGAAGTTCTCATTTTATTATTGATCCTGGCGATGGAATTCTGCGCGATTTAAATAAGGAAATAGGTACTCAAAAAATTTTAGAAATCTCAGATATTTTTATTTCACACGGTCATCATGATCATGTTGGTGGAGTTTGGTCATTATTGACTTATCTTCGAGTGATGAATAAGAAGTCTCCACTAGCAATTTATTTCCCCAAGGGATGTGTTGAGATTGGGAGTATATATAATGCTTTTAAGAAAGTTTATTCTAAAACCATTAGCTATCAAATTAATTTACAAGAGCTTAATAATACAAAAGCATTCAGAAGAAAATCTGTTTTGATTAAACCGTTTCCTGTGATTCATAAAGAATATTTACATGATGGCGTTACGACCAGACAGGTACCAGCTTTCGGATACACTTTCACTTATCAAAACAAGAAAATTTGCTATGGGGGTGATACAGCTTATTGCCATGAGCTTGTATTAAATGCCAAGAACTCTGATCTGGCCATTATTGAAGCAGGGCACGATGATGAAACTCCAGATGAAATGCATATGACTCTCGCCGAGGCGAAATCAATCGGTGAAACCGCAAAAGAATATTTTCTTGTTCACATTCCAGAATAATTTTCAAAAATGTATATTAACTTTTTTCTAATAATAATTTAATATCTGCTATGAATAAAATACTCCTATTGCTATTTGCATCCTTTAGCTTGACAGTTGTAAAAATGACTTATGGTCAAGACTCCTACACTTCAGATACTTTACGTGTTCAAGGTGAAAAGCACTTGATGAATATTAAAATGCTGACTATGGCTGGTGAAAATGCTGAAGCATATTTATCATTCAGTGAACAAAGAATAATTTACCAAAGTACAAATGGTGTTTTACCATGCGATCAAATATTCACAATGAATATTGACGGCACAAATAAAAAAATGGTTTCTACGGGTTTCGGTAAAACCACATGTTCATACTTTTTACCCGGTGATTCCACAATCTTATACGCTTCCACTCATTTGGCTGGAGATGAATGCCCTCCCCCGCCTGATAGATCAAAAGGTTATGTTTGGAAATTGTATGATTCATTTGATATATTTTTAGCAAATGCCGATGGCTCCAATGTCAGAAGATTGACTGATGCACTTGGATATGACGCAGAGGCAACTATATCACCACTCGGTGATAAAATTATTTTTACTTCAACACGGGATAGAGATCCAGAACTTTATCTTATGAACTTAGACGGCTCAAACCAGACTCGATTAACTTACCAAAAAGGATATGATGGCGGTGCATTCTTTTCTCATGATGGTAAGAAAATTTGCTTTAGAGCCAGTCGTCCAAAAACTGAGAAAGAATTTGCAGATTATGAGGAGTTAGCTAAGGATGGAATGTTTCGTCCTACTA
>DAIMIJ010000048.1:0-1087 GCA_036722835.1 Ignavibacteriaceae bacterium | reverse complement strand
TTGACTAGCTGGTAACTTTAGCAAATTAAATATTTCATAGACTTAATAAACGAATATTTGAAATGATGAAATATTTTTTTATTACTTCATTTATATTACTCACCTGTATCGGGTGTGAGCTGGAGGATATCACCATTCCCTTTAATTTTGAAAGAGATGCGCCAAGCTGGTTAAAAATAAAGATCGATAGCTTATCAAATACTAATCGTTATATGTATATGAAAGTATTTCGATACGAGTGGCGTGGTAACTATGCGTATTACATAATGAATCCGATTAGTTCCTGTGCATATTGTGAATTATATGATCAGAATGGTAATAAAATAAATTTTTCTGACGATGAAACGTTTCAGGATTTTCTAATTAACAAGAAAAATGAAATCCTCGTTTGGGAGTGGAGGAAATAATTGACTTCAATCAGTTTTAGTAAAAGAATCTTAAACCAACTCGAGCCATAATACCGCTCATATCAAAGCTTCGTTCAAAAATTCTTTTACCGGTACTGCCATCATTCACTTCATACTCCCAGCTTGGCTGGGAGGAATGATAATCAATCTGCCCAAATACTTCTGATCGGCTGCCAATTCTATATAAAATTCCAGCCCCGATGCGCCAGCTAAAATCGAATGCTGCTTTGAATTCATCATTATCAGGATTTTGAAAACTTCGATAGTTGATGAGAAGAAATTCAATACCGACTCCACCAGTGGCGTATAATCTTATTAAAGGAGCAATTGGAAACTCGCCCCTAAAATTTATTAGGATTGGAAAATCGTGAAGATTTGTTTTAGCTCTCAACTCATTTATCTGCCCTACTCCAATTACATATACCTGGTTGAGATCACTGACAAGCTTTTTATCAACATAATTGGAATGAAACCAATCAACACTCCAACCAAAGATTAATCGTTCATCAATAATTTTCCCACCTTCATATCCAATAATAAAACCCCCGTTTGTAGCCGTGGGATTGAAAAATCCCAGCTTAATGCTTGCGCTGTTTAATTGCGCCAATGAATATGGAGTTATTATTAGTATTAAAAATAAAATAGCTTTTTTCATGTTTTACCTCAAAGATTTTTTACAA
>DAIMIJ010000047.1:0-11957 GCA_036722835.1 Ignavibacteriaceae bacterium | reverse complement strand
ACCTCCTCGAAAATAATCTTTATCATTGAGAGCATTTTTGATCATAAAAAATAAAAGAATGGTTTAATGGAAAGTGCATTAACAATTATAATTATAGGATTTGTTGCCGGGTTCATTCTATCCATTCCGATAGCAGGCCCAATAAATATATTAGTTACAACAAATGCTCTGTTAGGAAAACTTCGTTATTGTATAAGAGTGGCAATCGGCGCTTCTGTAATCGAGTTTTTTTATGTTCTAATTATTGTCTTTGGAATTGTCTCCCTTTACCAGGTTTACAAACCTTTTGTTCCATATATTCTAATTGTTGGCTCGGTTATTCTTATAATTGTCGGCATCAGAGTGATGAAAACAAAGTTTGATCTTACAAATGTAAATCTAAAAAATATAGTTAGAGATAGAATTGCAAACAAAGGAGGATTCACAACCGGCATTCTAATTAACATAACAAATCCCTCACTTTTTCTCGGATGGCTTTCATCAACATTTGTAATTTTTTCTTTGGCAAGCTCCTTAAACTTAAATACCGGTGGATTGGATTTAATAGTTAAGGAAAACCTTGATTCAATAAAAAAAATCAATTCCGAAAATAAGCTTGAACAAAAAGTTGATAACGGTATAATTGAAAGGTTTAATAACCAAAGCAAACCCGATGAACTGAATCCCATAGTTTTAAGTCTAATTTATGCAGCAAGTCTTTCGATTGGAAGTTTTATCTGGTTGAACTTTTACACTCGTTTCATTGTGAAGTTTAGGAATAAGCTTCGGATTGGTTTGATAAGTTCGATAATACGAATTTTAGGTTTTGGCTTAGTTTTAATTGGAATATATCTCGCATACAATTCCATAAAAATGTTTGGTTATGCTTAACCACAAATCTATTTGCAATGACTATTAATATTTTATTTAATAGTTTTGTAAAGCAAAAAATGAAATTTGAGGAACGATGGAAAACAAAATTTATTTAGATAGAAATGAAAACAATTACGGTCCCGCACCTCGTTGTTTTGAAGTTTTAAAGAAGGCAGATTATTCAAAGTTAAGCTGTTACACAAGATCATTTGCTTCCAGTGTGAAAAGTATTTTATCCGAAAGATTAGCCAAAGAAGTTAATCTTCCTGAAAATAGAGTGCTGCTTGGTTATGGTGCTGAAGATCTTTTAAAGCAGGCAATTCTTTGTTACCTTAATAAAGATGAAAAGTTATTTATACCATCTTATTCTTGGTGGTATTATAAAGAGCTTGCAAGCGAAGCAGGCGGTAAAAATGTGGAATATCCATTGGATGAAGGCGAAGACAGTTTTCACTATAACCTTGATAAGCTGGTTGATCTTTATAAAAAAGAAAAACCTAATGCAATTCTTATCAGTTCACCAAATAATCCTACCGGGAATTCAATTTCACTTTCCGATTTGAAAAAACTTTTATCGGAGCTTCGTGAATCAATTGTAATCTTTGATCAAGCGTATGCATTTGACGGCTTCAACGACCATCTTGAAACTCTTCTTAAAGATAATCCCAATCTCATTCTAATCAGAACTTTTTCTAAATACTATGCCTTAGCTGGAATGAGAATTGGCTTTGCATTGATTGGTGACAACATCCAAAAGCTTACTCGAATGACAAATAGATATTTGGGATTTAACCGATTGTCTGAGGAAGTTGCAATTGCTGCTATAGATTCTCCAGAATACTACAAAAGTATTTCCGAAAAAATGAAAAAGGATAAGGAGCTTTATTATTCTGAATTGGGAAAGCTTAAAGGATTCAAAGTCTTCAAGTCGGATGCAAATTTCATCTTAGTAAAAATTCCCAAGGAAATTTACAAGGATCTAAAAGAATTCCTTAACGGAAAAGGATTGATACTCAAATTTATGAATGAAGAACTTCTAAATTCTCATTTACGAATTACGATAGGAACCGAAGAGCAAAATCGAGCAGTTATAAATGCCATTAAGGAATTTGCAGAGAACCGACGCAGCTAATGAGTCTTTTTCATGAGTACAAAAGTTCCTTAAAAAAAATTGAGGTTGAAGAATTATTTGATCTCTATTTTTACCGTCCGCTTGCCTTTCTTTTAGTTAAAGCAGTCTACAGCACAAACATAACTCCAAACCAGCTTACTGTAATTTCCATGATCTTCGGGGTTCTTGGCGGGATATGCTATTCGTTTGGAACGCACAAAGCATTCATGTTCGGCGCAGTTTTGTATCTTCTGTATAATGTTGTTGATTGCAGTGATGGACAGCTTGCACGCCTGAAAAAAAATGGAACAACCATAGGAAGAATTTTAGATGGTGTTGCAGATTATGTAGTCAGCGTTGCTCTTTATTTTGGTATCGGCTTCGGTTATGCTAATAATTCCTCCAATCCTTTCCTGATATGGCTTTTAACTGCGGCTGCTGGAATTAGCAATGCTATTCAGTCTGGACTTTTAGATTATTACCGCACAAGATACTTAGATTATGTACTCAATCGTGTCAGCATTTTGGACGAGGGACTAAAAGTATTTGAAGATGAGTTTGAACGGTTAAAAAAAATTAAAGGCAGATATTTTGATAAAGTAATCATTTGGATTTATCTGCAATATTCCGCAATTCAGCAAAAAGTAACCAATCCTAAACCGGAACAAGAAAAAATTAAAGCTCATATAAATGCCGAAGAATATTCCAAGAAAAATCGACTGCTAATTCGTCTTTGGACGCTTCTTGGACCAACAACTCAATGGACATTTTTAATTATCACATCGTTTCTCAACCGGATTGATATTTACCTCCTAGGAATTTTTGTCGTTGGAAATATTCTTGCAATAATAATTTATTTTTTCCAATCTAAATCTGATAAAGCTTTAAAGCTGAAATCCTAAAGATGAAATCCGTAATTTTAGCTGCAGGCATTTCAGCAAGACTTCGTCCTCTTACAGATAATACACCAAAGTGTTTGCTAAAAATTGGAGGTAAAACAATTTTAGAACGCATGCTGGATAATCTTCTTGCTTATCATCTAAATGATATAGTCATAGTGACAGGATATCTTGAAGAGCAGATAAAAAATTTTGTTGTCAGATATTATCCGCAATTAAATGTAACATACATTCGGAACTATAAATATGATATAACAAACAACATTTATTCTTTGTGGATGACCAAAGATCTTTTGATAAATAACGACATGCTCTTGCTGGACAGCGATATTTTATTTGATAAAAGAATTCTTGCTCTGTTGCTCCAGTCTAACTATCCCAACTGCCTTGCGCTCAGATCAGATCACGAGCTAAGTGATGAAGAGATAAAGATTCGGCTGAACAGTGATAAATCAATTGCCGAAATAAGTAAAACCGTTGATTTAAAACATGCTGTCGGTGAATCTATTGGGATGGAAAAGTTTAGCACTAAGTTCACAAATAAGCTGTTTGAAATTCTTGATAGAAAAATCTTAGCTGAAAATAAAGTTAACATTTTTTATGAAGCCGCTTTTCAAGAAGCGATAGATGAAGGTGAAAAATTGTACGTTGTAAATATCGATTCACTAAAATGCATTGAGCTTGATTTTGCCGAAGATATTGAAAGAGCAACTAGAGAAGTCATTCAGTATTTAGACTAATAAATTCCCAAGTTGCTTGATAACAAATCTAATTTCTTCAAGTCGAGGATTGCATTTGTTGAGAAATTGGGTTTGTTTCCAAAATTAAAACTCCAGACTTACACCAATTGACGGTAATATTCCAATTGATGATTCAGAATCCACACTTTGAGTTCGTTGATCCCATCTGAT
This sequence comes from Ignavibacteriaceae bacterium, assembly GCA_036722835.1. Lineage (GTDB taxonomy): Bacteria > Bacteroidota > Ignavibacteria > Ignavibacteriales > Ignavibacteriaceae > XYD12-FULL-36-8. Next base: position 8,184 of record DAIMIJ010000047.1, on the reverse strand, counting down.
TGAAGTTGAGTTTCTTCTGTTGTAAACATTTTGAAAATCAAGATAAGTAATCAAAGTCCACCTATCGAAAAACCATCTTTTATCAACTCTCAGATCTAAACTGTGGTTAGGTTTCATTCGATCGGAATTGTATAAACTAATATTTTGACTTCCATCGGAATTGAAAGGAGTGAATGGCATACCCGAAGCGAAACGGAATTTCAAACTTGCTTCCCACTGATCATTAAATTTGTAACCTCCGCTTAAGTTAAAAATCCAGGTTTGATCATAACTACCGCGTTTTTCTATTCCATCAAGAGATGTAAAATCAGTTTTGCCAAAGGTTAGACTTATTAAACCATAGTATGGTACATCTGATAATTTTTTTTGAATGGAAAATTCAATTCCTCTTGATATACCCTTACCTTCGTCGAGTAATGGTTCCAGACCAAAGCTTGAGAAATTATTATCTGAACCACCATAACCTGCCCCGCTGTTTGCAAGCACTAAATAAGGTCGAATCTTGCTTGTTGGATAATTTGAGTAGTTTTTTACAAATCCTTCAATCTTTAAAAGAACATCTTCTCTCAGGCGATGATCAAAACCAAAAATGTAGTGATCAGCACGAATGTTCTTCAATTTTTTGTTTGATTCATCTGCTGTTAACCAAATGTACGAAGGTGATTGATGATAAATACCTGAACTGAAGTTTATATTTGTCAGTTCATTCAAAGCATAAGAGAAAGAGAATCTCGGACTAAAGTAAAACTTGGTTTCAAGTGGATCAAAGTAATCAACACGTAATCCAAAATTTGCATAAAGTTTATCAAATATATGCTTATGATAAACTGCATAAAACGCTGATTTGGTAAAATTACTCCTAGCGTTTAATGATGTGTTCGGCAAGGAATCTCCAAATGAAGTTTTAAAGGTTGGGAGAAGAATATCTGCTTTGAATTTTATCAGTTTAAAATTAAATCCAAAGTTTACTTCCGAATTAGCGGACAATTTATAAACAAAATCTCCACGAAGACTATTTTCTGCTTCAAGCGATTTATTCAGAAAGATAGGAACAAGTAGCGAATCTCTCTGAGATGTATCAAAATCAACGAAGTTTCTGCCAAGTGTAAGATTAAAAAAACCGCCGGTAAAAATTCTTCGCCATGACAATCCGGTGAAGTACTGAACTTGATCGCTCCCGAGTATTCTCGAGTTATCGTAACGCTGGTCTGAGGTCTCGTTAAAATATCTTACGTTATCAAAAGCACCGATGAACAGATAGTTTAGTGAGTTTTTATTATCAAGCTTAAAATTAAACTTTGAAAGCACGTCATAGTATTCGGGAACAAACCCAAACCCTGCAGCTTTAAAGATAAGGTCAAGATAACTTCTGCGTGCAGAAAAAATAAAGTCACTGTTTGCAGAAAGCGGACCCTCAACATTCAAACCAAATTGGCTTGCAGAAATTGTTGCTTTGCCTCCTAATCTATCGTTTCTGCCGTTTCTTAAATCAATGCTTAAGACGGAAGATAATTTATCTCCATATTTAGATGAAAACCCACCGGTTGAAAATGAAGTTTCTTTTACAATATCAAGATTGATATAGCATAGTGAACCACCCGATGAGCCCTGGGTTCCGAAGTGATTGATATTGGGAACTTCAATTCCATCAACAAGATAAAGATTTTCTGATGGAGCTCCGCCCCGAACAACTAAATCATTTCGTCCTGCTTCGGCCTGAGCTACTCCTGGCAAAATTGATAATGCACGAATTACATCTTCAAAACCACCAGGTGCACGTCTGATCTCCTCATAGCTAAAATTTTTAATACTGGTTACTTCTGTGGGCACTCTTGAAAAGTAATCTGCAAGCACGGTGATATTCTCAAGCTCAAAAATATGTTCAGTAAGTTCGAAATCTAATTGAACTGGTCGGGCTGTAGTTACTGCGATATCGGTTTTGGTAAGTGAGCTATAACCGATAAGCGATGCTCTAACCTGATAAGTGTTCACTGAAATGTTTTTTATTTTAAATTCACCATCTACATTGGTTGCATCTCCTAAAGTCGTTCCAACAAGAATGACATTTGCGCCAACAAGGGGTTGTTTCGATACAGCATCGGTAATTCTGCCGTAAATTTCACCTTGTAATTCCTGAGCGAAAGCCGAGATGCCGAATAATTTTATGATTATAACTATAATTAAAGAGTATATTTTTTTCATTTTTCTCAAATGTTTATTGTTTCTTTTTAACGTAACAAGAATTAATTGTAAAATGTTTCATTTGAAAATATTTTGTTTAATTTTAACATACTTTTGAATTTGTTATATTTCAAAGAGAATTTGACTCTAAATGTTAATTTCAAATTGATTGAAAGTGATTTTTAACCAAAATGTCCGCCGAAACAAAAGGAAAAAATTCCGGTTCTCAAAACATGTCAGATAGCATTGAGAATAAGTCTGTGAATTCGATGCAAGAAAATCAGATTAGACAAATTTTTTCTTTTTTACAGAAAGATTTTGTCTGGTTCTCCTCTCTAACTGAACAAATGAATTTCTGTTCTAAAAATATCAGTTCAGTCATTGGCTACACCTCAGAGGAAATCAAATCGTTTAATGAAAAAAGATTAGCAATCACTTTTAATGAAGATATTGCGCGCATTCGCGAAGCATTAAATGAATTTTTAACCGATTCTTCCTCTAACGTAATAAACCTTTTTTACAGACTTGAGCGAAAGGAAAATACTTTCATTTCCGTTATGGAAAAAATTTATGCTGAGAGAGATGAAAAAGGTGAAGTGACAAATCTTTACGGCATTGTTTCAGATATAACTGAAATTAAAGAAGCAGAAGATAGATTATTCAGCACAATCAACGACTTGCAGAAAGTAAACGAGGCAAAAGATAAATTCGTATCGCGTATTTCGCATGACCTTCGTTCACCTTTTACAAGTACTATTGGTTTCGCTGAAGTCCTGATAAATGATCCAAAAATTTCAGAGAAAGATAAATCTGAATATTTGAACTTCATTCTGCAATCATCAAAAAATCAATTTAATTTTGTAAGTCAATTAAGCGAAATAATAAAGCTTCAGACTAATAGAGTCAAACTTGAGCCGCAGAGAACAAATGCTAACAGGCTGATACATTATTCGGTATCATCTTTCACTGGTCAAGTTGTTGATAAAGGTTTGGAAATAAAAGTAAATGTCAGCGAATCAATTCATATCAATGCAGATGAAAGATTATTTCTGTTGTTGATTACGAGCTTAATAAGCAATGCTGTGAAATTTTCAAAGCCTGAAGGTAAAATTATTATCTCTGCTCAAGAGTTTAATGAAGACTTTGTTGAGATAATTGTTAAAGATGAGGGAGTTGGAATTTCTGAAAAGAATAAAACGAGATTATTTAAAATTGATCAAATATTTTTTTCCGAAGGAACAAAAGGTGAAAAAGGAGTCGGGTTGGGTTTACTGCTTTCAAAAGAAATTGTTGAGAAGCACGGCGGAAACCTTTGGTTTTACTCAAGCCAAAATGAAGGATCGGAATTTCATTTTACAATTCCTGTTTCAAAAAATGCAATTCTTATAGTTGAAAATGATTCTTCAGCAAGAAGCAGCTATGAGGAACTTATTAAAACTAAATTTTCCGAATTTGACGTCATGTGTGCACGTGATGGTTACGATGCTCTGAACATGATTGTAAATAGGGTTCCTTCACTGATATTAGTTGAACATGATTTACCGCTAATGACCGGGCTGCAGATGTTAGACAATATTTTCAAAACATATAAAAATTCTAAAATTTCTGTAATCCTTATTCTGGAGAGTCTATCCGATGATTTAAAAAAATCATATAATAAAATTGGAGTGACAGAAATTCTACCTAAACCCATCTCTTTAAAAGTGCTTCAAAAGAGATTTGAAGAATTAATAAGCTCAATTAGGTAGATTACTTTTATCTCTATTAATCTTAAATTACAATTCGTAAAATTTTCGCGTTATTCTTAACTAATAAAAATAAAATTAGAACATAAAAAGTATAAATAGGAGGTCACATTGAGAATTGCAGTGGTTGGAACAGGATATGTGGGATTAGTAACCGGAACCTGTTTTGCCGAAACGGGTAATGATGTTATTTGCGTAGATGTTGATCAAGAAAAATTAAAAAAATTAAAGAAGGGCATAATTCCCATTTTTGAGCCGGGGTTGGAAAATTTATTCAGCAGAAACTTGAAAGAAGGAAGATTACAATTTACATCTAATCTTAATGATGCTGTCAGAAGATCTACAGTTGTTATGTTGTGTCTTCCAACGCCTCAGGATGAGGATGGAAGCGCCGATTTAAGTTACGTTCTTAAAGTTGCTGATGATCTTGGAAAATTATTTAAGAAAGAACCGAAGCTCGGATTTAGAGTTATTGTCGATAAAAGTACGGTCCCTGTTGGTACAAGCGATAAGGTTCGGGCTGCAATAAAAAAACATGCACCCAAATTTAATTTTGATGTTGCATCAAATCCTGAATTCTTAAGAGAAGGTTTAGCAGTAGAAGATTTTATGAAACCCGAACGGGTTGTGATTGGAACCCGCAATGAAAAAACGAGAAAAATTATGGATCAGCTTTATGATCCATTTGTAAGATCCGGTAATCCAATTTACTTTATGGATGAGAGATCTGCTGAGATGACCAAGTATGCAGCGAATTCCTTTCTTGCAATGAAAATTTCTTTCATGAATGAAATTGCAAATCTTTGTGAATTGGCTGGTGCTGATGTAGATAAAATAAGAATTTCTCTCGGCTCTGATTCACGAATTGGCAAAAGATTTCTGTTTCCTGGTGTTGGTTACGGCGGGTCATGTTTTCCTAAAGATGTTGCCGCCTTGATTAATACTGCAAATGAAATTAAGTACGATTTTAAAATCCTAAAAGCAGTTCATGATGTAAATAAAAAACAGGTTGATGTATTTCTTGAAAAAATTAAGAAGCATTACAAAGGGAAAGTTTCGGGAAAGAAATTTGGGATTTGGGGGTTAGCGTTCAAACCAAATACAGATGATGTAAGAGAAGCTCCGGCGATTGCCATTATAAAAAAATTACTTGCAGAGGGAGCAAATGTTTCGGCATACGATCCGGTTGCAAAAGAAACAACGCACAGATTCCTGGGTAATAAAATTCATTATGCAAAATATCCTTATGAAGCTTTAAAAAACTCCGATGCCCTAATTATAATTACTGAGTGGAACGAATTTAGAAACCCGGATTTTGAGAGAATCGCCTCACTGCTGAAACAACCGGTGATTTTTGATGGCAGAAATCTTTATGATGTTGATAAGATGAAAGATATGAAGTTCACTTACTATTCTATAGGAAGAACGGCGGTACGGAAATAAATAATCCCGTGTCATCTACAATAACTATGTCTGAAAAGGTACATGAAAAAACGATCATAACCGATAAATGCTGGTTTGCTCTTTACACAAAACCACGCAATGAATTCAAAGCCGCTAAACAGCTTGAAGCAGCAAGTGTGGAGCATTATCTTCCTACCATTGTCAAAATCAGTCAATGGTCCGATAGAAAGAAAAAAATAAGTGAACCGCTGCTCAGAGGTTACATTTTTATTTTTTCTAATGAGAAAGAAAGAATTCTGTCTCTCGAACAGCCATCAATAGTGAGATGTCTTAGCCAGCGGGGAAGACCCGCTCGTATTCCAGAGTGGCAAATTGATAATTTGAAAAAAATGCTTCAAACTAATGCCGAGTTCCAAATTAAAGAAGGATTAGCACGGGGTGTTAAAGTTAAAATAAAAGAAGGACCTTTTCAGGGAGTAGTTGGAGTAGTTCAAGAAGCAGAGGTTGGAAAAGCAATTGTGGTTTCGATTGATCTTCTTAATCGCTCGGTTATTGCTCACTTGCCTAAGGAAAGTGTTTTTGAAATAGTTAGAGAGAAATAGTTTTATTTAGTTAACTTGTTTCGTAAATTCAACTAAGTAATTATGCTTTCACAATCAGATATTATCACTCTAAACAAAGGTGATGCATTAGATCACTTTCTTATCGTTAAAAAATGCGAGCTTCGCACTTCTAAAACTAACAAACAATTTTTAGCACTTGAGCTTGCCGATAAATCTATCTCTCTAAACTCAAATATGTTTGAAAGCTTTGAAGAAATTTATACTAAAATCAAAGCTGGAGATATTGTTAAAGTTAAGGGTACTATTGATGATTATCAGGGTTCACCTCAGATTAAAGTTAAATCAATCAGACCCGCAAAACTTACCGATGATGTTACTGTAATGGATTTCTTGGCTAAATCAAAACGTGATTTGGGTGAGATGAGGAAAGAATTTTTTGATAGAGCTGAAAAGATTTCAAATCCTAAGCTTCATGCTCTCATAAATAATATTTTTACTGAAGATAATTTTGAAAGATATTCATTGGCTCCTGCAGGTAAATCATGGCATCATTCATATGTTTACGGATTGCTTGAGCATACATTGGAAATAGTTAAAATTTGTGATTTGATGTCTGACTTTCATTCTGAAATAAATAGAGATCTTCTTGTCTGCGGAGCGATCCTGCATGACTTTGGAAAGATCGAAGAGCTAAGCTTTGATACTGCATTTGAATATACCGACAAAGGAAAACTAATTGGACACATTGTAATCGGGGCAATGATTGTTGAAGAAAAAATTAAAGAAATAAAAGATTTTCCGGAGGACTTAAAAAATTGTTTGATTCATTTAATCTTAAGTCACCAGGGAAAACTTGAACATGCTTCACCGGTTGTTCCCAAAACACTTGAAGCAATTGCACTTTATCATGCGGACGAGCTTAGCGCTAAAGTTAATGCATACAAAAATGCTATCGCAACTGAATTGAAAACGGACAGCAAGTGGACAAAATTTTTATCTCTTGCTGCAACGGATTTATTCAGTCATGGTATTAATCCCGAAATTGAAAACCAAATAAACAAATCATTATTTGACTAATTAAGGAGACAAAAATGAATGCATCAAAAAGGTTCTGTGGTATACTTTTTCTGAGTTTCTTTCTCCTCTTTACTTTTTCTGTTAAAGCTCAAATGGTAGAAAAGCTCATCGAAGAAGGCGATCAATACACGGAAGAGTATAATAATCAAAAAGCTTTAGATACTTACCTTAAAGCCGATAAGCTGTATCCAAACAATTGGGAAATTCTATGGAGAATCAGCCGTGCTCATGTTGATATTGGTGAACACATGCCTGAAAATACTAGTGAACAAAAAGATGCTCAGCTTGTTATTTATCAAAAAGCTTTTGACTATGCCGATAAGTCTGTAAAACTTGCACCGGATAAATCTATTACTTATGTGAGAAGAGCAATTGCCAATGGAAGAATAGCTTTATTCAAAGGAGTTTTTTCTGTTGCCGGTGTGGTGAATTCTGTTAAGGACGATTGTGAAAAAGCAATTAAGCTGAACAGCGGTGATAAGTATGAAATTGCGCTTGCTCATTATATTTTAGCAAGAACCCATGCTAAAGCAAGTGAAAAGTGGGCGCCTGCACGGGCTGTAATTGGACTCGGCTGGGCTGATAACGAAATCGCCATTACAGAGTTTAACAAGGCAGTAAATCTTTTTCCTAATTTTAGGATGTTCTATCTTGACTTGGCTAACTCTTACATACGCGAAGATGAATATCAAAAGGCAAGGGACATTTTGAAAAAGGTTATTGACAGTCCTAAGAAAGATGAAGATGATGATGATAAATTAGCTGAAGCCAAGAAACTCCTCGAAGAAATTAAAAACGAGTAGTGGTTTATTTCAGGTAATAATTATTGGATATTCCATCCGGCCTAATTAAAAAGCTTAAATCAGCAAGAGCAATAGTCTTTTTTTCTGGTGCTGGAATTTCTGCCGAGAGCGGAATTCCTATCTTCCGAGGGAAAGATGGAATTTGGAACAAACTTCGTCCCGAGGAGCTTGCCAATTTTAATGCCTTCATGCGAAATCCCCAGCTTGTTTGGGAGTGGTACAATTACAGAAAGTCAATCGTTCAAGAGTCAAAACCTAATCCCGGTCATCTTGCTATAGTCGAAATGGAAAAATATTTTGAAAGGGTGATCGTGATAACTCAAAATGTTGATAACCTACATCAAAGAGCCGGCAGCAAAACCATTTATGAACTGCACGGAAATATTGAAAGAAATTTCTGCGCAAAATGTA
>DAIMIJ010000046.1:4467-12059 GCA_036722835.1 Ignavibacteriaceae bacterium | reverse complement strand
AAAGAACTATAACGCTTTGTTTTATATAGACTTATTTTGCAGGAACTTTATTCAATAATATTTTAATTGTGTTCTTGACCGATACATGAGAACTCAAATAATTTGCGACCATATCGCTTGCAGAAACAACCATTGAGCTATCTGGAATTACTGTATTTCGACCGGATAGATTAATTGAATCAACAACACAATAAACTGTATCATTTGCCAACCATGAAGCGATAGGATTTACAATCATCTCAAAACCGTCGTCACTCGTTCCCGTTGATGTTCCATAAAATTGATTATAAAATATTAGTTGGTTGATATCCCTTGCAACATTTATCCCGTTTATTTTTAATGAAGAATCTTTCAGCACAATTCTTCCGCTTAAATTTGGATTGGAAATAGAGACTTCATTATTCACACTAAAACCGACTGTCGGCCAATCAACCCTTTCATTTCGAAGCACTTCGCCATTCTCTACTTGAATATTATTTGGCATCCCGGTTTTTAAATTAAAAAAGTCCCCGTTGACAGGACACACTGACCAATGACCGGCAAAATTTTTTCTAATTGACATTGCGCTCGTCTTTTCCCTGCCCCCGGAAAGCAGTTCAAATGCTTTTACTGTTTCAATTGCAAAGAATTCATTTGTCATGTCAGCTTCAAAAACATCTATACTGCATGGAATGGAATGTACCAAGTATTTTGTATAGAACATTCCAGGTCCAACTTGCTTATGTTGAACAGTATCTAAAATTACTTGCGGAAGTATTGATGAATAAATTAAAAAAGTAAATAGTACTGATAGAAGTTTAGATTTTAAGGGATACTTTTGAAAAATTTCCATAACACTCTCTTTTTAAAAGTTACCAAAAGTGAAAATCATTTATTCGAAAATAACTAATTCCCCCTGGTTATTCATGCCATTTCAAATACTTAATTTTATTGTTCATAATATTTTTTCATTCATTTGAATTTTTAATTACTTATTTGGTTTCAAATTATTATTTTATTCTCTACAAAGGCAGGGTTTATTTCCTAACGGTGTCATTTTAGTTAGAACAAAATTATTAAGGCAAAAGTGATAAATATTAAAAAAATATTCCCTTCTGATTTTTTAAAATCACTTACAAACGTTTACTACAGGAGTGGAGTTTTACTTGCGTGGATAGCATTAATCATCCCGCTAATTATAACGTACGTGGGCTGGCAAATTGCAAATGCAGATGATAAAAGTGATGCTCGTGTCAACTTCGATTTTAAGATCAGAGAAACCAATCAGACAATTTTAAAAAGAATGCATGTCTATGAGCAGGTTTTATTGGGCGGCATTGGATTGCTTGCCTCATCCGATACAGTTACGCGTGGTGAATGGAAAACATACGTTGAGAATCTTCTTATAGATAAAAACTTTCCCGGTATTTTAGGACTTGGATATTCATATGGCCTAAGGTATTCAGATTCTCTTAAGCTTGTAAAAGCAATGCAAAGTGAAGGGTTTTCTAATTTTAGAATTTGGCCTGAGGGTACGAGAGAAGAATATACATCGGTGATTTACATTGAACCATTTAACGAACGAAACCAACGTGCATTTGGTTATGACTTGCTGTTCGAACCTTTGCGCAAATCTGCAATGCTGGAAGCAAGGGATGACGGTTTAACCACAATCACAGGAAAAATTACATTGGTTCAAGAAACCGAATATAACATTCAAGCCGGGTTCTTAATATTTATCCCATTCTATAAAAAGAATATTCAAGCCCCTACCGTAGAACAGCGAAGAGATTTATTTAAAGGATATGTTTATAGCCCTTTCAGAATGAGCCATCTTATGGGGTCAACGTTAGGAAATGAACTTAGTAATATAAAGATTCAGATCTATGATGGTATTGATACTATTCCTAAAAATCTAATGTACAATAGCGATTCTTTGTACGCTACTGTACCGGATGAATCGTTTACGGGAATGAGCATTCTTAACCTGTACGGAAAAACGTGGACACTAAAGTTTACAGCGCTTCCAAAATTTATAGCATCGTTTGAATCCGATAAACCAGTAATTGTTCTTCTTTCCGGAATATTGATAAGCTTACTTTTTTCCCTGGTAACTCTCTCTTTCATTAACTCACGAAAAACAAGTAAAAAACTTTCCGAGGTTTTAGAATCAACAGGAGAAGGAATTTTTGGTGTAGACAATTCGTTGAAATGCACATTTATTAATAGTTCATCTCTCGAGATGCTTGGTTATAATATGTCTGAATGTCTTAATAAAACTATGCATGAGTTCATTCACTGTATAGAAGTGGATGGAAAAATTTGTAATGTAAATCAATGTCCGTTAATTAAAACTATTAAAAATGGAAAAACAAATAATACTTCGGAAGTAACATTGGAGCGAAAGGATAAGACGAGTTTCTCAATAGAATATTCTTCGCACCCGATTATTGAAAACGGACTCATAACAGGAACAGTCGTAACTTTTAATGACATCACCGAGCGTAAAAAAACTCTCGCTCAAATTGAAGGATCGCTGCGAGAAAAAGAAGTGCTGCTTAGAGAAATTCATCATCGCGTAAAGAACAACCTACAAATAATTTCGAGTCTCTTAAATCTTCAAGCTGGTTTCACTACCGATAAAAAAACAAATGAAATTTTGGAAGAAAGTAAAAACAGAGTTAAGTCAATGGCTCTCATACACGAAAAGCTTTATCAAAGTAAAAACTTTTCAAGTATTGATATCCACGAGTTCATAGAGGAATTATTCAAAAATTTATTTCACTCTTTCGGAGTAGAATCTTCTTCAGTAAATACGGAATTGAGTATTGACAACATAAGCTTAAATGCTGATCAGGCGGTTTACCTTGGGCTTCTTGTCAACGAATTAGTTTCAAACTCTTTAAAACATGCTTTCAAATCAGCTCCTCTTGATGATAATGGAGAACGACAGAAAAAGATATTCATCGGCGTTCAACAAGATCCGAATTATGGTTACTCAATTAAAATTGGTGATAACGGATGCGGTTTCCCGGACAATATAGATTTTAAGAATACTGAATCATTGGGACTTCAACTCGTTATGTCTCTTGTTAAACAATTAGATGGCGAGATAAGCTTGAATAATAATTCGGGGACTGAATTTTTAATTGAGTTTAGAAGAGATGAGTGATAACTACCCGGCCGATAAGATTATTCCTGTTTCAATTTCGGGAAATCATCATAGGGAATAAAATCTAAATCAGATGCACCAACATTTTCAACTACTTGCTCTGCAGCTTTACCGCCTGGAATTGCAATATGACAAGCAGGATGTGAAATGCAAAATCTTAAACTAAGCTGAGCCATAGAGTATTGCTTATGAAGCTCAAAAAAAGAGTTCATTGTCTCAAGCTGTTCAAGATAAGCATTCAGTTTTTCTTCCGATAAATTAAATTTTCTATGATCATCCTCACCAAATGTGCTATTTCTATCAAACTTGCCTGCAAGCAAACCAAACAGCAATGGTATTCTCACTATAACTCCAATTCCATATTTCAATGCTTTGGGAAAAAGTTCTTTTTCTGCTTCTCTTTCTAAAAGATTATACCTCACTTGAATTACATCTAAAATATCTTTGTGTTCATCAAGCAAAAATGCTTGCTCTGTTTCCTTAAATGATTGAACACTTAAACCGGCTTGTTTTATTTTTCCTTGCTCTTTAAGCTTCAGCAGAGCTTCCCATGGTTCATCCTTCATCAACAAATCGGTGGTGGGACTATGAAGTTGAAGCACATCAAGATAATCTCGTTTTAATCTTTTTAAACTTTGCTCGGCAGCAAAAACAAGATGCTTTTTAGAATAGTCGGGATTTGCAGGAGTTGTGTTATGCTTTTCATTTAAGAATGGATAAAAATTATTACCGGCTTTTGTAGCAATGATTACCTTTTCTTTTTCGCCTCTTTCATTGAGAACTTGCGCAATTAATTCCTCAGAATGCCCGAAACCGTAAACATCGGCGGTATCAATTAAATTAACCCCATTATCTAATGCGGCATGAATTGCTTTTTTTGAAACCTCATCATCAGTAAACCCCCAATCTCTGCCGCTAATTCCCCATGAACCATAGCCAATGGATGAAACACGAGGTCCGTTTTTTCCAAGGTTTAAGTATTTCATTTCAACGGCGGCAGAAATAAATATTGAGCGCTTTTTTTATCAAATTAATTGCTTCGCTTCTTCATACCTTCAAATTTGGGAAGAGATTCCTCTTCATCATCCTGGAAAAGATAATCGTTGAAATCGGTGAAGTAATATTTATCTTCATCGGGAAAAAATCTTCTGGCCTTCCTCGTATCTTTATAAGAATCAATAGCAGATTTAATTGCTCTGCGAAGGCGGTTAATTTCACTTTCTATTTTCTCTGCCGTTCCCGAAAATTTTCCTTCTTTAAAGCTTTTCACATCAGAGTAAACTTTTTCCGTTTGACCAACCATATCATTAGAAAACTTTTTTGCTTTCTCTATAATACTATTTTTTGCATCGCTTGCTTTTTTCATGTAATTATTAATTTCATCGGAGACGTCTTTTCTTGTTTCTTTACCGCTTTTAGGGGCATATAACAAAGCTATAACCCCGCCTACAACGGCTCCGAATAAAAATGCAGCGACAACTTTTTGAGTTTTTCTGTTTTCCATAAATAATCCTTTCAAAGTTCAGTTCATATTTAAATATTATTGAAATACTTTTCAAGTGAATTGCCTCGTTATTTTACAAAATCCAATACCAACACATTATTAATTTACAATTTAGCACGTATTGTGAACTTTTCGATGTGCACAATAATTGAAGCAATATTAGTGTTATCTTAAAAATTATTAGTCTATTTATAATGAAATTATTGCCTTAAAAGAAGGGTTTTAATTTATCTATATTTTCAATAAGCTTTATCTCAAAGAGGGCTCCAAATGATTAGCTACCAGCTTAAATGCAGGGATATAGGTTTCGATTCATGTGATTTTATCTCAACCGGTAATTCCGAAAATGAAATAAAGAGAAGGTTTTATTTGCATACTATGATAAATCACAAAAAAGAATTTGAACAATTGGGAGATGAGAAAAAAATTGAACTGTACGACTTAGTAAAACGAATTCTAGACGATCAAAATTAAACCTAACCGCTGTTAAACCGAATGAATTGTACAGAAGTAAAATATTATCTAAACGATTATTCAAAGGGAATTCTTCTTGATGAAGTTCGCGCAGAAATTCACGAGCATCTTAACTATTGTAAAAGCTGTACCAAATTATTCGACAACCTAATTACCATAAGTTCCGAAACCGGTATAAAGGAAAAAAATCTCCGATCTAAGGAAAAGGTTTTGGAGAAAATTCATAAAGAAAACGAAAAAACCGGCAGCACAAAAAAAATCATTCCCAGAATATTTTCATCTGCCTCCGCAATAAGTTCCGAAGCTGATCACTTAAAAAACAGCTTGATGCTGAAAGCCAACGAAATCGAAAACAACAAATTGTATGTTGTAGCCGGAATCATATCTATTATTGCATTAGGAGTGATCTTAGCATATTTGATTTTTGATCGTTCGCCAAGCACATTTTGGTCAGTAGAAAAAATATCCGGTTACCCGGTTATTGAATCAAACATTTTAACTGATCATGGAGTAATAAAAATCGGAGAAAAGCTTTTTACAGATTCCAAATCAAAAGCCCGGTTGAAAGTTGGAGCGGTTGGCGAAATAGATATAGAACCGCAATCCGAAATTCAAATAACTGAAACAAAATCATCTGAATACAGACTGATTCTATCAAAAGGAAAAATCAGTGCACGAACATGGGCTGCACCAAAATTATTTTCAATTAAAACACCCTCTGCCATCGTAACCGATCTTGGTTGTATTTACTATTTAACGGTTGACGATAAAGCATCAACAACAATTCAAGTAAAATCCGGTTGGGTTTTAGTGGAAAATAATAACAGCAAGTCGCTTCTTCCTGCAGGCACACGCTGCTATTCAGAAATTTCTAAAAGACCAGGAACACCATTCTTAAATGACGCTTCAGAATCGTTCAAAGAATCATTATTCAAGTTAGACTTTGAAAACGGTGTTGAAACAGAGTTGACTCTTTTACTTTCTGAAGCTCGTCAAAAAGATCTGATCAGCTTATTCCACTTGCTTAAACAACTTGATCGAGAATCACGCGGAAAAATTTATGATCGAATATCAATTCTGTTTAATATACCGCAAAGAATTACACGCGAAGGAATTGTCAACGGCAATAGTGATATGATGGGAAGATTGTGGACGGAGCTTGGTATTGGAAGCATATCTATTTATCAAAATTTATAATTCTTTTTAACTAAGAATTATTCTAATTTCACGCTATCTATTAAACGCTTTTTTCATTCAAAAAAAAATTTAAGAGTCAATAATCCTCCACTCTTTTCGAACCAATAAAAAATCGAAGTGAAATTTTTATGTATGCACTTGAAGTAAAAAATCTTTCCAAAAATTTCAATGGTATTAAAGCTGTTGATGACGCATCATTTATAGTACCCGAAGGTTCTGTGTTCGGATTAATCGGACGCAACGGTGCAGGCAAAACTACTACAATCCGAATGATGATGAATATCTATGTCCCTGATAGCGGCGAAGTAATTTTGCGGGGGACAAAAATCGGTCAGGAGTTCAAAGATAAAGTTGGTTATTTGCCGGAAGAGAGAGGTCTTTACAAAAAAATGAAGGTGATGGATACGCTTCTCTTTCTGGCAGAGTTGAAAGGAAAAACCGGGAAAGAAGTTGAACGGAAAGCATTAAATTATTTAAAGCGATTTGATCTGGCAGAAAGAAAAAATTCAAAGATAGAAGATCTATCTAAAGGAAATCAACAAAAGATTCAATTCATTGCAGCAATTCTTCATGATCCCGAATTTCTGATTTTCGATGAACCATTTGCCGGTCTGGATCCAATTAACACCGATCTTCTTAAAGATATAATTCTGGAAAAGAAAGAAGAAGGTAAAGTGATAATTTTTTCGACACATTTAATGGATTTTGCTGAAAAGCTCAGCGATCACATTGCAATGATTGATCATGGAAAAATAATTCTGCAAGGTTCGCTCAGCGAAATAAAATCTGAATTCGCTCAGAGAAATGTTACGCTTGAAGCTGTGGGCGATCTTTCTTTTCTTGATAGCGAAGCTTTCGTCGAAAAAGTCGAAAACTTTGGCAACACAGTAGCAATAAAAGTTAAAGAAGCATCACAAACACAAGAACTTTTAAAACTTTTAGTTCAAAATAATGTTAAGGTGAACAAGTTTGCTGCAAACGAAATATCTCTCCACGAAATTTTTGTTACGCTGGCAGGTAAGGATTCGAACAATGGTAAATAGAAGAACATTTTCAATAGTTAAACGTGAACTTAAGGTAAAGCTGTTCAGCAGAACTTTTATTATTATGACTCTTCTAATTCCAATATTCATGCTTGGAATTATGGGTTTGCAAACTTTTCTATTTCAATATTCGGATGGTGAAAATGCTTTTCTAATTGTCGCATCGGAATCACAAAATGTACTTGATAATATTCAAACGGAACTTTCTAAGATGCCTAAAAAT
>DAIMIJ010000046.1:0-4367 GCA_036722835.1 Ignavibacteriaceae bacterium | reverse complement strand
TCATTCCTATTTACATTTTTACTTTACATGAGCTTATTGTTTACCGGGCAAATGACTATGTCTGCAGTAATTGAAGAAAAAAGCAATAAAATAGTCGAGGTGCTTTTATCATCTGTTAGCAGCAGAGAATTAATGACAGGAAAAATTATCGGCACTGCAATTACCGCTCTTGTTCAGATGGCAATTTGGCTTTCACCATTAATAATTTTGATATCAACCACATGGTTTGTTCTGCCGCCGGAATTTACCCTAAAGCTCAGCATGTGGCATTTGCTCTTTTTCATGCTTAATTATTTTATTGCGCTCATAACTTTTCTCGGTTTGTTCGCAACTGTTGGTTCCATTTTTGATAATCCGCAGGATGCTCAATCCGGTATATGGCCTATAATGATGCTGATAATTATTCCCTTCTTCATCGCAATAGGAATGCAGACAAATCCCGAGAACCAAATTGCAAGAATTGCTTCATTCGTTCCATTTGCTTCACTAATCATTATGCCCGCAAGGATAACACTTGTTGATGTACCGCTGCTGCAGTTGGTTCTTTCAATCATCATAAATATTGCAGTAATGATTTTGATTTTTATTCTTGCAGGAAAAATTTATCGGGTTGGAATTCTTATCACGGGTAAAAAACCCAAATGGTCTGAAGTAGTGAAATGGTTTAAATACAATTACTGAGAATCATTAAGTCAATGGCACACTGATCACACAGATACAACTGATTTTTACTGATCTGTGTTAATCTGTCAAATCAGTGTTATCTGCGTGCTATTGATTTTTCTTAAATTGATCACTCTTGTGCAGGCATTCCATAAGCAGCCCACTCTTCATTGGATGGACCATAAATTCCGGGAACTTTTAGTCCCAGCAATCTCATAACAATAGTAAGCTGGCTGCGATGATGAATTTGATGAGTGATCAGAATTCCTAAAGTTTTTCCTTTCGCCCACATTTCTCCATACATATCATCTTCTTTCAGCAGCGCTTCGTCATTCCAATTCTCTTTAATTTGATTTATCAAATCATCAGATACATTTTTGTAAGCGTTAATTATATCACTTAAGCTTGTGGGAATAGGAGCATCATCTTTCAACGAATCGATTTTTAGTCCCGTTCTGTTCATCATTTCCGGGATGGCAGTGGTTATATGCCACGCAAGCTTTCCGGCGGTTCTAACTTTTTCATGAACTTTTTTTGTAAGTGATTCATCTGTGAGATTCGAAAAAATCTTAATTGTTGATTCAGATTCGTAAGTCCAATCTGAAATGAAATCTGATAGTTTGTAGTACATAATTTTTCCTTTCTAATTTTTGTTGTCATTGCTTCGAATCCCGAATTTTTTCGGGATTCGAAGCAATCTCTTAAAAACGAAGATTCCTTCGTCCCAATTTCATCGGGAATCGGAATGACATGTTTAATTAAAACTCCTAAATATCTCTCTCACCTTCAGCAAATTAGCTTCGACATCTGCCTTCTTGGTTCTCTCCTTCTCAACAACCTCTGCGGCAGCATTATTAATAAACTTTTCATTTGATAATTTTTTATTTATTCCTACTAACACTCCTTCAAGTCTACTAATTTCTTTTTGCAGACGATTTTTCTCAACTTCTAAATCTATCAAACCTTCGAGAGGAATATAAATTTCACAATTTTTAATTATAGTTGAAGCACTCGCTTTTGGCTTTGTTATCGTTTCTGAAACTTGGATTTCTTCAACTCTTGCTAATTTTTTTATGTAATCAAGCTGATAATCTTTTACTGATGCTGATTTAATAAATGCTTTCACAGATTTCGATGGAGGAATATTCATCTCACCGCGAATGTTACGAATTGCTGTGATGATATCCTGCACAAATTCCATTTCTTTTTCTGCTTCAGTGTTTATAAAAGCTTCATCAAACTTCGGATATTCAGAAGTTGAAATGCTTTCTCTTTCATTTCTTTCATAAATTCTCTGCCATAATTCTTCAGTAATAAATGGCATGAACGGATGGGCTATCTTTAACAAGTTCTCAAACATTTTTATTGAACGGGTTAGAACAGCAGACTTAATTTCATCCTCTGAGGAATACAATCTATTCTTTGCAAGTTCGATGTACCAATCGCAGAAATCATTCCACACAAAAGAGTAAATAATCTTCGAGGCATTATTTACCTCAAATTTGTCCATGGCTTTATTCATTTCAGAAACTGTTTGATGAAAACGCGAGTTGATCCATCTGTCTGAAAAATCTATATGTTTATCAATCAACTTTTCATTAATTGGAATTGTTTGAGCATTCATGAGTAAAAATCTTCCGGCATTCCAAATTTTATTGGAAAAATTTCTGCCGAACTCACACTTATCGGCGCTGAATAAAACATCCTGCCCAAGCGGTGCAAGATAAATTACGGTGAATCTTAAAGCATCAGCACCGTAGTCTCGAATTACATCAAGCGGATCAGGAGAGTTGCCGAGCGATTTGCTCATCTTTCTTCCTTGAACATCACGGATTACACTGGTGAAATAAACATCTTTGAAAGGAATATCTTTCTTGAAATACATTCCAGCCATTATCATTCGTGCGACCCAGAAGAAAATTATATCCGGAGCTGTAACGAGTAAATCAGTTGGATAGTAATAGTTTTGTTCTTCGTCGTTTACGAAAACATCGTGCGCCCAAAGCCAGCTTGAAGCCCATGTATCTAGAACATCCTCATCTTGTCTTAAATTCTTTGAACCGCAGTGTGGACATCTTTCCGGAGGATCAATCGACACAATTGGTTCTTTGCATTCAAGCTTGCAATGATCATCACCGACACAATACCAAACAGGAATTCTGTGTCCCCACCACAATTGTCTTGATATACACCAGTCTTTTATGTTTGACATCCAATGCTCGTAGGTTTTCACCCAATGATCCGGATGAAAATTTACTTTTCCTTCTTTCACAACTTGAATTGCAGGTTCAGACAACCCGGTTCCGCCAGAGGCGGATCCGACTTCGGCGGACATACTCATGAACCATTGTTCGGAAAGATATGGTTCTATAGGAACATTACCACGCTCAGAGTAACCAACTTTGTTCTGATAATCTTCAACCTTTGCAAGTAATCCCAATTCCTCAATTTTCGTAACGACTTTTTTTCTCGCTTCAAATCTATCAAGTCCAATAAATTCCTTGGGAACATTTTCATTCAAGCTTGCATCATCATTTAGAATGTTGACGATCTCAAGTTTATGCCGCTGACCCATGTCATAGTCATTCACATCGTGAGCGGGAGTAACCTTCACTGCACCGGTTCCAAATTCCATATCAACATACTCATCGGCAAAAACCGGAATTTCTCTTCCAACGATTGGCAGAACAACTTTTTCCCCAATAAACTTTTTAAATCTTTCATCATTTGGATTGACCGCAATTCCCGTATCGCCGAGCATTGTCTCGGGACGAGTAGTTGCAACAGTGATAAACTCGCTGCTGTCTTTAACCGGATACTTGAAATACCAAAGCTTTCCGTTTACTGTTTTGTAAATTACTTCTTCATCCGAGATTGCAGATTTGTTTGCGGGATCCCAATTCACCATTCTGTAGCCGCGGTATATTTTGCCGTCTTTGTAAAGCTGAACAAACGCTTCGATAACTTTTTTGTAATAGTGATCATCCATCGTGAAGCGTTCTCTCTGCCAGTCACAGCTAACACCAAGTTTTTTCAATTGCTGAATAATTATTCCGCCGTATTTTTCTTTCCATTCCCAGCAATGCTTTAGAAATTCCTCACGTCCGATTTCATATTTATTAATTTTCTGATCCTTCAGCATCTTCACGACTTTAGATTCAGTAGCAATCGAAGCATGATCTGTTCCCGGAACCCAGCAAGCATTAAATCCTTGCATCCGCTTTGTGCGTATGAAAATATCTTGAATAGTGTTGTTGAGGATGTGTCCCATCGTTAAGCTGCCGGTAATGTTAGGCGGAGGAATAACAATCGTGTATGGCTTTTTGCTTTTGTCTATTTCCGAGTGAAAAATGTTATGCTTAAGCCAGTAGCTGTACCACTTTTCTTCTACATCTGCGGGATTGTACGCTTTGGGCAGTTCTTGAATGTTAGTCGTCATTGTAACCGTAATTTATCTCTGTGAGGTGCAAATATAAGGAAAAATGAGGAAGTGGGGACGTGAATTGTTTGATTGTTGAATTGCTAAAATGTAGTTAAGTCGTATTGTTTCCATTGGGGTACAGAGCTAATTATTAGATTGTTAATGTGCAAATTGCTGAATTGTTAAATTGTTATATTGTTACGTAAGAATACCCCAAACAAAAATTTAGGCAATCAATTATGGAGTTTAATTTAGAAGTAACTAATTATGTTCCTTATCCTAT
>DAIMIJ010000045.1:7129-12759 GCA_036722835.1 Ignavibacteriaceae bacterium | reverse complement strand
GAATGGATACCTCTAAAATGTTTATAGAGAATTCACGTGAGCATGCTTCTAAGATATTTGAAACGATCCGCAAAAAATAGCATTCCACCATGCTCAGTCGTACAGGACCGAGTAATCGTATTTAAGAAATTTCTAAATTCAATATTCTTTCCGCCGGAGGCGGAGAAATGTTCGGTGTTTATTATTCAAATAAATCACGAATATCGAACAAGGAATTACGAATATTGAATGAACAAAAATCCCGATAATTTTATTCCGGCTTTTCATTGAATACCATTACGATTAAAGTTATTTTTGGTTTACAAAATAACAGAACACTTAAAATAAATGGAGAAATATTATGTTAAGTAAAATCAAAGAACTTTTAGGCAAAGATGCTGACTCACTGCTCAGCTATAAAGCTAAGTTTCCTAAGGAACAATTAAATCTTCCGGGACCGGATTTTGTAGATAGAATTTTTGCGCAAACAAACCGTAATAACAATGTTCTAAAAAATTTTGAATGGATTTATCAAACCGGAAGATTAGCCAGAACAGGTTATGTTTCAATTCTTCCTGTAGATCAGGGAATCGAACATTCAGGCGGAGCTTCTTTCGCTCCTAATCCAATTTATTTTGATCCTGAAAACATTGTAAAGCTTGCCATCGAAGGCGGCTGCAATGCAGTTGCTTCAACAGTTGGAGTTCTTGGAGCAGTTTCTAGAAAATATTCTCATAAGATTCCTTTCATCGTAAAGTTAAATCACAACGAACTTTTAACTTATCCAAATAAGTTTGATCAAATAATGTTTGCGGGTGTGAGACAATCATTCGATTTAGGTGCCGCTGCAGTTGGTGCTACGATTTATTTTGGATCGGAAGAAAGCAGCCGGCAAATCGTTGAAGTAAGCGAAGCATTTCAGTATGCTCACGAATTAGGAATGGTAACAATTCTTTGGTGCTATCTTAGAAATCCTGCATTCAAGACCAAAGAAAAAGATTATCATGTTTCTGCAGATTTAACCGGACAAGCAAATCATCTTGGTGTTACGATTGAAGCCGATGTCATCAAACAAAAATTACCCGAGAATAACGGCGGTTATGAGGCATTGAAGTTTGGTAAGACTCATAAAAAAGTTTACTCCGAATTAACTTCTGATCATCCAATTGATCTTACCCGGTATCAAGTTATTAATTGCTACATGGGAAGAATAGGTTTGATTAATAGCGGCGGTGCATCAGGTGAAAATGATTTTAGCGAAGCTGCAAAAACTGCTGTGGTTAACAAACGTGCAGGCGGTATGGGATTGATATCGGGTAGAAAAGCTTTTCAACGCCCGATGAAAGAAGGCGTTCAGCTTTTAAATATAATTCAGGATGTTTATAAGGATAAGGAAATTACAGTAGCATAAAAGAAGTGATTTAAAGGTGAGCGGTGAATTCCGCTCACCATTAAAAACTCATCGCTGTAGCAAATATTCAGCAATCTTTCCTAAATCTTTCACATCAATATTAGTATAAGAAGGCATGATTACATTCGGATATTTTGCTTTGTAATCCTGGAATCTTTCCGAACTCATAAACGAATTTGGATTGCGAAGATAATTTATTAGTTGATCACGGCTCCAATATTTTTTAATATCAACCAAGCTTGGACCCTTTTCTGTTCCTGCCAAATCATTTCCGTGACAGTTAATACAGCCAATTCGCGCAATTAAGTCTGCACCCGAAATATCTCCTGAAGACATGTTTGATTGAGGAACAGTATTTGTGTTAGCGATTGAATTTTCTGAGTCTTCTTCTTTAGTTAAGCGCCCAAGTAAGAATAAAAGTATGAATAAAGCTAAAAAAGCAGCGACCCAAATTTGAGGTTTTGTCATTATTATCTATCGTAATTAGTTAAAAAATTTTATTCGATTTCAAAAGATGCATTAACAACAGCAGTAATTTCCTTTTCAATTGAGCTAAGATCATTCACACCATAATCAGAAATTTGATTTGAAAGTCTTGGTGTAATTTGAATTACTCCCATTCTTGCACTTCGCATGGGACCTAATTCTCTTCCTGTAGATAAAGCAATTCGAGATGCTCTGTTCATAGCATCTTTTGCGGCTTCAGCTTGAATCTCGATTTTCACATCCGCTATTTTTGAGTAATGATACTCCGGCATTTCCACATTAAAGCTTACACCTTTTTCAATCAGAGAAGGAATTTCGAGTGAGATTTTTTTTATTTTGTTGACGTCATTCGATTTAATTTCAGTCCGCTGATTGTAATTATAAGCTCTAACCCTGTTGGTTTGATAACCTGCCGAACTCATTTCATAAATTGGATAACTATTCATTGTGAAAAATTCGACTTCCTTTTCAGGGAATCCATTGGATGATAAGTAAGAAATTAAAATTGGTTTTTGTCTTTTTAATTCCTGGTATGCCATCTCAGCCGTCGGTGCTTCAACACTTATGGAACCCCGTAAAATGCCAAGATCTGATGTGATATCTTTTTTTGCTGAACCGGTAACTGTAATTGTTTGATTAGAGCTATAGTTAGATTTCCAAGCAGTCACAAATATTATTGAACAAATAATTAATGCGGCACTTAAAATTGCAAACGGTAATAGATTATTGTTTTTGTTTTCCATCTTAAAATATTTTGATTGATCTTTGTTATTTCAAAAGCGATGCTAAATTATTAAAATGCCTTTTGATTACAAAGGCGAAATCACAAGGATTTTAGGCATCGAGTTTTGTAAAGCAGCATTTCTTGGTTATCTTAAAATAAAATTATAAAATAATTTTAAGAAGAATCTTTCAAGCCAAACAAATGTCTAAACCCAACAAGCTAGTCAACGAACAAAGTCCGTATTTACTTCAGCACGCATACAATCCAGTTGATTGGTATCCGTGGAGTGAGGAAGCATTTGAGAAAGCTCGTATAGAAAATAAACCGATCTTTCTTTCTATCGGTTATTCAACATGTCATTGGTGTCATGTGATGGAAAAAGAATCCTTTGAGGATGAAGAGGTAGCTAAATTGATGAACGAAGCATTTGTCTCGATTAAAGTTGATAGGGAGGAACGACCAGATATTGACGGAATTTATATGACAGTCTGCCAGATACTTACCGGAAGCGGCGGCTGGCCTCTAACTATTGTGATGACTCCCGAAAAAAAACCATTCTTTGCCGGAACATATTTTCCTAAACTAGGCCGTTATGGAAGAGCCGGAATGATGGAACTTATTCCTCAGCTAAGTGAACTTTGGAATTCAAAGAATGATGATATATTAAAATCGGCAGAAGAAATTTCTCATGCTTTGATTAACTCCTCCAAATTTTCTGGAGACGAAATTCTGTCTTCTGAAATTCTTGACCAAGCTTTTAATGAATTATCAAGAAGATTCGATCCTGAAAATGGCGGATTTGGTAAGTCACCAAAGTTCCCAACGCCTCATAATTTAACTTTTCTTTTGAGGTATTGGAAGAAAAATAATAACGAGGATGCTCTTGCTATAGTTGAAAAAACTTTGACGGAAATGCGATTGGGTGGAATTTATGATCATGTTGGTTTTGGGTTTCATAGATATTCTACTGATCCCAAAT
Source organism: Ignavibacteriaceae bacterium (assembly GCA_036722835.1). GTDB lineage: Bacteria > Bacteroidota > Ignavibacteria > Ignavibacteriales > Ignavibacteriaceae > XYD12-FULL-36-8. Next base: position 9,180 of record DAIMIJ010000045.1, on the reverse strand, counting down.
GGTTGGTTCCGCACTTCGAAAAAATGCTTTATGATCAAGCACTTCTTGCAATTGCTTACATTGAAGCTTATCAAGCAACGAAAAAGGAATTGTTCGAAAATACAGTTAAGGAAATTCTTGAATACGTAAACCGTGATATGCGTTCAAAAAAAGGTGGATTTTATTCTGCCGAAGATGCTGATAGCGAAGGTGAGGAAGGTAAATTTTATTTATGGACAGTTGATGAACTGAGAGACATACTCAAGGAAGATGCGGATTTGTTCTTCGAAATTTTTAATTGTGATCCAGCGGGAAATTGGATTGATCCGATGCATGGTGGGAAAGTTGGAACAAATATTTTGCATCTTCAAACCACTATGGATGAATATTCCTCAAAGAGTAACGTAAGTACTGGTATACTCGAAATTAAAATTGCACTCGCTCAGAAGCAATTACTTGAAGCACGCGAAAAAAAAATTCATCCTCACAAGGACGATAAAATTTTAACCGACTGGAACGGTTTGATGATTTCTGCATTTGCAAAAGCTGCTCAAGTATTTGATGAAAAAAAATATATTGAAATTGCGGAGTCAACGGCCAAGTTCATATTAAATCATATGACTCTTCAGAACGGCAGGCTTTTGCATCGTTATCGAAATGGAAATGCTGATATTGCGGGTAATCTTGATGATCATGCTTTCCTAATCGCTGCCTTGCTTGATTTGTATGAAACAACGTTTTCAGTAGACCACTTGATTGATGCACTTAAGCTTAATGATGATTTAATAAAATATTTTTGGGATGAAAATGATGGAGCATTTTTCTTTACTGCAACTGACAGTGAAAAATTGTTGGTTCGCCAAAAAGAAATTTATGATGGAGCAATTCCTTCGGGCAACTCAATTGCGTTACTAAATTTAGTCCGTTTGTATAGGTTCACAGGAAGAACTGAATTTGAAGTAAAAGCTTCTCAAATGATTAAAACTTTCTCGCAATTAATTAAAACATCTCCATCAGCATACACGCAATTTCTTTCTGCACTCGATTTTTATATCGGACCTTCAAAAGAAATTTTGCTGGTTGGAAATGACGATGAAAAAGTAAAAAGGTTTTTGAGAATTCTCCGTGAGATATTTATTCCTAACAAAGTTATTATCTATAAAGACGATAGAATGGAAGATAAACTTTCAAAAGCTGCTGAATTTACAAAATCATATCAATCCTTGAATGGAGCAGAAGCTTATATTTGCGAGAATTTCAGTTGTAGACTTCCTGTCACTTCTGAAAAGGATTTGATTGCTTTACTTTCGTTCAAGTAATTTTTTTGTTGATAATAAAAAGTAAAAAATATTTGTTTTATTTGTCGGTTAAACAGTAAATTTCACCCGAAAATAATTCCGGCTAATGAAATTCGATCAAAATGCAAGATAACAAACTTATAAAAGCCCTGGTTCTCAATGCTCAGCTCGGCAATAATTCTGCTTTCGAACAGCTATACCAAATTACCATCGAACCTGTTTATGCTTTGATACTTAGATTGACAGGTGATCCATCTTCTGCAGAAATACTTACAAAAAAAACTTATGTAAATTCATGGCAAAACATTTCTCAGAAAGATGAATTTGCCTCCATTCTCAACTGGCTCAAAAAAAATGCAGTCGAAACTGTATTGGCTGAAAAAAGTGGAGATCAAAAAACTGATGGAGTTATTGATGATAAATTATTTCCGGATAATTCTCTCGAAAAATACATTCAGGGCTTAGAGTTTCGAAATAGATTAATTTATGTTTTACATGACATTGAAAATTTTTCGCTAGAAGAAATTTCCAAACTATCCGGCTTTTTAGAAAAAGAAATAAAAACTTTACTTGTGAACACACGCGATAACCTAATAAATCTTACAGAAAAATGACACACGAAGAAGTTAAAATTTTGCTTAATGATTACTTCGATGAAAAGCTTTCTATTGAAGTGAATACCGAAATACAAGTTCATTTAAGCGAATGTTCTGACTGCAGTCAATATCTTTTTTCATTGCAAGATTTGATGAAGAAGGCAGATCAGCTTCCCCG
>DAIMIJ010000045.1:0-7029 GCA_036722835.1 Ignavibacteriaceae bacterium | reverse complement strand
CAATTTTCTTTCGAAAGGAAATACCTGGGAGGTTAAAAAGCTTCGAGTTGGAAGCAGCAGTTACTCCGAAGCTTTTAGCAATCTTGAAGAAGATCAATTACTTGAAACTAATTCCGTCACACGCCTCGAAATTCAGATTCCTAAACTTGGAAGTATTTTTTTGGAACATGATTCTAAAATTGAAAGACTAAAGGCAGATAAAATTCGATTGCTCAAGGGTTCAATCTTGGCAGTAAAAAAAGATGCGAATGAACTTTTGAGTATTGAAGTGCCCGGGGCAGATATAAAAGATTATTTTCTCGGAGGTCAATTAAAAGTTACAGTGACCAATCCGGAAGCATCTCTTTTGGAAGTAATAGATGGCTGGGTGTCTATCAACAAGGATAATGTGGAAACGTTAGTTCTGTCTAATCATTTTTGTCAAATCAGAGCCGACTCGGGTGTTGGTTTACCTTACCACAAGTTTTCTGCGAAAGAATTTGTTGAGGCAATTAATAATTATTGCTTTACCAGTCCAGGTAATGAAGAAGCTTTAATTTCAATATTGACAAAAGCAGATGTAAGTAATTCTGTTACTTTGTGGAATTTGATGCAACGGGTTACACGCAAACAACGTGATATGGTTATTTACACAATGTTTGGATTGCTTGGTAATCCACCTCAAGGAGTTACAGATGAGGGATTAAGAACTTTAGACCCCGGCATGATGCAGAAGCTCATTGAGGAGATTGAACTAAGGATTTAAAAGCGCATTCTTTACTGCATAACAAACCCAGTTTCTAAACGCACGATTAATGCAGTACTGAGAAACTGGGTTTGTAATTTCATAGCTGTTTATTTATCTCTTCGGTCTGTAAAGATGAGTACTTTGTCCAAAGAAAACTTCCGCTGCTTCCATTAATGTTTCTGATAATGTAGGATGAGGATGAATTGTAAGTTTTAGGTCAGTTAGATTTGCTCCCATTTCAATTGCTAAAACACCTTCCGCAATAAGCTCTCCGGCACCTGGACCGCAAATACCGATTCCTAAAATCCTCTGTGTCTCCGGTTCTACTAATATTTTTGTTATACCATCACTTCTTCCAATTGTGGTTGCTCTACCGGAAGCTGCCCAAGGAAATTTTACAACTTCATATTTGGCTTCTTTTTCACGTGCTTGCGTTTCAGTCAAACCAGCCCATGCAATTTCGGGATCAGTGAAAACGACAGCGGGAATTGCTTTTGGTTCGAATGCAACTTTGTGTCCGGCGATTACTTCAACTGCAACTCTTCCTTCGTGTGATGCTTTGTGAGCCAACATTGGTTCTCCAACAATATCGCCTATTGCGAATATGTGAGGATCATCAGTTCTCATCTGTTCATTTACAATTATCCAGCCGCGCTGGTTTATTTTAACTTGAGTGTTTTCCAAACCTAAACCTGATGTTTCAGGTTTTCTACCGATAGACATAAGAACGTAATCATATTTTTTTTCAACAATCTCGTTGTTCTTATTCTGAATTTTTACAAGTAATCCATCCGGATCTTCTTTCATCTCAACAACTTTGGACTCAAGCATAATCGTATCAAAACTTTTTTCTAATCGTTTTGAAAGATGAATTACTAAATCTCGATCTGCACCGGGAAGTAATCCGGGCATCATTTCAACAACTGACACTTTTGTTCCTAAGGCAGAGTAAACCGAACCGAGTTCGAGTCCTATATATCCGCCGCCAATGACGAGTAAGGTTTTGGGGATAACAGGTAAATCTAATGCTGTTGATGAATTTAAAATTCTGTTGCTGTTAATTTGCAAGGAAGGAATGGTGGCGATGATTGATCCTGTGGCAATGATTGCTTTATCAAAAGATAAATTTTCTTCTACGCCATTTTCTTTTTTGATTTTGAGTGAGGAAGAATTAAGAAAATTTGCTTTGCCTTGTATGTAATTTATTTTTCTTTGCTTACTGAGTATACCCAAACCGCCTGTCATCTTTGCAACAACGCTGTTCTTCCAATTTCTCAACTTATCAAGATCAATTTTAGGTTCGGTGAATTCTATTCCCCAATCTTTTGCTTCGTGGGTTTCGTTAATCAGCTTAGCAACATGAAGGAGTGCTTTGGACGGAATGCATCCGCGATAGAGACAAACGCCGCCGGGATTTTTTTCTTTGTCAATTAAAGTTACATTCATTCCGAGATCGGCTGCGAGAAAAGCTGCAGCGTAACCTCCGGGACCCGCGCCGATTATTACTATATTTATTTTAGTGTTCAAGTTGGTATTTTCAGTCATATTAAATTCTAAGTTTTCGTGAATAATAGATTGCTAAACTTTTAAATTGTTTAATTGCTTTAGCAACATCATAACAATTTGACAATGTAGCAATTAAACAATTAAACTAGAAGCTTCATCGGCTGCTCAAGAGCTTCGCAAACCCAGCGTAAAAATCTTGCTGCATCTGCACCGTCAATAATTCTGTGGTCGTACGATAGTGAAAGTGGAACAATCAATCTTGCTTCGAACTTCCCATCTTTATAAACTGGCTTGTAACTTCCACGAGAAACTCCGAGAATTGCAACTTCGGGGGAATTAACAATCGGTGTAAAGGATGTTCCGCCAATTCCGCCAAGATTCGTGATAGTAAAACATCCGCCTTGAAGATCGTCGAGGGAAATTTTTTTTGTTCGTGCTTTTTCAGATATTGTAGTGAGTTCGGCTGATAGTTCTGTTAAATTTTTTTGATCTACATTTTTGATGACCGGTACAATCAAACCAAATTCGGTATCTACTGCAACTCCGATGTTAAAATAATTTTTGTAAATGATTTCCTTTTTCTCCATGTCGATACTGGTGTTGAACTGAGGAAAAGTTTTAAGAGCTGCTGCTGTAATCTTTAAAAGAAATGATGTGATTGTGAGTTTACCCCCGGCTTTTTCAACTTTAGGATTAAATGCCTTTCTTGCCATTTCAAGAACAGTAATATCTGCTTGATCGAATTGCGTTACATGAGGAATCGTTGCCCATGCGTAGCTGAGATGTTCTGCAGTTCTGGTTCTGATGTTACTCATCGGTTTGATTTCTATCGAGCCAAACTTTGAAAAGTCCGGAAGTTTTTCAGCTTTGATTCCGAATCCTAAGCTTACTCCCTTGCCTCGTTGTTCATTGAGTTTTTTGGCATATGCCTTAACATCGTCCATAGAAATTCTTCCACCAATTCCAGTGCCTGGAACTTCATTAATATCAATTCCAATTTCGCGGGCAATTCTTCTAACAGATGGAGCGGCGGGTGCCGATCCTTTTGTTATGGGCGGCTGCTGATATCCTTGACCTGGAATCTCAGCTTTTCTTTCATCTTTTGTAATTGACTCAATGTCAATTTTGGGTGCGATTTCCTTTGGAGTTTCTGTCTCGGGTTTTGCAGATGTGTCTTTAATTGGTAGTTGAGGTGCTTGTGGACTTTCAAAAGATTTTAGCTTAAGTAATACTTCACCAACTTTTGCTTTCACTCCCTGCTTGATAAAAACCTCAACCACTTCACCCGAATAGGGTGATGGAACTTCTACGGTTGCCTTGTCAGTTTCAATCTCAATTATACTTTGGTCTTTTTCAATTGTGTCTCCTGTTTTAACCAGGACACTAACTACATCAGCGGACTCAATATTTTCTCCTAAATCAGGAAGAACAACATCAACAACTTTACTGGCTGATTTATCTGATGGTTCCCGGGTTACAACTTCCTCTGTAATTTTTTCTTTAGTTGAAGTGGTTATAGCGGGAGAACTTTCTTCTATTTTAATGGAAGCTTTAGTTGCAACCACGTTAGAGTCTTCAAGCAACAAAACAGGTTGACCGACTTTTATTTTATCTCCAACTTTAATTAGAATTTTCTGGACGACTCCGCCTTGTGTCGAAGGAACTTCAATTGTTGCCTTATCCGTTTCAATTTCAAATAAGCCCTGATCTTTTTGAATTTTATCACCTTCCTTTACCAGCAGAGAAACAACATCAGCCGATTCGATGTTCTCGCCAAGTTCAGGAAGTTTTATTTCATGTGTCATGTTTAACCTTGAAAAATTTTTTGGTGTCACACTGAGCTTGTCGAAGTGTGACTCTATTTCATAATGTCAGTCTTCGACAGGCTCAGACTGACAGATTTTAGCATACTATGCAGGATCATAAAACCAGTTTTTACTATGCTCGCATTGGATTCTTTTTATTAGGATTTATTCCCAGCTTCTTCATTGCTTTATCTAATTCTGCAGGTTTTAATTTCCCATCTTTTACTAACCCATTTAATGCAGCAAAAACAATATGCTTTGCATCAACCTCAAAGAAATCTCTGAGCGCCGCTCTGCTATCGCTTCTTCCAAATCCATCTGTCCCTAATGAATGCAGTGTGCGAGGAAACCATTTCGCAACCGAATCCGGTAATGTTTTTACGTAATCCGAAGATGCAACGAAAACGCCTTCTTCCTTAGCTAACATTTTAGAAATGTAAGTAATTTTTTGAGGTCCATTTGGATGAAGCAAATTCCATCGTTCAACTTCAAGCGCATCTTTTCTCAATTCTTTGTAGCTGGTAACGCTCCAAACATCTGATGCGACTTTATATTCTTCTTCGAGAATTGCAGCAGCTTTAAGGACTTCATTCAAAATTGTGCCGCTGCCGAAAAGCTGTGCTTTCATTTTTGCGTTCTTCTTATCGGACGCTTTGAACTTATACATGCCTTTCACAATTCCTTCTTTAACATTGCCGGGCATTTCAGGCATTGGATAATTTTCATTCATTACAGTGATGTAATAAAAAATATTTTCTTTATCTTCATACATTCTTTTTATTCCATCACGAATTATAACAGCAAGCTCAAAAGCAAAAGCGGGGTCATAAGTAACAAGAGTTGGCACAGAATAAGCAAGCAAGTGGCTGTGTCCATCTTGATGTTGTAGGCCTTCGCCGTTAAGAGTTGTTCTGCCTGCAGTTCCGCCGATTAGAAATCCTTTTGTTCGCATATCACCGGCTGCCCAAACAAAATCACCAATTCGCTGCATACCAAACATTGAGTAATAAATAAAGAACGGAATCATGTTGATACCGTGAGTTGCATAAGCAGTTCCGGCTGCAATGAATGATGAAACAGATCCCGCTTCCGTAATTCCTTCTTCCAGAATTTGTCCATTCTTTGCTTCCTTGTAGTAAAGCAAACTGTCTCTATCAACAGGTTCATAAAGCTGACCAACATGCGAGTAAATCCCAACTTGTCTGAATAAAGATTCCATTCCGAAAGTTCTCGCCTCATCGGGAACAATTGGAACAATATACTTTCCAATTTCCTTATCCTTTAAAAGTTTTGCGAGAATTCTCACGAACACCATTGTTGTGGAAACTTCTCTGCCTTCAGTTCCTTTATAAAATTCCTCAAAGATTTCTTCGGGAGGAGTTTTGATTGGACGAACATCACCCTTTCGTGATGGAACGAATCCACCAAGTTCTTGTCGTCTTGCTTTTAAATATTCCATTTCTGAACTATCGTCAGAAGGTCTGAAGAATGGTGCATTTGCAATATCATCATCGGAGATTGGAATGCCAAACCTGCTGCGGAATTCCTTCATCTCATCTTCATTTAATTTTTTCTGCTGATGAGTTATGTTCTTCCCTTCACCGCTTTCACCTAAGCCGTAACCTTTAATTGTTTTGGCAAGAATAACTGTCGGTTGACCAACGTGTTCGATTGCGGATTTGAAAGCGGCATAAACTTTTTCAGGATCATGTCCTCCGCGTTTCATTTTTTGAAGCTGCTCATCAGTCATTTTCTCAGCCATTTTTAGAACATCAGGATCTTTACCAAAGAAATGATTTCTAATGTATTCACCGGATTCAACCGAATATTTTTGATATTCACCATCAACAACTTCACTCATTCGTTTAACAAGTTTTCCATCTTTATCTTTATCAAGAAGCGGATCCCAATCAGTTCCCCAAATAACTTTGATAACATTCCATCCGGCACCTCTGAATGCAGCTTCAAGCTCTTGAATGATTTTTCCATTACCTCTAACAGGACCATCAAGCCGCTGGAGGTTACAGTTGATAACAAAAATCAAATTATCGAGCCGCTCTCTTGAAGCAAGAGTGATAGCACCGAGAGCTTCGGGTTCATCAGTTTCACCATCACCAAGAAAAGCCCACACGTGTCCGCCCGGTTTTTTCAACCCGCGGTCTTCTAAGTAACGATTAAATCTTGCTTGATAAATTGCCATGATTGGTCCCAATCCCATTGATACAGTTGGGAACTCCCAGAAATTTGGCATCAGCCATGGATGAGGATAAGAAGAAAGTCCACCATTTGGTTTTAATTCTCTTCTGAAGTTTTCAAGCTGTTCGATTGATAATCTTCCTTCGAGAAATGCACGTGCATAAATACCGGGAGAAGCGTGTCCTTGAAAATATATTTGATCGCCGTCGTAATCTTCACCTTTGCCGTGGAAGAAATGATTGAAACCAATCTCATACAAAGTTGCTGCGGACGCATAAGTCGAAATATGCCCACCGATTCCGCTTTCCATTTTATTTGCTTTAACTACCATTGCCATTGCATTCCAGCGAATCATACTTTTAATTCGTCTTTCAATTTCCCGATTGCCTGGAAAAGGCGGCTGTTTTTCTCTGGGAATAGTGTTGATGTAAGGTGTATTTGCTGTGAACGGTATTTTGACTCCCGCTTTATGTGCTCTGATTTGAAGCTGCTGAAGAAGTTCGGTCACTCTTTCCGGTCCGCCATGCTCAAGCACATAATCGAGCGAGTAAAGCCATTCTTTGGTTTCTTGTTCGAGTGTTTCTAAATCTTTATTGTTGCCGCTCATAAATTTTCTTTCTTTACAAATTCTATTTTATTTCTGTGTTACAAACCCAGTTTCTCAGCAATTCTATTCTGATGACTAAGAAACTGGGTTTGTTAAAATTTATTTGAGTGTTTAGGGATATGATATATCATGTCCCGGAACAAAAACAAATGAAAAAATAAGGCAATTGGGAAAGAGAAGCAAGGAAG
>DAIMIJ010000044.1:9329-12792 GCA_036722835.1 Ignavibacteriaceae bacterium | reverse complement strand
GTAATAATTTTAATCTTCAACTATCGAGCTAATAAATCAAATCTTGTTCCTATCGGAGATCCTAAACTTCAGAAAGGATTGGATTTCCGGGTTCCCTGATCTGGAAGAGAAGTTTTATGAATAAATTTAATGAACAATTAAAAAAGCAATTATCTCTGATAAAAGAAGAACCTGTGAAAGCGTTTGCCCTTCTTTATCCATACATATTGGTAATTGGAGTAGGATTCGGATTATTTTACTTAAGCAATTTAAATTTGATATCGCGGCAAAATATTCCGGTTGTCTTGCCTGATACTACGAAGGTGGAAGATTTAAAAATTATCTCAGCAAAATCAATTCCTCCTGTTGATATTTTGACTTTGAGCAAACCAACAGATAAAATAATAAGCAAAGGAAAAACTCTTTACACAACGAATTGCGTTTCATGTCATGGTGAAGAGGGTAAGGGAAATGGAGCTGCCGCTGCAGCATTGAATCCAACACCGCGAAATTTCACAATTAAAGATGGATGGAAAAACGGTTCAAAAATATCTCAAATTTATCAAACTCTTCAAGAGGGAATTGCCGGCAGCGGAATGGTTGCTTACGATTTTATTTTACCTGAAGATAGATTAGCAATTATTCATTATATTAGAAATAATTTTATACCTGATGCTCCTCAAGATTCAAAAGATGAATTAACAGCTCTCGATCAGGCATACAATCTTTCGAAAGGATTACAAATTGCTCCTCAGATTCCTGTTAGCGCTGCTGTTGAGCTGATTTCAAAAGAAAATGATCAAAGATTTCAGAGAATCGTTTCTGTTCTTCAAAAAATAAACGATGAGAAGCTTGAAAAAGGCGCTGAGATTTTTAGGAGTATTACAAGTAATGAAATGATAGCTTTAACGACTTTAAATTCTTCAACTGATTGGCACCAAAATCAGCAGAAGTTTGTTTCTGTAGTGTACGGCAGTATTAATAATGGCGGCTTTTCAAGCAAAGTCAATCATCTTGGGAAAGAAGATTGGAATACATTGTACAACTATTTGATAAAAATTATTTGAATATGAGGTTTGAAATGAAAAGGGAAAATTTGTTAATTATTATCGTCTTTTTATTAATTGCATCTTTCAAAACGTTTTCTGCAGATCAGAAAAAAGTTGAAGTCGGTGTAGTTGAGCATTTGGGTACATATATTCCTCTCAACACTGAATTGATTGATGAAAACGGTAATAAATTTCTTCTAAAAGATAATTTTGATAAACCCGTCGTGATCAATTTTGTTTATTACGAATGCCCGGGAATTTGTTCTCCGCTCTTAACTGAACTATCGAATGTATTAGGTAAAGTTGATTTGGCTGCCGGGATTGATTACAGAGTAATAACCATTAGCATGGATGCTTCTGAAGATTACAACCTGGCTTCATCTAAAAAACAAAATTATCTGACAATGATGAAAAAGAAGATTGACTCCAGCGGTTGGCGATTTTTAACCGGTGACAGCTTAGCTGTTAGAAAACTCGCTGATGCAGTTGGCTTTTATTATAAAAAAGAAGGTGATGTCTTCATTCATTCAGCAACTTTAATATTCATAGCGTCAGATGGAAAAGTATGTCGGTACCTTTATCCCGATTATACCAGAAGAGAAGAGTTCAGCATTTTACCTTTTGATTTTAAGATGGCTGTACTCGAAGCTTCTGAAGGAACACCAACTCCTACAATTGCAAGAGTAATAAAGTTTTGTTTCAAGTACGATCCTGAGGGAAAAACTTATGTATTTAACATTCTTAAAATTTTTGGTGGAGGAATATTACTTTTCACCATAATTCTTGTTGTTTATCTCTCAGTGAAACCAAGAAAAGTTAAAGCAGAAAACAGGTAGAAACTTATGTCAACAGATGCAACAACTATTTCAACAAACGATCATACGAGTTTTTTAGATTACCAGGGAAAATATAAAGGAATTAGAGGTTGGATTTTCTCAACGGATCATAAGCGAATAGGAATCTTATATCTTATTGGACTTCTTTCTTTCTTTGCAGTTGGAGTTACATTTGGGTTTTTAATTAGGCTTGAACTTCTCACTCCAGGGAAAACAATTGTAGATCCTCAAACTTATAATTCGTTCTTTACTTTGCATGGCGTTATAATGATTTTCCTGTTTGTAATTCCCGGATTACCTGCCGTGTTTGGAAATTTCTTCCTACCAATAATGATAGGTGCAAAGGATGTAGCTTTTCCCCGAATAAATTTATTATCGTGGTGGCTTTATATTATTGGCGGAATTTTAGTAATTGTCTCAATTCTTCTTCCCGGCGGACCAGCCGATACAGGTTGGACATTTTATATCCCTTATAGTGTGAGGACAACGACGAATGTTATTTTTACTGGACTGGCAGCTTTCATTCTCGGTTTTTCTTCAATCTTAACAGGGCTTAATTTTGTTACCACAATTCACAGATTACGAGCACCTGGAATGGATTGGTTTAAAATGCCTTTGTTCTCTTGGGCGTTATACGCGACTGCGTGGATACAAATTTTGGCTACACCGATAATAGGTATTACGTTGCTTCTAATTGTTGTTGAGCGGGTATTTGGTGTTGGTCTTTTTGATCCTGCTCTTGGGGGTGATCCTATTCTTTACCAACATTTATTTTGGATTTATTCTCATCCTGCTGTTTATATTATGATTGTTCCTGCAATGGGAGTTGTTACAGAAATTATTCCCGTGTTTGCACGAAGGACAATCTTTGGATATAAATTTATTGCTTTTTCAAGTATTGCCATTGCATTATTAGGTTCTTTAGTTTGGGCTCATCACATGTTCACTGCCGGAATGAGTTCAACAGCACAGTATGTTTTTTCTTTGTTAACGTTTCTTGTTGCAATACCAAGTGCAATCAAAGTCTTTAATTGGACGGCAACTCTTTATAAAGGATCTATTCAACTTGATCCTCCGATGCTTTTTGCTTTAGCATTTATTTTTCTTTTTTCTATTGGCGGATTAACAGGTATTGTTCAAGGCGCACTTTCTGTTGATATTCACCTTACTGATACATCATTTATAGTGGCACATTTTCATTATGTAATGTTTGGAGGAACAGGCTTCGGAATTTTTGCTGCTCTGCATTATTGGCTTCCTAAAATGTTTGGCAGAATGTATAACATGAAAGTTGCTAAAGTAGGGTTCTGGTTCTTTTTTGTAGGATTTAATACTCTCTACTTTCCGCTTTTTGTTATGGGCTGGCTTGGAATGCCAAGACGATATTATGATTATCTACCTGAATATACGATTTACCATCAAATCTCTACTGTTGGATCGTGGATTTTAATTACCGGTTTAATCATCATTTATTATAATTTGATTAAATCGCTCAGAAGCGGGGAGAGAATTACTGCAAGAAATATTTGGGGTGGAGAAACTTTAGAATGGCAAATTGAAACTCCACCAATTCACGAAAACTTTCATGAAATACCAACC
>DAIMIJ010000044.1:0-9229 GCA_036722835.1 Ignavibacteriaceae bacterium | reverse complement strand
TTTCTTATAAATAAATACTTTGAGTGGTCAATAAAGTTTCATCATGGAGTTTTTCCAGGTTCGGAAATTCTTTTAAATAAACCTAAAGGAGAAATATTATTTTTTGGTTTGTACTATGTTATGACGGGACTACATGGATTGCACGTAATTATTGGAGTCGTTCTTATAGCAATAATGACAAGACTTACTATCAACGGTGTCATTAACAAAGATAGTTATGTTAAGCTTGAGTCAGCAGGATTGTATTGGCATCTTGTGGACATAATTTGGATTTTCTTATTCCCATTATTTTATCTAATAACTTAGGAAATTTGATGGAAAAGCACGATTCTACAGCAGAACATAAGGAGCACGGATACGGAATATATATTTTGGTGTGGCTTGGACTGTTAGCATTAACGGGAGTAACTGTTGCCGTTGCCGGAATAAATTTTGGCGGGATTACAGTCGCTACTGCTTTACTGGTAGCATCCGTGAAGTCATTCCTAGTTCTTAAAATATTTATGCATCTTGGAGCAGAACAAAAGGCGTTTAAAATATTCGTTCTCGTTGCTTTATCTTTTATTATAATTTCATTTGTTTTATTGTTCTCCGATTATTCTTTTAATTAGGTTGATTATGTTTATTGCACAATCAGAATTTGTTAAGTCAGTTGATTTTGCATTCTTTTTTATCGTAGCAATTTCGGTTTTCTTCCTGGTTTTAATAACCGGTTTGATGATTTATTTTGTCTTCAAGTACAGCAGGAAGAAACATCCTAAAGCAGAAAATATTCATGGCAGTGTTCCATTGGAAATCTTGTGGACAGTTGTACCTACAATATTAGTTTTGTTCATGTTTTACTTTGGCTGGATGGGTTATAAGGATATGTCAAATATTCCCGATGATGCAATGGTTGTGAATATTACCGCACAAATGTGGAAGTGGACATTTAAATATGATAACGGCAGAATTTCTGATACTCTCTATGTTCCTGTAAATCGAGCTGTAAAAGTGATTTTGAATTCTCTGGATGTTAATCATTCATTTTACATTCCGGCTTTCAGAGTCAAAAAAGATGTAATTCCAGGAAAAGTAAATACATCCTGGTTTAGAGCTACTGAAGTTGGTTCTTATTCAATATTTTGTGCAGAGTACTGTGGGCTAAATCATTCGTATATGTACACCGAAATTGTTGTGCTGCCGCAAAATAATTTTGACACCTGGCTGGCAACAGGTGTGAGACAGATAAATAATTTTACTAATCAAAAATAAAAACATTTTAGCTTTAGGTTGATTGAAAAATTAAAAATATTATCCGAACTAACTAAGATTCGAATAACATCATTCGTTACATTGACGACAGTGTTCGGATATATTTGCTATTCAAGGGAATTCTCATCAAATATTCTCGCTGCTGTCTTTGGAATTTTATTGCTTGCCTGCGGTTCGGCAGTAATAAATCATATACAGGAATATAAGACTGATGCCTTAATGGAAAGAACCCAAAATCGTCCTCTTCCATCCGGTAGAATTAGCGTTCAGAATGCAGCCATCGTCGCTATATTATTAGTAATAACCGGCTCTGTTTTATTATCTTTAAATGGAATCGTTCCAGTAGGATTAGGTCTTCTGAATCTTTTCTGGTACAATGTTGTTTACACGCCGCTAAAAAAAGTTAGTCAGATTGCAATAATTCCCGGTTCATTAGTTGGAGCGATTCCACCTGCTGTTGGCTGGACTTCTGCAGGAGGAAATATTTTTGATCCGCAGATTTTAGTGATTTCATTTTTCTTTTTTATTTGGCAAATTCCACATTTTTGGCTTCTTCTGATGGTATTAGCAAAAGATTATGAGAAAGCAGGTTTTCCTACTTTAACTCAGGTGTTCAACACAAAGCAGCTTTCAAGAATCACATTTGTTTGGATTGTTGCAACTGTTGTAACGAGCATGTTGATTCCACTTTTTGGAATTGTGAATAATCCCGGTTTTTATTTTGCACTTCTTGCAGCAGGTGTATGGTTAACCTGGAGTGCATCAAAATTTTTAAAAGATAAAGATCAGAAAATGAATTTCCGTTTTGCTTTTAGGGAAATAAATATTTTTGCAGTACTCGTGATGCTGATAATTTCGATAGATCAAATTTTTATTTTTATTTAACTGGAGGCAGTTAATTACATGGATTTTTTTGATAAGATAGTTTTACCTCAATCAGCCGAACATATTCAGCTTCTTCACTACTTGATGGTACTAATTCAATTTCTATTTTTACCATTTCTCAGCATGGTTCTGGTTGGCACATTTCTATCATTAAAGTATTGGAAAAAAGGGTTAAGAAAAAAAAATCCTCTTTATGTTCAATTCTCTCATGATGTAATTGACGCTCTCACCGTCAGTAAAAGTTTCGGTATAGTTCTCGGAATTCTTCCGATGCTTTCCTCCATACTCATTTATGCTCAGTTGTTACATAAAAGTAATTCATCCGTCATGGTCTTTTTGATGATGGCGTTTCCCTTAATCACGCTGGGACTTATATTTGTTTACACATTTAGGTATTCGTTTACTTTCTCCGATCTCTTCAATTTATTGAAGAGTGCTTCATCATTGGAACCTGCATTAAAAGATAGAGTGGATAAATTTGAATTTAAAAGTAATAATTTGGCAAGAAAATCTGGAATTACCGGACTTGCACTTTTACTTGTCGGTTCCTGGTATTATATATCGGCAATTTCTTTTGCTGTATTTTCTGAAGTTTGGGGGAAGGGTAGCCAACTATCAGTATTATTTTCATTTCAGACCACTCTAAATTTTATACAATTTCTTCTGTTAGCATTTGCAATAACAGGAAGTGCTATCCTTTTTGTATTTTTCTATTGGGAAGGTGGTAAAGAAAATCTTTCTGATGAATACAAAAAATTTATCAAGAAAACTGCTTTGACAATTACATTACCAGCTTCAATTTTACTCCCGTTGGTACTATTAATAAATATTCTCTTATTACCTAAGTCAGCTTTATCCGGTTCGGTATTCAGTTACTCGGTGATAGCAGTCGTTCTTATATTTTTATCATATCATTTCTTGTACGCTCTTTCTAGGACTTCGAATCTAAAAATGAGCGGTCAGCTTTTTTTTGTGGTGATTTTTACTGCTCTTGCACTTATTATTAAGGAGCAGATGGCAATGAGCAATTCTACTCAGCTTCACTCAGCGGTTCTTAGTAAAGACTTCGATAAATATTTAAGTGAATTGAAAGGTGAAGGAACAACTGCAGTTAAAGCAAGAAGCGGAGAAGAGATTTTTCAAATTGTTTGCGCCACTTGCCACAAGTTTGATGAAAAATTAGTGGGACCACCTTACAATAAAGTTCTTACTAAATATGAAGGAAAGATGGATCAGTTGGTTGCATTTATCAGGAATCCGGTTAAAGTAGATCCGGCTTTTCCTCCGATGCCAAATCTTGCATTAAAGCTTGATGAAGCAAAAAATATTGCCCAGTATGTTATGGATCAGCACATGAAAAGCGCTGCACCAAAATAAAACCGATTCTTTCTTAAAATTTTTCCGTTAAGTAATATGTTGATGTCATTCCTGTGAAAACGGGAATCTATAACTTTTTAAAAGGGATGAGACTGTCTCAAAACTGTCATTCCGGACTTGATCCGGAATCTAAAACCTTAAATTTTGCATAAAGGTAGATGCTGAAATGAATTCAGCATGACATTTTTGTAGCTGACTCTTATTTATCTAATTCAGAATCGCAACAACTTCTTTTTGCTTTTCCTTTCCAGTGAACATAACCTTTCTATCTTTTGTGATGAACACATCAATCTCACTTCTCACACCAAAATCCCTGGGGATATAAATACCCGGCTCAATTGAAAAGGAAGTGGATGGCAGAATCAATCTCTCGTCTTTGGTTTCAAAGTTATCCATATGCGCCCCACTTCCATGCAGATCAGTCGTTATTGAATGTCCTGTGCGGTGAATAAAATATTTATCGTAACCAGCCTCCTCAATTACTTTTCTCGATGCGGCATCAACTTCGAAACCACGAATTTCTTTTCTCTGTTTGAATCTTGAATCAACCAATTCAAAAGCAGTATCGCGAGCTTCAGCAACGATATTAAAAATTTTAGTGTATTTCCTTGGAACAGAAGTACCAACGAACCCAACCCATGTAATATCAGCCCACACAGCATCTTCCTTATTAACTTTTGCCCAGAGATCAATCAAAACAAAATCACCATGTCTAATTTTTTTATTTAATTCTTTTGTGGGGGTATAGTGTGGATTCGCACTATTCTCATTTGCACCAACGATTGGAGGATCATCAGTAAATAATTTTTTGCGATTGAATTCATTCATTATAAACTGTTGAACATCGTATTCGGTTAAACTATTGGAACTCAAGATTTTCTTTTTAATAAAATCAAAAGCTTTATAAACGATTTCGTTTAAAGCATTTGCGACCGGCTTGTTCTCGCTAAACTGTTCTTTTGTCCAAAGTGCATTGTACATTGAGATCAGATCAGCGCTGCTGACTATCTCAACTCCAAGCGATTTTGTTTGCTCAATAGTTCCAGCATCAACTCGTGAGACATAAGGAATTGCATTCATTGGAGAATATTCCATCGCAACTTTTTTAATTCCCTTCAAACTCGACTCTAAGTTTTGGATCAATGAATCATAACTTGCGTAGGGAAGTAATTTGCCTGGTAAGTGATCAAAATGAAAAGTCTCAATTGCATTAGCAATCTTTATTGGTTGTCCTTTCTTTGGAATCAAATAATAAAATCTTCTGGTTAAATGCGCTTGCTTTGGAATGTGAAGCATAGTTAAAGCTAATTCATTCGAACCTCTGAAATCATACAAAAGCCAGGCATCAAAGTCTAATTGGCTGAGAATTTGCTGAACTTTTTTAAGATTGAATTTTTTCATGATGTACTCCTCTTGATTTAGTATTGGCAATAATAATAAAGTGGTTTTGGGAATTGACCAAAAAGATGAAATGAATGGTCATTTATTAAATTGTTTATCTTGTTTAATAATAATAATTTACACCTGTTTAAAATAATGATAAGCATCAAAGGAAAAAATCGATTCCATAATGAAATTCACAATTAAGTAAATCATAATTGTGAATTATCTTATTTCTTAAAGAGACTACTGGAAATTTTGATAAACACCTCAAAATTTCATCAATTGCAAAGTATTAAAAGTTTCTAAAAAACTGAATTTAACAATAAAAGGAGAACACATGAAATATGGCATTTATATTTTCATTATGATTATGGTAATCACAAACACAAGCATTGGTTCTAGGAATCCAGATTACGTAAACAGAAACAAATCTACAGAAATAGTTCCCGGAAAATTTATTGTAAAATATAAAAAAGACAATATTCTGAATAAGTTTTCACAAACCTCTCTATCCAGCACAATAGCAAAATTTAACGTATCGAAATACGACCAAATTTTTAAGACTGCAAAAAATTTAGAAATAAAAGAAAAGCTGAATTTAGATAATGTTTATGTTATGGAAACAAGTATTGCTTCAGATATTTGGAACATTGTTAAGGAATTAAATAAAGATCCCAATGTCGAATACGCAGAACCTGTCTACATTGAAAAAATGGATGCAGTTGAGCCAAATGATCCCCTTTACTCACAACAGCAGCATCTGCCTCAAGTTCATGCCCCTGAAGCGTGGGATATTCAGTTTGGTAATTCAGATGTCATAATTGGCATAATTGATACTGGTGTAGATTGGGATCATGAAGACTTGGCAGGGGTCATCTGGACAAATGCAAATGAGATACCAGACAATGGAATTGATGATGATAACAACGGGTATATTGATGATGTAAGAGGATGGGATTTCGTGACAGGTAGGACCGGTTCAGGAACTACAGATGCTCATCCTAATGAAGACAGTGAAGTACCTGATAATAACCCTATGGATTTTGATGGGCATGGTACTCACGTATCTGGAATAGCAGCAGGACATACAAATAATAATATTGGTATTGCATCGGTTTCTTCGGGTGTAAGTATAATGCCTCTAAGGATAGGTTGGCATGCTAATGATGGGAATGGTTATGTCAACAGTGCATTTGCAGCTGAAGCATATATTTATGCTGCGGATAATGGAGCTTACATTACTAACCAAAGTTCTGGCAACTCTGGTCAATTAATCATCGATGCAGCACGTTATGCATTTATGCATGGAGTTTTAATTGTAGAAGCTGCTGGGAATGGAGATGGAATTACCCCAACTGCATTAGGAGCTCAATCTTGGGTAATGAGCGTTGCTTCAGTGAATGGGGCTGACGAAAAAGCTTATTACTCTAGTTTTGGTAAATATGTAACTGTATCAGCACCTGGTGGCGAAATGTTCTCGAGCAATGATCCAAATGGCATATTAAGCACAGTCGTTTACCCATCTTCCTTTTACGGAGGAGCTAAATATACCAGGTTCCAGGGAACTTCGATGGCGGTTCCATTGGTAGCCTCGGTCGCTGGATTAATTAAATCACATGAACCGGGTTTAAGTGTCGTTGACCTCTATACCAGGATTCAAAAAACCGCTGATAATATTGATGGTATTAATACACAATACACCGGCATGCTGGGAAGTGGAAGAGTAAATGCTTTTCGTGCACTTACAGAGTCGGTTACAGCCGATCCTAATTTTATTATAGTAGATTATGAAATAGATGATGCAACTGGAAACAACAATGGTAAGTTAGATCCTGGTGAACAAGTGACTTTTAAATTAAGATTACGAAATGTTTGGCAAAATGTAGAGAATGTTACCGTAGGTTTATCCAGCAGTGAAATTGGAAAAATTACAATTAATTCCGGATCAGTTTCATTAGGAAGTGTTTCTGGAATTGTTGACACAACTAATTGGGAAAAAGTGGTAAGTTTTAACATTACTTGTGATGCAGAGGCTTTACCCTCTTCGATTAAATTTAGCGTAAATATTTTGGCATCTGGATTCAATCAAACTCTAGATTATTATCTATCCATTTCACCCAGAATTTTATTTGTTGCAGATTTCGTAGGTATCGACAACGAAATATTGGACTTTAGTCCGAGATATTTAGAGGCATTTGGTAATAATGGTATATCAATTGATTTTGTTCACCACTCACGAACAACTGTGGATTTTAATCTACTAAGCAAATACAAAATTGTAGTTTGGGGATGTGAATGGACTTTCCCGTCGTTAGATGCAAATGATAGAGCAGCTTTAACACAATTTTTAGATAACGGAGGATCTCTATTTTTATCCGGTCAAGATATTGCCTGGGACTTAAGTCAAAATCCAGGTAACCAAGATCTCTCATTTTTAAAGAATTACCTTAAAGCTGATTTTGTAGCCGATAACGCCGGAAAATCAGAAATATTTGGTATTGCTGATGATCCAATCAGTGACGGATTAAACTTCGGATTCTATCAAGAAAATAGAGATATATCTCAACAATTTCCTGATGTATTAGCTCCTTTGGAAACCGCAGTGTCTACTTTAAACTATGATGTTGGTACCTCAGGTGCTATAAGGTATGCTGGTAATTATCGTGTTGTATTTTTTGGTTTTGGTGGATTTGAATCTATTTCTAATGAACAAACGAGAGATATATTGATGTTCCGTACAATTGATTTTTTGGATGGCATAGAGATACAGCACACTCCGTTAAAAGATGCTGAACATACTACAGGCGAGTACAATGTTAATTTACAAGCGACTGCGCCAAATGAATCAATAAGCAGCGCGGCACTTTATTGGAGTATCGATAGCGCTTTGACATTTAACAAAGTTGAAATGACAGATTTAAGCAACGGGAATTTTCAAGGTGGAATTCCTGCGCAGCAGGCAGGGACCAGTGTTCATTATTTTATTTTTGTAAAATCCATTTCCAATAACTATTCCTTTACTCAAGTATATTCATTTAATGTGGGTGAAGATAATCAAGCGCCTACAGTTGCTTTGTTGAATCCATATTTCAATTCAACCGTTAATGCGTTTGGTCCTTCGCCATATGAGTTCTCAGTTTTGATTGATGACAACATGGGAATTGATACTTCATCTGCTAAATTAATTTATTGGGTAAACAATGATAACTTAGACAGTACTGCATTAGCTTACCAAGGGAAAAATAAATTTACAGGAACTTTTGCTTTCTCTAATGCACAACAGGTAGGAGATCAAGTTAATTATTATTTCAAAGTAAACGATATCTCCTCAAATAAGAATGCTGGTAGTTCTGATACATTATATTATGTAATGGATACGTTACAAGTAATTGATGATTTTGAGAATGGAACATCCTTTTGGGATGTTGGAAATGGATGGGGTCTCACACAAAGTTCTAAACATGGTGGTGTATTCTCGATAACAGATAGTCCCTTTGGAAATTATGTTAACAACTCGGATAATTCACTCACATTTCGATATCCTTTTAATTTAAGTATTTATAAATATGCCGAATTAGATTTTTTTGTTAGGCATTTCCTCGAAGTTGGGAAAGATTCTATGCTTGTCGAAATAACAAATGATGGCGGTACAAAATGGAATTTAGCAGAAGGTTATACTGGTGGAGCTTTTAGCTATAGAAGTAAAAAAATAAATTTATCAGAATATACTGGCACCGGTAATGAAAACATGATATTTCGGTTTAGAGTGGTATCAGATGGAACGGGAAGCTTAGATGGTGTATTCATTGATGATATAAGCATTAAAGTTTCATTTGATTCTGTTTTGACTGATTTGAGAAGTGATCAAATCTTAAACCCAACTTCATTCTCTCTATTGCAAAACTATCCCAATCCGTTCAATCCATCAACAACCATTGAGTTTGCTTTGCCAGTCTCAGCAAAAATAAAAGTAAAAGTGTACAATTTATTGGGACAAACCATAAAAGTTCTTTATGACGGGACAAAAGATGCAGGCTACTATAAATTCAATTGGAATTCTGATGATGTGAACGGTAATTCCGTTAGCAGCGGTGTTTATTTTTATGAACTTAGTGCTTCCGGAATTGATGGAAGAGAATTCAATCAAATGAAGAAGATGATCTTGCTGAAGTAATTTTTGAGAAATTTTATTTTAACTAAAGCCGGATTTATCCGGCTTTTTTATTTTTCAGATTCTTAATCTCATCAGCAATAGCATTATAAATCATATCTGAAGAAATTAAATCCATGCAGTTTGGTTTGAAGTCACATTCAGGTTTATAACAGACTA
>DAIMIJ010000043.1:0-12831 GCA_036722835.1 Ignavibacteriaceae bacterium | reverse complement strand
TTTAATAATCTAATTACACCTGAAACTTTTCCGAGAATGGAAAAATCAGACTTACCATCAATAGGAATTGGAGAATAATTTTTGTTTTGAGGAATCAAGCTTATTTTATTTGACTTATTTTCATAGGTCTTCACCGTAACTTCATCGCCCACCATTGCAACAATAATTTCTCCATTAAGTGCTTCTTTTCTTGATGAAACAACGACAAAATCTCCATCGAAGATACCGGCTTCAATCATGCTGTCACCCCCAACTTTCAAAGCAAAATAATCTTCCGATTTTTTTAAGAAAGACGGATCAACTACTAAGCTCCCCTCTATATTTTCAATTGCAAGAATTGGAGTTCCAGCAGCTACACGACCTACAATTGGAATTTTTGAGAAGATATTCTCCGAAACGATGACTTTTTCATTTGTATTGCTAAATTCAGTCATCAGAAAAGAAATACCGCGGCTTGCATTACTCTCCACAGTTATGTATCCTTTTTTGACGAGTGCATCTAAATGCCGTTTAACGCCAAAAGTGGACGATATTCCGAACTTCCTGCCTATTTCTCTGAGAGTTGGTGGATAACCATTCTCGCTTCGGAATTGTTCGATGAAGCTTAAAATGTCTCTTTGGCGATCAGTAAGTGTGTTTTTCATATAAGTGCTCAATTGTTCACTGGAAATATAGTGAACATAAGTGCACTTGTCAAGATATTTTTTTAAGAAAGATTAAAAAAAATTGAAATGAAGATTAATAGTCATTGTAACTAGAGAATTATTGTTTTCGAAACGCGCATAGGCTCATATTTGCCGGTTGAGATCCCGGAAGGACCGATAACGATTGAAGATGAATATTATCATAAAGATAAGTACGAGTCGCATTTGAAAAACTGCCCGCCGCTTGCACTATAGTGGGAAATTAAAAAGAAAAAATTTATTCAGCGAAATAATATGTTCGCGGTTTTGGTCCGCCGAGGCGGATAAAAGCACTTAGTAAATAATTTAAATTTTCATAATGCCATCATTTTTAAATAAAATTTTGCTAACAATATCTTATTGGTTTGTGGTATTATATTCGTTGTCAAATTCCACTTTAATCCTGTAAAATTAATCATTACTGAACCAGTCGTTATAAATTGATACAGAAAATCGGATAAACTAAACCAATCTGTTGAAAAATATTGACGGAGTCTTAGACCTACTACTAATATTTTTCTTTTCCCTATTTCTAAAGTTTTAATTATTGAAATATCACGAAATTTGAATATTGCACGTTCTATTTGTGACCATGCTCTTCCAGTATAAGCAAAATACATCGCAAAAGATCTAGTACTTTTATCAAATACTAAGCAATATCGCATATTTGCTTCTAATAGTTCTTCAAAATTTATATTTAACTCCATCCATTCGGTTTGATAACCAGTTACATCAGTAAATTCATCATTCAGAATTGGAATTGTTTGTATTTCATCAGAATTTAAGCTCGCAATTTCAGTTATGTCTGCTAATAGGCTATCCTTAGTCTGTGCTAGTGTTATTATGACAAATAATAAAACTAGTGTTAGTATTTTCATTCTTGCCTTCCTCTATTTTTTCTTTTTTAATTTATTATGTCCTTCAACAGATTCAAACCTCATCTGAAAATAGCATAAGCGTTTTACCTCGATGGCTGTGACTCTTTCATGCTTTTATAAATTTACTTAAATATTTAATGAGCATAGCTAATCTCTTAAAGAATAATCTGCTGAAGCTATTACAAAATCACCGTGCGAATTTGAGCTTTTCGCTTCTTTCCCATCTATGAAAATTTTTACTATGATAGAACACCTATAGGTTTGTGCCTGAGCTGATATATAAATGAAACAATCTCCATAACAATTATATGATTTTGACCAAGGCAATGGTGTTCCGTTTATCATTTCAGTACCACCAGTTTCGTTGATATATGTGATCCAAGCTTCGCAATCTCCGTCTGCTGTTATTTGGATTTTATGATATTCTAATTTCTTCGGTTCATCGGTAAAATATTTATAAACAAAAACGCCGATGACTATTATTATGATCCAAAATAAAAAGATATGTTTATTTTTTTGAACTTGTTGACCGTGTGGATTATTTGGTTGTTGATCGTTTTCCATTATTTTTTCTTTTTAATATAAACTTTCTTGCCTTTACTATTGTAATAGTACTGTCCGCCTCTTGGTCCTGTATGGATCGTTTTATCATTAGAATAGATCGATGATTCTTCTTTAGTAACTGATTTGCTATAATTCTGATGCTGCCAGCAATAATCGCTTCCTTCCTTTGCAGTTCTTTTACACTGAGTTCCTGCTTGCGTAATTGCCTTGCATTTACTAGGGTTTAAATTTACAGAATTTTCTTTTTTCGTTGTAGTTGGATTGGTTTGCTCATCAGAATTAATATCTATGTCTTTAAGATTCATCTGCGATAAATCTGAGTGTATTTTTTTTAATGCTGTTTCGTTATTAATAATCCGCCCATCAAGTTCATCTAACTGTTGTTCAAGCGCAATAATTCTTTCTTCAAGCCGAGTTATTTCTTCAGTAGAAGCACATCCGAATAAGAATAGAAATAACGGTAGAATAATGATTCTTTCCTTTTTTCCCTCCGAAATTTTTTAATATTCTCTTTATTATTTTAAATCGTCTACAATAAAACACCATCCTCACCCGAAAAGTTGTATTGCTTGGAGGGTGAGGTTAAATTCTTACTGCACTTCAAATTCCGTATCTATAAATTTATCGATTGCCACTATGAATTTAAGAAGAAGTGATTCAATCACTTCTCTCTCATAGTTCGAATCTTTTAGAACAAAAGAGGTTGAATAATTAAAATCTCGCCCAGAGTTTTTTCCATCCCTTTGTAAGCTTACCTTCATTGTGATATTTAAATTATGAGTTACATCCCATGCGCCAACATCATCATCGGCTTTTACTTTTTCCAACTCTACAATAATACTGTGGTAGCAGATTCACTAACCGAATTAAATTTACTCTCTATTAACTCCTTTAGCATTCCTTCCAGAGATTTATTTATTGAGTACATTCTGCGTGTATGCAGAACTTCTCCTGCCTGGTTTGGTACGTATTTATAATTAATAGTCGAGTTGGTTTGAACTGATTTTATAA
Source organism: Ignavibacteriaceae bacterium (assembly GCA_036722835.1). Classification (GTDB taxonomy): domain Bacteria; phylum Bacteroidota; class Ignavibacteria; order Ignavibacteriales; family Ignavibacteriaceae; genus XYD12-FULL-36-8. The sequence goes on along the minus strand of DAIMIJ010000043.1, from coordinate 9,695 downwards.
GCTGTTGCGTTTCGTATGGAATGCTGTTTTGTAATGTGAGTGTGGTTGAGCAACCAACTATAAAAGCTGCTGAGATGAGAACACAAATTATCTTTTTCATTTTGCCCTCTTGGAAATTCTTAAAGTCTTACTCGCAAACTTATAAAAAAAATTTTTCCAATCCGTCTTAAAAATATTTATTGCCCAATCCGGATGAGGATGTGCAATGTAATCTGCATCGGTCAGAGTAAGATTATTATTTTCAAATTGGTCTTTCGATAATAATCTTACTGTGGCTTTGCACTCGGGATGATTGGGAGGGTAAATTATATCCCAAAGCTTATTATTGAACAAAAATATTTTTCCGTCTAAAGATTTGCAAAATTCTGATTTGCACAAACCTCCATAAGTATGATATTGCCAATAAGAAAAAATTTCCGTTGATTTAAGATTAAATAGGTAGTGTTGTGCTTCATTAAAAAGAAAAGAATAGATGTGGTAAAGCGACTCCAGCTTTTCTTTATTGATTTGTACTCCCTTTGCAAACAGATAAGTATTAATCTCTCTGTTAAATATTGCAAATGGCTGCCCAGTTTTTATTTTATTATCCAAGCAAGTATAAATTTCATATATTATCTCTTCTCTTGGATCTAACTGCACTGGCCCTGGAAGGTTTAGCTGTTGTCGCACGATTTGTCTTGCCAATATCAAATGAAGGTTTCCTTTTTTACGTCGAGCCATTTTTTTCTCCATTTAATTTGAGTGAGTTGACAATGAATTTATTAAAAAATTTTCTCCAATCCGTCGTTACCGGATTGAATGCCCATTCCGGATAAGGATGAATGATATTTGAAGAGTCAGCCAACTGTAAATTCTTGTTTTTAAATTGTTCTATGGTCACTGGATTTATACTGGCCCCGCAGCCTGGATGATTGGGTGGATAAAATTTAGTCCAGAATTGGTCATCGGACAAAAAAACTTTTTCATCTAATGATCTGCAAAGTTCTGATTTGCATAACCCCCCAAATGTATCGTACTGCCAATAAGGGAATTCATCAACTACTGCAATATTTGTTTTGTAATTTCCCGCTGAATATTTGAGAAAGAGAAAAGTATTATACACTAACTCCAAATTTTCTTCCTTGTAGTTAATATCAGCCAAACTTAAATAGATATGGATGTCTCTTTTGAATTAGTAGAATGATTGTCCGAGTTGGTATGCTCTATCTAACTGATTGTTAATTGTTTTAAGTAAGTCTTCTTTCACTTGTAAGTTCAATTTAAAAATATTAGCTGAGGATTACGATATCAGAATTGAAAATCCGGATTTATAAGTCGAAATAAATTTCTGCCTATCATATAATTGTCATAAACGCCTCTGAATAATTCCTCACCAGGACCTTTAGCAAATACACCAACCATTTCTGCTGAATGCCCAGTCGTGGTGAATTTCAAAGTTATATTAGAACCGTCAGGTTTACCATCATTTATTGACATGCCCCCCGTTTCATGATCGGCAGTAACAACAACTAAAGTATTACCATTTTGTTCCGCAAAATCTAATGCAACATCAATTGCTCCGCAGAAATCTTTCAATTCTGACATTATATAATCTTGATTATTTTCATGACCACCCCAGTCTATCTGAGATCCTTCAATCATCAAGATAAAACCATTTTCATTTTGTGATAGAACAGGCAATGCTTTGTTGGTAAGATCAGCCAATGAATAATTTCTATCTTTAGTCCTTTTTAAGTGTTCTTCTCCCAGAAGTGCATAAAATTTATTATTAGGTTGACTGGTGAGAAGTTCATCAGCATTTCTATAAATATCGTAACCATGGCTCAACAATATATCAAAACCATTTACGATTGAACTTGATGCTTCAGCTTCATGAAAATATTTTGCCCCGCCACCAATCACCACATCAATATCATTTTCAAGAAATTGGTTTGCAATCGCAGTTTCTTCTTTTCTGCTAATCACGTGAGCAACAAATGAGGCAGGTGTCGCATCTGTAATTGAACAAGTTACAACTATACCAGTAGATAAATTTAATCTTTCTGCAATCTCAAAAATCGAGGTGAGCCGATTCCCAAGTGTATCAACGCCAACGACGCGGTAATTTGTGGGATACCCTGTTGCAATGGCGGTTGCCGATGCTCCAGAATCGGTAATTAACCTATCAGCGGCACAGGTAATCGAAAATCCAACCGAAGTGAATTTCCTAAAAGGATCGTTTGGTAAGTTTAAGACAGCGGCGCTAACATAATTAGCGCCCATTCCATCTCCAATTAGGATAATAATGTTCTTAGGTCTTTGTGTATTTTGTGAGAATAAAACGCCGCAGCTAAAAACAAAAATTAGAACTAAAGCTTTAAGAACCCTCATGCAACTTCAACTTCTTTTTTTGTAACATGCGTAAGCCAATTATACTTATCTTCGGAAAGACCATAGTGAATTGAAGTTAATTTATCAAAAAGTTTAAGTGCAAGATTACTTGATTGCTTGTTATCAAACTTCATCTCAATATCTTTGTATTTTAGCAATCCAACTTCAGAAATAATTGCAGCAGTTCCGGTGCCAAACACACTAAGAACATTTCCCTTTTTATATTCAGATATCACTTCTTCCATAGGGATTAATCTTTCAGTTACTTTTATTTCCCAATCCTTCAGAATTTGAAGCACTGATTCGCGTGTAATTCCCGGTAAGATGCCTCCGGTCAACTTGGGAGTAGCAACTTCATTTTTGAACTGGATAAAAATATTCATGGTTCCGACTTCTTCAATATATTTTTGCTCTACACCATCCATCCAAAGCACTTGAGTAAATCCTTGACGCCTTGCATATTCAGTTGCAAATAAGCTGGCGGCATAATTACCCGGAGTTTTACATTCACCAATTCCTTTTCTTACGGCTCGAACAAATTCACTAGTTGCTAATATTTTTACAGGTTTAAAACCTTCTGGATAGTAAGCTCCCACCGGAGATAATAAAATAATTAATTTATAACTTGATGACGGTTTGACTCCCAAGAATGGATCTGAACCGTAAATAAATGGTCGAATATATAATGATTCACCTTTCTTTGTGGGAATCCATTCTCTATCAATCCAAACTAGTTCTTTCAAAGCTGAGAGAACAAAATTAATATCAATTTCAGGAATACATAATTTCCTGGACGAATTATTAAGTCTTTGAAGATGTCTATCAGGTCTGAATATAACTACATTTTCATCTTTAGTTTTAAAAGCTTTAAGACCCTCAAAAACAGTTTGCCCATAATGAATAAACATAGTTGCAGGATGAAGGGATAATTGTTCGAGAGGTTTTATTCTGGGATCATACCAGCCCTGATCACTATTATAATCCATTTCAAAAATATGATCTGTAAATATTTGGCCAAAACCTAAATTTACTGGAAGATTTACCTTCTCTTTGCTTTCTTTTAATTGATATGCTATTTTTTCCATTTTAGACCTCTATCAGATTTTTTGTAATTAATAACAACCGATATTTACAGAAAATTATTGAAAATTTAAAATAAAAGTGCCCGGTGGAGGGCTACCGGGCATGGGGAAGACTCATTAAGGGGGGGTAGAACTTAATGAATCGCTGATCAAATATAATATATTTTTTTTATTTAAGCAATTACTTTTTAATAGATTATTAGAAACAGTTAAATAATGACTTCCTGTAATTCTTATTAAACCAATAGAAGTGGTTACTTAACAAAAGATACTCTTCTAACAATTACTTATTATTGACATTCCAAAAATGAGACATGAAAACAATTCAAAATTCAGTGTATGGATCCTACAATAAAAAAAATTACTGTGAATATTAGAATAAAAGCATCCAAAGAACATAATCCAAAATTAAGATTAGTGCGGCCGAAAGAACGAATGATCTAATTGTAGAAAGTCCAACACCTTCTGCACCACCTTCAGTTCTGAAGCCAATATGGCATCCAAGAAGAGCTGTCACTCCACCAAAAAATATTGTCTTGAGCAAACCAGAAAAAAGATCGGATATCTCAAAAAATCTTCTAACCGATTTAAAAAATACTGCAAAGGAAATCCCAAGAAAATAATTTGAAACTATGTATGCACCAAATACAGCAATAAAATTTGCAAAAATAACAAGAAGAGGCATCATTAGAATTGAAGCGAGAAATCTTGGCATTGCCAGATAGCGAACCGGATTTATTGCCATGGTTTCAAGTGCATCTATTTGTTCCGTGACTTTCATTGTACCAAGCTCAGCAGCAATAGAAGCACCTACTCTTCCGGCAATTACAATTCCAGTAAGAACGGGACCAAGTTCAGTTATAATCGCTCTGCTTGTTGCAGCTCCTAAAAATGATAGGGGTGCTATCCCCTTTAATTGATAAGCCGCTTGCCAAGCTGCAACTGCTCCGGTAAAAACAGCAATGATAATAACAAGTGGAAGTGAGTTTACGCCAATATGTTCCATCTGATAAAGAATTAATCGCCTGCTCTTGGGTATCCAGGTAAAACTTTTCACAATTCCCCAAAAAAGTTTTGACACCTGTCCAATTTCCTCAAAAAAGCTTAAAGTGGCAGCGCCAATTTTTTGAAATATTCTCTTAATCAAAATTCAAATTGATGATTATTGGTTGATTAAATTTAATAAATTTATTGTCGAATTGTATTATGCTCTATGTACATCAAAGTAAATGTGTTAAGTTTAAAATTTTTGAGTGAGCTGAATATCGAAAGGAAGATTTGTGTAATAATTATCTTTTAAAATATCTATTATTTTCAAACACATTATCCAATGAAAATTTTGATTCACATCTGAAATACAGCTCGTTAATTTCAATAAGATGGATGGTGATTTATTATTAAAACGGATCATCACAATGAGACAATACTTTTCAGGTTTTTCAATAAAGGAAAGTCGCGTAAAGCTTATAGTCTCAAATTAGACTAAAATCCTAAAATTTACATGGCTTGTAAGTGATTGTTTTACATTAGGTTGCATGTTGCTATCGAAAGAATTTGACTTTTCTTTCTTTTTTAATCTAATTCGTTAGCTCAAATAGTATTGTAGCATTATTATTGATTAGATTATAATACCTTAGAGGGTCACTATTCAAAATAAACAAATGATGAATTCAAAACACTATATGTTACAGGAAAATTCCAATGGTTTTTTCTTAAGACTAATTGAATCTGTTCCTTTGGGAATTTTAACATTTAATTCCGAAGGCAGGATAACTTATTTGAATAACAATTTCCTCGAATTTTGTGTATACCATAAAATAGAAATTAATCCGTCGACCACAATAAATATTTTCGAAGAAAATTTGTTCTGCGACAACCCTCTTGTAGAATATTTTCAAAAGCTTCGTGAAGGATATTCATTTGAAAAGGAGATTGAAGGATTAAAAACTTTCAGCTTACGAAAAATTATTATTCTCGTTAAAGCCATTCCTCTTTTTAAGGAGGACAAATTCGATGGTGGGATTTTACTATTGCAAGATATTAAAATTAGTAAAGAGGAAGATGATTCATTAAAAAATATTGAACCTCAATGGAAAGAGATATTAAATTCTTCTTTAGATCTTTTATTAATCACTGACAAAGAAGGCAATATTAAATTTTCTTTCGGGAAGAAATCGAAGAAATTCTTATCGAGAATCTCTCCTTTCGAACAAAACAATATCAACAACCTATTCTCCCAGGAAGCTAACATCTTAATAAAAAACAAGATCAGTTTAGTAAGAGAAAACCCAAGCTTACAAAAATTCAATTTAATATTGTTCATTAATAATCGTCCTTACGACTACGAATGTGAAATTGAACCTATCTTAGATGATGATAAGAAAATAAAATTATTGTTTTTCCGTTTTAATGATATCCGTAATTTCATTAAAGCACAAAAAGCTCTCGAACTTAAAATTCAAGAAATATCTAAAACTAAGACTTATCTCGAAAACACTATAATGCCAATTTTCGCAGTAGATATGAAGGGAAAGATTATCTACTGGAATAAAGCTTCACAAGATCTTTTCGGATATTCGGAAACTCAAGCGAAAGATAAATTTTTTGTTCGTTTGATTGGAATTACTGAGCCAAACTATTTCGAGGACATCAAAAAGCAATTGGCAGAATCAAAACAAACCGAAAGTATTTTTAAGATTATCAATCTATCTGGAAAAGAAGAAACATTAAGCGCATCATTTAATTTGGTTGAAAATGAAGAGCCATACATTGTTATCTCATGTCAAAGCATCGCAGAAAAAATACAGCTTGAAAACAAAATAAAAATTGCTGAGAAAAGGTTTAGCGATATCATCCAACATTCGGGAAATATAATTTTCAACGTCGACTTAAACGGCAATTTGATTTATGCTAACAAAGCATTTCTCGATCTCATTGAAATTAAAGAAGAAGAAATAACTCAAAAACAATTAGAAGAACTGATTGATCCGGAATTTTTCTTGCATACTTCATTAGAAAAATTATTTCAGGTATCCGAAACTCATAAGCAATTAGAAATTCCATTCTTATTAAAGAACAAAAGAAAAATTTTTCTTTCGGGATTTTTACAGAAGATTATAGATTCAAGCGGCAAGGAAATTTACAGCGGTTATTTCCAAGATGTCACTTCAGTCAAGGAAATTAGTAATGAATTCAAAATTCTATCATCAATCGTAAAATCTGCAAATGATGGAATAGCGATCGAAAAAGACAACAAGATTATTCTTGTAAATGATTCATTCGCGAAAATTTTCGGCTACAATAGAAAAGAAGATTTGATAGGAAAGTCTTTCGTAGAAATGGTTGCCGATGAAGATGTAAAAAGAATTTCCGAGTATCTTCATCTTATCCGAAGAAAAATGGATGCCCCCGATAGATTTGAATTTCTTGGTAAACGTGAAGATGGAACAAATATGTTTTTCTCAACTTCCGTATCGGAATTTGAATTAGATGGGGAAAATTATCTCGTTTACTTAACTCGTGATATTTCGGAAAGGAAAAGATCCCAGCAAGCTCTTCGTGAATCTGAAGAAAAGTACAGAAGTTTAGTTGAGAACATAGATGATTTCTTTTTCACCTATGCCAAAATTAAAGATAAGCTTAGACCAATTTTTTATACCGCCAGCGTTCAGAAAATTACCGGTTATTCACAATCTGATCTGATTAGAGATCAAAGGATGTTTTTCAAAATTATTCACCCGGATGACCTTCATTTCGTTAAGCAAAAAATAAAAGATATTCTGAAAAGCCGTATTAAAAATTCAACAGAAATTGAATTTAGAATTATTAATAAGTATGGGAATATTGTTTGGGTAAGAAATAAAATAAATCTCATCCGCGATGATTCCGGAGTAGTTAAAAAATTGTATGGAATTGTCAGTGATATAAGCATTCGGAAAAAAGTAGAAGAAGATTTAAAGAAGTCTAAGGAAAATCTTATAAAGCTGAATGAAACAAAGGATAGATTTTTATCAATTGTTTCACATGATTTACGTACACCATTCAGCTCTATTTTAGGATTTACCGAACTTTTACTGAACGATGATTCATTAACAGATAAAGAACGTAAAGAATATATTAATTTTATTCGGGAATCTTCTAACTCGATGCTGTCGCTTGTAAATTCATTACTGGATTGGAATAGATTGCAGTCGGGTCGAATTCAATTTGAACCCGAGAAAACTTATGTTTATTCAATTATTGAAAATTCTATTAATTCATTGGCTGGCGCTGCATTAAGAAAAAAAATAACGTTAAGGTCAACCGTATCAAAGGAAATTCAAATTTTTGTTGATGAGAATTTAATCTCCCAGGTTTTTAATAATTTAATTTCAAATGCGATTAAGTTTACAAATTCCAACGGAACAATATCCATTTCGGTTAGACCTTCTGAGCGGTTAAGATTTTTGGAATTCTCAATTCAGGATACCGGTGTTGGAATAAAAGCCGCCGACGTTAAAAAGCTTTTTTCAGTTGACAGTAAATTTACAAAAGAAGGTACATCGGGTGAAAAAGGAAGCGGAATGGGTTTAAACATCGTAAATGATATCATACAAAAACATGGCGGATCAATTTGGGTTGAAAGTGAACCGGGAAAAGGTTCCAATTTCAAATTCACTTTACCAATTGCTTCAGCTGTAATTCTTTTGGTGGATGATAATAAAACCGATCGACTGCTTTATTCAAAAATCCTAAAAAATATTACCCCTGATTATAACGTTGAAGTTGCCTCGAATGGAAAAGAAGCGATGGAAATAATTATTAAGTCACCGCCGGCTTTAGTTATAACCGATCATAACATGCCGGAAATGAATGGCATCCGGTTCGTTCAGGAAATTCAAAAGCTTGAAGTTAAGTCCAAACCTCCGATTATTATTCTTAGTGGTGATATTGATAGAACTGCTATTCATGATTACGGATTATTGGGAATTGATTACATCTTTCAGAAACCGGTAAACCTTGCTAATTTTAAACAAGCAGTTGAGCGAACGATTAGAAAAGGGTTGTTAGGAGAATAATGTTTGGTGAAGGAGACGTGTTAAGAAATTCCAATTATCAAAAAACAATCCGCCTGTGGCGGACCAAATAAATTTCACTATCACAAAACTCAACCATGAACATTGAAATTTTTTTATTGGTTATTATTTGGTAATTGGCGCTTGTAATTTGGAATTTACAAACTATTCTTCAAAATTTTCGAAGCAGCCGTAAGCCGGTTCAGGAACTACGACTTTAATCGCTTCTTTATCAATTAGGATATCCCAAATTTTATTTGCCACTGAAGCTGAATCAAGTAATCCATCGTTCAACGCATCTTTAAATTCTCGCTCGATTGTCTTCATTATTTGTTGTAATACTTCATCCATTAGCGACTCCTGTATTAGTAAAATCTCTGCTAAATTGAATTATTTTATGAACATTATCTGTCCACATTCAATATATAAACAGAAACTATGCCATTGGTTTAGATTACGATCCAGTTCTCGATTCTCATAACCAAATTAAAACTTGCCTCACTTTCAATTTGTGAATCTATTTGAAGCATTTTCAGTTGCAACGATTACAAAACCCATGAGGATTAGGTTTTATAATCCACTAATTATTTAAGTGTGAATTTAATTCACATTTCATAATTTTGCATTGAATCTCAATAACTCAGAGGGATTTCGAAAGGACGACCTATGGACGAGCAGAAAAAAGATTTCTATCAAAAACTTAGAGCTGACATTAAAAAATGGCTGGATGAAAAGAAAACAACCGACAATAGATGGGCAGAATATATTTTACTTGCCCCTGATCTCTTCCATTTGCTAACCAAGTTAACTCTTGATCCCGATGTACCTGCAAGTAAAAAAGTAAAGCTTGCGGGAATAATTGCTTACTTTATTTCACCATTAGACTTCCTGCCTGAAATGCTATTAGGACCTATCGGCTATCTTGATGATATTGCGCTTACAGCTTATGTACTCAACGACATTCTCAATGAAGTTGATCCAAAAATTATACAGAGAAATTGGGCAGGTGATCGGGATATTCTGCCTCTCATCAAAACTATTATTGCAAATGCTAACAATATGGTTAGCAGTGGGGTCTGGAAGAAGATCAAGCGGACTTTCGGATATTAATTTTAAGTGACGAATAAATTATTATCCTGTTTTCCGCACTAAAATTAGAACATCCCGAAAAGGATTGAATATTTACAGA
>DAIMIJ010000042.1:0-12974 GCA_036722835.1 Ignavibacteriaceae bacterium | reverse complement strand
TTAGAACCGGCATACGATTCGTATGCTCCATCAGTGTTAATTAATGGCGGAGTTCCCATTTACATCTCATTATCTCCAAAAGATTATTCTATTGATTGGGATAAGGTAGAAAAATCTATATCTGTAAAAACAAAACTTATCATTATTAATTCACCTCACAATCCTACCGGAAGTGTGCTGAGCCAAAATGATTTAACAATACTGGAAAAGATAATTCGAAACAAAAATATTTATCTCATCAGTGATGAAGTTTATGAGCATATAATTTTCGATGGTAAAAAACATTTCAGTTTTTCTGAATCACCCGAATTAATCGAAAGGACATTCGTTATCAGTTCTTTCGGAAAAACCTATCACACAACCGGATGGAAAGTTGGATATTGCGTTGCTCCGGAAAAACTTATAAAGGAATTCAAGAAGGTTCATCAATTTATTGTGTTTGCAGTCAACACTCCAATTCAGCATGCGTATGCAGACATAATGGAAAAAGAAGCATTGTATCTTGGCTTAAGTAAATTCTATCAGCAGAAGAGAGATTTGATGACATCGCTTCTTAGAAAATCGAATTTCAAATTTAAACCGGCAAGTGGTACATACTTTCAATTATTGGATTACTCCTCAATTTCTAATTTGAATGATAGAGATTTTTCCGAATATCTTACAAAAGAAATTGGAGTTGCCGTAATTCCCCTTTCACCATTTTACGCCGAAGGAAGTAAGGAAAAGGTAATACGAATATGTTTTGCAAAAAAAGACGAAGTGCTTAAAGCAGCATCAGAGAAGCTATGCCGAGCATGACAGCAACGTAAAAATTTAATTGAGTAAAATATGAGTTCACCTGAAAGAATTATTTAATTTAACGTATAAAAATAAAAACAGAGTATCTGCTTGAGTACAATAAATTATACTTTGAAAAGAAAAACTGCATTGTTATCCTTGATGATTGGTTTTTCAATGTTCATTGCAAAAATTGGAGCTTACCTTCTAACCGGGTCAGCAGCCATATTTTCAGATGCTGCTGAATCCATCGTCCATATTTTAGCTACCGGAATGGCATTGTTCAGCATAATCTTGAGCAACAAACCGCCAGATGAATCACATCCTTATGGTCATAATAAAGTTGAATATTTTTCCGCCGGTGTTGAGGGTTTTTTGATTTTTACTGCGGCTGTTGTGATAATTTATTCGGCTGTATCTGATATAATAAAAGGTCCTGAACTTGATAAGTTAGACACCGGAGCTATCATCATATTTTTTGCAGCATTAATAAATATGTTTTTAGGTTTTTACTTGGTTCAAATCGGAAAGAAAACTAATTCAATTACATTGATTGCTGACGGAAAGCATGTGCTAACGGACTCTTATACAAGTGCGGGCGTTATCGTTGGAGTTTTACTTGTACTATTCACAGGCTATAAAATTCTCGATCCAATTTTCGCAATCGCAGTAGCATTAAATATTATCTTTACGGGTTATAAGCTGATTAGAGAATCTGTTGGCGGTTTAATGAATGAGGCAAATCAAGATGTATTGAATAAAATTGCACGCGTGCTTAAAAAAAATAAAAAAGATTATTGGATAGATATTCACGAGCTGAGATATTGGCAGTCGGGCGACAGAATATTTTTAGATTTTCATTTAATTCTTCCCTATTACTTTACTATTCAAAAAAGTCATAAAGAAGAAAACGAGATTGAAGAATTTTTCCAAAATGAGTTCGAAGGATCACAACTAAAAATTCATTTTGATTTTTGTGTTAATGAACTTTGCAAATATTGTAATTATACAGCGTGCACGGTGAGGGCTTTTCCAAGGGATACTGATTTTGATTGGGATTTAAAAAAAATGATAGGTAAACCTATTTATTTAATAGGAAAATCTTAAATGGTTTCCAAGTCTTTTGGATCTTGAACTTTGGTTAGGATTAACAATCCAATTATGAAAAAAAATCCAATTGAAATAATTGCAAGTCTCTGACTTTTTGTAATATAACTTACCAATCCAAAAACCAATGGTCCAACCACTGCCGAACTCTTTCCAAAAAACGAGTAGAATCCAAAAAATTCAGTTTTCTTTTCAGGTGGTGTAAGTTTAGACATCAAACTTCTGCTTGTTGACTGACTTGAACCCATGGCTGCTCCAGCCAAAAGCCCCACCACATAAAATCCTGTTTTGTCTGAAATAAAATACGCCAATGTGATTGTAATCAGCCAGAGAAAAAGTGCAATCATGATCGTTCTTTTTTGACCAATAGAATCGGCAAGAATTCCGAGCAGGATAGAACCGAAAATGGCGGTGGTTTGCACAGTCAGAAAAAATATGATAAGCTCTTGAGTGCTAAATCCTAAAGTTGTGCTGGCATAATTTCCCGAAAAAAATATTACAGTATTAACTCCTTCTATGTAAAAGAAATAAGCCAGAAGAAATAGAACTAAGTTTTTGTAATATTTCAAATGAGCTAAAGTTGACCAAACCCTTGATAATCCAATTTTAACATAGGATTCTTTCCTTTCTACAATATTTCTCTTCTCTTTTAAGAAAAAGAAAATTGGCAGAGAAAATATTAAAAAGAATAGTGATGTAATCGGGAAGGTTTCGTGTGTAAGTCCGTTCTGAATAACCGGATAAATGATCGCTAAAGTTGCCAAAGAACCTAAATAACCCATTGCAAATCCATAACCGCTTACACGACCAAAGTTTTTGGGTCGAGTTATTTCCGGAAGAAAAGAATCATAAAAAACCAGACCAGCTTCAAAACCAATGTTTGCAATGACAAATAAAAATACTCCCCAAAAGATCATTCCTTCTCCCACAAAATAAAGCAATGACGTAGCAACTATACAAAGGAGAGTAAAAAATAATAGGAATCGCTTTTTGCCTGTGGAGTAATCTGCAATGGCTCCAAGTATGGGAGAAATTATTGCGGTGATTATCATTGCAATGCTTGTACTGATGCTCCAATAAAGATCTCCTATAGGTAAATTTTGGGCAACAGTTTTTTTAAAATAAACTGCGTAAACAAATGTTACAACAACTATGGAAAAAGAAGTGTTAGCAAAATCAAATAAAGTCCATACGAAGATTTTGCTTTTATTTTTCATAGAATTATTTTCTTGCTGCGGATTTTGGAAGTGATTCTTCCTGCAGACCTCTCCCCTTTTTATTCAGCTTATTATCCTTTTTTAAGTCTGCAAGAATTGCATCGAGAATTCCATTAATAAATTTACCGCTGCTTGAAGTGCTGTAATCTTTAGCAATTTCAATGGATTCATTGATGGATACTTTAGGAGGAATATCCGGGAAAAAAAGCATTTCACAAATTCCAATTCTTAGTAGTATTCTGTCAATCAACGCAATTCGGCTTAAATCCCAGTTATCAACTTTAGATTTTATCAGTTCGTCAAGATCATTTTCATTTATGATAACCTGGTTAATAAGATTATTAGCAAATTCTTTATCTGCTGCGTCTTCAACATCAGAAAGGATTTCCTTTATCATTGCATCTTTATTTGCAGGGTTCATCTCAAAGGCATACAAAAGCTGTAACACCTTTTCTCTAATAATTCTTCGTCTATAAATTTGCGACATGTTTTAATAATCCTAAAATATTTCTGTTAGCATCAGCTACAATGCGAAAAGCCAAAATAGAATTAGAGCTATACACTCCCTTAACTGATAAAAGATTATTTTATCAGTTTTCAAATTTAAATTTGATGCAGCCACGTCAGCTTTTACGTTGTAAAATTTACAAATTTCTTTAACTCTTTGCAGATGATAAATATCTGAAACGATTACTACCGAGTTAAACTGTTTTTTTTGGATTAACACTTTCTTAATGAATCTAACCTGTTCAATGGTTGATGTAGTATTTTTTTCAATCCAGACATTATCTCTATTAATGCCCTGTTTTAAAATGTGATTAAGAGACACTTCTGCCTCACTTAATTCTCCCGGTGCATTTCCACCTGTTAATTGAATTTTATTTACAATTCCATCGTTAAATAGCTCGGCTGCTTTCTCAACCCTAAAAGCTAAACTAGGGCTTGGTTTATTATCCGACCAAACTGCGGCGCCCAATACAACAGCAATACTTGGTTTGTCGCGTCCTAATGCTGCACTTATCGGTGTGATGGATTTTGTGTTTATAAAAACCAAAGTAAAAATTAACAATCCCATTGCTATAAAAATGCTATTCACCAGTGCTCGTAAGTAAATGAGTTTTTCAATCTTCAGAATTTTAAACCAGATCATCATCATAAAAAATAGCTGAGTGAACTGGAATAAACTGAAGGCAATAATTATTAATACTTGCGTGAATGATAAGCTCAATAGATAATATTCCCGAGGAGGGATATGTAAGAAATTTATGAGAACTACCATTAGCAAAAATAAATTCAACAGCCCGGTTAAGAGATAAATAATGCTTAGAGGAACATTAGACTTTTGAAAAAATAGAATGAAAAGTCCGAGAATGACTAGAAAAGAAATGGCTGTGTTAATTAGATTTCCAATTTTGTATATGCTGAAATCCGTAAACGATAAGTCATGGCTGGAATATTTCAAGTAAAGCAGAAAAAAAAGATTCGCTATTATGATAAGAGAAAGTGATACTGTATTTCCTAATGTTAGAGACTTATTTTTCATTAAAACAATTCAATCAGAAATTAGTACTATCATAATAATTTTAAGCTGAAAGTTAACTGCAGAAGTTGCAAGATGAATTCTTTTAACAATTAACTTACGTTCAAAGTTAGAAAAATCAGCTTTCCCTAACAACAATCATAGTCACAAATTAGACTAAGAAAGAAAAATTTGCTGAGAATCTTTAGATATTTTTAATCCGCCTTGGCATTCCGCTTCGGCGGACGGGATAGTAGAATATCGTTCTCGCTCTTTGCCGCGGAACAGTAGTCGTATTTTGCCAGGATTAACACAATAGATTTAAAAAGAATTATTATTTGAAAACAGATTAGGTATGAAAATGGGCTGGTCTAAAATTCAGAAAATAAATTGCATCTTAGAACAGCCCCAAAATATTATTGAAGCTTGAATACGATCGGAATTGAAACCTGAACTTTTACCGGTTTTCCTCTTTGTTTACCGGGTTTGAATTTAGTTTGTTTAACTGCACCTAAGGCGGCTTCATCTAAACCGGCACCTAAACCTTTAATAATTTCCGCTTTAGTAACAATACCTTGTTCATTGACAAATGCTAAAACATAAACTTTTCCTTCTACACCGGCTCTCTTGGCAATTTCAGGATAAACTATTTTACTTTGAATAGCTTGAATACCGCCAATTGGCTCAGGCATTTCTTCAACTGCTACAAAATAAGTTGGTTCTTCTTCAATAATTTTTTTATCTTCTTTTGGAGGAGGAGGCGCTTCCACTTGCTCGTTAATGTCAATTTCAGTTGAACCTATTTCCACATCTTCCAAAACATCATCCGATGGTGCCTCAATCGGAATTGGAGGTTTTGGTGGCGGTGGCGGACGATTTTCCTGCTTAGTATGTTGAATATCTTCAACAGTAAAAAGTTCCTGGGGTCCTTCAACTTTCATTTTCTTGGCTGTCACATCCGGAAAAAATTTAAATGCGATGATCAAAAAAGCCAGTGAAAGAATTAAACTGACTTCGAAGATTCTTGAATATTGTCTTCGAAGATCTGCTTTTGGATTTTTTAAGAGTGCCATCTATTCTCCTTTGAGCAATTTCTTGATGCCCAACTTAATAAATGATTGTTTTTTTGTCAAATATGAAAACTGATACTTTTTCAACTATCTTAATCAAAAATAGTTCCCTCGAAAGAATAGCCCGTGCAATTTTCTTTAAGATGCCGTTTGTTCTTGATACTTATAAAACTTAATTAAGATTTTAAGAACTACAATTCCAACTACACCCCCAAACATATCGGCTAGAAAATCCAGCAGTTCACAGCTTCTGCCTGGAATTAGAAGCTGATGTACTTCATCCATTATCCCGTAAGCGAACACAGCTAAAAAAGTAAAAAGTACGGCATAATTCTTTAGTATGATAGACTTTTTTTGAAAGAGCAAAGTCAAGTACAGAAGAAATGATAATCCAAAATAAGCCAACAAATGTTCAACTTTGTCATTCACTCCGACTGAAGGAACAGAATGAGTTGGTAACGTAGTTAGTGTAAATAAAATTATCCAATAAAATATCAACGGCAAATAAACAAGCAAAATTTTGTGTCTTTCTAAATAATTAAACAATCGAATTCCTGATAAATCTGATAGCTGATGGAATATTGTTCATTAAGTCCGTGGCTGTAAAACCAAGCTCAGTATATTTATCAACTAAAAGATCGGCGGCTAAACTATGAATATAAACTCCGGCTGTCAATGCTTTTTCTGTATCCTTAATCTGACTCAGAAGACCAGCTAATACGCCGGTTAAAACATCTCCAGTACCAAATTTAGCCATTCCTGGATTTCCAACAGTGTTTATCAGTACTTTTCCTTCAGGAAGAAAAATTATTGTTGGTGCACCTTTTAATACTAAATATGCACTGGTATCCCTAACAAATTTTCGCCCATATTTCAGAATATCTCTCCGTAAATCTTCAAGTTGAATGCCAATAAGAGAACAAAATTCACCTTGATGAGGAGTGAGAATAAAATCTCTTAGATTGATTTTTTTATACTTTCTACCGCTGAGAGCAAATATTCCATCGGCATCAATTACAATTTTTCGGAATTTTCTTTCCTGCAATAATTTATTAACTGCTGATTGAGTTTCCTCTTCTCTGCCCAATCCTGGACCCAAAGCAACAACATCAGCCCATTTTAATTTGTTAACAAGTTCTTTAAGATTATTCCTTTGAAAGAATTCCTTACCATCACCTTCATATTCTTTCAGAACTACTTCAGATAAATTTTTATGGACGAAACTCCGAACTGATTTTGGAAAACAAAGGACTGATGCTCCCGCTCCGACTTTTAAGCTTGATTTAGCGGTTAGGACTGCAGCTCCAGGATATTTTCCCGAACCTGCAATTGTTAAAACTTTTCCCGCCGAATATTTGTGAATTGTTTTTGCTTTTTGGGGAAGTAAACCAAGGACATCGTTTGATTCAATTAAAAATTCTTTCGCTATTTCATTAGGATAAAATGATGGACTGATCCCAATATTCCCCTTTCGCACTTTACCAGCAAAAGCATAGCCATCGCCAAAAAACAACCCTGGTTTTAGCTCACCAAGAGTTATTGTCAGGTCAGGGTGCAGTAATAACTTTGAATATCCTTTATCAGCATCAAGACCAGTTGGAATATCTATAGAAAACTTTAGATTTTTTACTCTATTTATTTTATTTACAATTGATTTATAGGGTTCTCTTAAATCACCTTCAACACCACTTCCAAGCATTGCATCAATTATTAAATCACATTTAGTAATATAAGATAAATCTTTTAATGAATTGAATTTTATAATTTTTGAATCTTTAATTTTTACAAGGGTTTTCTTCAGAATTGTATAATTTATTCTACAATTTTCAGTCATTTCAGAATCATTAAAAAGATGAAGAACTGTAACATTATAACCATGATTAACAAAATGCCGCGCAGTTGCGAACCCATCACCCCCATTATTTCCTCTTCCGCAAATTACTCCAATCTTTATTGATGAATTTAACTTAAACTCTTCGACAGCAATTCTAAAAACTTCTAGGGAAGCATTCTCCATTAAAATTATGCCTGGTACCTGGAGATTTTTTTTTGCATAATTATCAATTTCACGAATAACCTTTGTCAAATAAAGCGGTATCATTTTAAAACCAGATAAAAAATAAATTAAAAATAATTTTGGGACTTCTAAAAACTTCGAAACTGACCAGATGAGATTTGCTTAACATTTCTGCCTCTTATATCACCTTTGGTTGAAGTGGATCAGCGTTTATCAGTATTCTATTTAATAAAAGATTATATTTAGAACTGTTCATTAAATAAAAGACGTTATCAATTGTAAAACACTTCCTGGAAAAATTCCTAAGAGAATAACTAGTATTGAAGATATAATTACTGCAAGCAAACCTGTTCTGCTTTCAAACAATGTCAATTCTGAAGTTGATTCTTTGAAATACATCAGTACAACAATCCTTAAGTAAAAGTAGGCACTAATCGCACTTGAAAAAACTCCAATTATTGCTAACCAGGTTAAGTCAGATTTTATTGCAGCTATGAAAACATAATACTTACCAAAGAATCCGGCAAAAGGAGGGATTCCTGCTAACGAAAACATGAACAACGCTAGTAAAGCCGCAAGCAAAGGTTTTCTTGAGGATAAGCCAGCATAAGATGATATGGTTAGATTTGATTCCTCTTCACCTTCAATCATAGCAACAATTCCAAAGGCGCCAAGATTCATAAAAGTATAGGCAGCGAGATAGAAAATAATTCCCGCAACTCCATCTTGATTTCCGGCTGCGAGTCCAATTGTCAAATAACCCGCATGAGCAATCGAAGAATAAGCCAGCATTCGTTTAATATCTTCCTGAGCAATTGCGACGATGCTTCCGAAGAGCATTGACAAAGTTGCAATCACTGATAAATAAGGAGCGAAAACATTTTGCACCGAATTGCTAAATATTGCAATTAAAGTAATGATGATAGAACTGAAAGCCGCTGCCTTTCCGCCTGTTGAAAATAATCCTGCAATTGTTGTAGGTGAACCCTGATAAACATCGGGTACCCACATGTGAAATGGGAAAGCGGCAATCTTAAAAGAAAAACCGACTAAGAATAAAAGTACGCCAACTATGAATAATAAATTGGTTGAAAGATTGCTAAACTTTAAAGTTATTACTTCAAGCGAAGTAGTTTGAGCTGAACCATAAATTAAAGCAATTCCATAGACTATAAATCCTGTTGCAAAAGCTCCAAGCAGAAAATATTTTAGCGATGCTTCGTTAGCACTTAATTTCTTTCTGTTCAAACCGGCTAAAACATAAAAGGAAACAGACATCAATTCTAATCCGAGGAAAATAACTAAAAGATCTTTTGCTCCCGACATTAACATCATACCAAGTACCGAGGATTGAATTAAGATGTAGTACTCTCCGTAGTATGTACCGTATTTTTTGATATAATCGATAGAAAGAAGTGATACTAACGCAGCTCCGGCAGTAAAAATAAAATAGAAAACGTGAGTATTCCCACCGACCGAAATCATATGGTTAAAAGCTGATTTTGGTGAATCTATACTTAATAAAGATAAAACGCCGGCAGATAGAAAAATAATGATTGACAACCATGGTAGAATCTTTTCACTTCTCTTAGAATACATTTCCAAAACAAGTGAGATTAAAATTCCTGCACCAACCAATATCAAAGGAAGTATTTGTAATATTTCTTTTAGATCAACCATATAAATTACTTTTTCGAAATCTCTTGGGGATAATAAACTTGTTCAATTATTTTTTTGGATGATTCTTTTGACACATTAAGAAAAGTGCTCGGGTAAATTCCAATCCAAACTATGAAGATGAAAATTGGTAGCAGTACAATCATCTCACGCTTATTCATATCAGCAATTCCGTCGAACTTTGGATTTTTAACTTCTCCAAAAACAACTCTCTGATACATCCACAACAAATAAACTGCTGCGAGGATAACACCTGAAGCCGCAAAAACTGTGTACCACCAACTATTCAAAACTGGTGATTTAAATGAACCGATGAGAATTAGAAACTCTCCGACAAATCCATTCAATCCCGGTAAACCAACAGATGAAAGTGATACAAACATCAGCGCAAACGAAAAGACAGGAACAATTTTAGCTATTCCCCCATAGTCAGAGATCTCGCGTGTGTGGGTTCTTTCATAAATAATTCCAACCAAAAGGAACAAAGCTCCGGTTGATAAGCCATGATTTATCATTTGAATTATTGCACCTTGAACTGATTCCATTGTGACAGCAAATATTCCAAGCACTACAAAGCCAAGATGTGCAACAGAGGAATAAGCAACCAATTTCTTAACATCTTTTTGAACCATTGCCACTAAAGCACCGTAAATAATTCCAATGATTGCAAGAATGGAAATATAAGGAGCAAAAGTTATCGCTGATTGTGGAAACAGAGGTAAGCAAAATCTTATTAAACCATAAGTTCCCATCTTAAGTAAAACTCCAGCAAGAATTACGCTGCCCGCCGTTGGAGCTTGAACATGAGCATCAGGTAACCATGTGTGAAGCGGAAACAAAGGTACTTTAATTGCAAAGCTGAATGCAAATGCTAAGAACATCCAGTTCTGAATTGTAGACGGAACATCAGGTCCAACTTTGTACAGTTCAAGCAAATTAGTGGTGAAATATCCTAAAGGAGTTGAAGCATATACCGCAAGCCAAATTATCGCAACGAGCATTAACAAGCTGCCAAACATTGTATAAATAAAAAACTTTACCGAAGCATAAATTCTCTGTTCCCCGCCCCAAATTCCGATAATGAAATACATTGGAATGAGCATTGCTTCCCAAAAAATATAGAATAGGAATAGATCAAGGGAAACAAAAACTCCGAGCATTCCAACTTCAAGCATAATCATAAAGAACGTAAACTCTTTAACATTCTTCTTGATGCTTGACCAGCTTGAAAGAAGTGTTAAAGGTGTTAGAAACGTCGTGAGTAAAACGAGCAGCAAAGACATTCCATCTATTCCAACAAAATAGCTGATGTTTAATTTTTCTATCCACTTAAATTGATGAATGAATTGAAAATCGCCGTTCGTTAGATCAAAATTGAAATATAAAAGCAGCGATAAAATGAACGTGACTGTCGAAATAGCTAAACCGGAATACCTGACAATGTTTTCCTTTGTTTTAGGAAGAACTAAAATCAACAATCCTCCCACTAAAGGAATTAAAAGTAAAAGTGTGATTAAGTAATTATTTTGCATTTAATTTATCTGCCAAATATTATCCAGAATAGTGCAATCACAATTCCAACCATCATAACCACAGCATAAAACTGCGCAACTCCGGTTTGGATTTTTCTTATTCTTTGAGAAATTATATTAATTATTGAGGCAGTACCATTCACAACTCCGTCTATAATTTTATTATCTGCAATCTTCCATAAAAATGAATCCGAAGTTTTTAAAATAGGATTAACAACTGTTGCATCGTATGCTTCATCAACAAAATATTTATTCCACAAAAGATTGTAAGCTTTACTAAATCTCTTCGAAACATCAACGGCAATGAAAGGTTTTTGCGTGTAAATGTATCTAGCGTATAAAATCGAACCGGCAGCGCCAATAACCGAGATACTCATTAAAAGTATTTCTTCAAAATGCGAATGTGAACCGTAAGTGATTAGTTTTCTTTCAGCGGATTTGAATATTGGGATCAGCCAATTGTGAAATTGATTTCCATGTTCACCGGAGAATATTTCCGGGATTCCGATAAAGCCGCCGATAATCGCTAAACCTGCAAGCACCATCAAAGGCACTGTCATAATCTTTGGTGATTCATGAGGATGTTTTTCACTTGAAAATCTATGCTTACCTTCAAATGTTAAGAAGTAAAGACGAAACATATAAAATGCTGTCAATAGTGCTGTAAGTACACCAATTAGCCAGATAACGAAGCTCCCATTGGCGAATGAATACCAGAGTATTTCGTCCTTACTGAAGAAACCTGATAAAGGTGGAATTCCTGATATTGCTAATGCGGCAATTAAAAATGTTATAGCCGTATATGGTAAATATTTTTTCAAACCGCCGTAATTTTGAATATCTTGTTCGTTGTGCATTGCATGAATAACCGAACCTGCACCAAGAAAAAGAAGAGCTTTAAAAAAAGCGTGAGTCATAACGTGAAATATTCCTGCGGAAAAAGCTCCGACACCGCAAGCTAAAAACATATATCCCAACTGGCTGATCGTTGAGTATGCTAAAACTTTCTTTATGTCATTCTGAACTAAACCAATTGTAGCCGCAAACAAGGCGGTCAATAATCCGATCACTGCAACTACTGTCATTATCGCCGGTGCAGACGCAAAAAGAATTGAGCATCTCGCAACCATGTAAACTCCTGCGGTAACCATAGTAGCCGCATGAATCAGTGCGGAAACAGGAGTCGGACCAGCCATTGCATCCGGCAACCAGACGAATAAAGGAATTTGTGCTGACTTCCCTGTTGCACCAATAAATAAGAAAAGAGCTATTAGATTAAAAACACTCTGATCGGTGCTAAACGATTCTGCTCTCGAAAAAACCTCATTAAAATTTAAGCTTCCAAAAGTTAAGTAGATTAGGAACATGCCGAGTAAAAATCCAAAGTCACCAATTCTATTTACAATGAATGCCTTCTTAGCGGCATCCGCCGTTGTAGATTTTTCATATTTTCGATCGTACCAAAATCCGATTAACAGATAGGAACAAAGTCCGACTCCTTCCCATCCAAGAAAAAGAATTAAAAAGTTATCGCCAAGAACAAGATTCATCATAGCGAAAATGAATAAGTTCATGTAGGAAAAGAAACGCCAGAATCCCTTATCGCCGTGCATGTAGCCGATGGAATAAACATGAATTATAAAACCAACTCCGGTGACAATCATCGCCATAACCAAAGACAATTGATCAACTTGATAGGAGAAATTGATGTTCAGGTTTCCAACGGTCATCCAG
This sequence comes from Ignavibacteriaceae bacterium, assembly GCA_036722835.1. Lineage (GTDB taxonomy): Bacteria > Bacteroidota > Ignavibacteria > Ignavibacteriales > Ignavibacteriaceae > XYD12-FULL-36-8. Next base: position 324 of record DAIMIJ010000042.1, on the reverse strand, counting down.
TTGAAAAGATTAACAATTGTCTGACGATTATCTGTGGGTAATGAAAGAGTTTCAAAAAAAGAGAACAGTGAAACGAGAAAAGAAATTCCAATAACGCCGCTTCCAATCCATCCGATTACCTTTTCGTTTTTTATTTTACTTCCGAAGATTCCATTGATGAGGAATCCAGCTAAAGGTAAAAGGATAGTTAAATAGATTAGCTCAGTCATAAAAGCCCCTCAGTCGTAGGCGTGACTGTCATTCCGTCCGCCTGAGGCGGATTGTTTCGGAATCTAAAAATTCGATTTTTTGAGAAGTATGGATGCTGAAATAAATTCAGCATGA
>DAIMIJ010000041.1:1366-13113 GCA_036722835.1 Ignavibacteriaceae bacterium | reverse complement strand
CAATAAACGAACAGATGGATCTCATCCGACGAGGAACATTTGAAATCATTCCCGAAGATGAACTAATTAAAAAATTAGAGAAATCACTTAAAGAAGGTAAACCACTGAATATAAAATTGGGCTGCGATCCAAGCCGCCCTGACCTTCACATTGGGCATTCTGTTGTTCTAAGAAAGCTTGCTCACTTTCAATCGTTAGGTCATCTCGCAATTTTAATTATTGGTGATTTTACCGGAATGATTGGTGATCCGTCAGGAAGAAATGTAACTCGTCCTGCATTATCTTTGGAAGAAACTCGCGAGCATGGCAGATCATACTTTGAGCAAGCATCAAAAATTTTAGACAGAGACAAAACTAAAATTGTGTACAACTCCGAGTGGCTTAGTAAAATGTCCTTCGAGGATGTAATTAAGCTTGCTTCGAAATATACAGTTGCAAGAATGCTCGAACGTGATGATTTCACCAAACGCTATAAATCCGGTGAACCAATTAGCATGCATGAAATACTTTACCCGCTTGCTCAGGCAATGGATTCAGTTGCAATTAAAAGTGATGTCGAGCTTGGCGGAACAGATCAGAAATTTAATTTGCTTGTTGGAAGAGATATTCAGAGAGAGTTTGGAATGGAAACCCAAGTTATAATTACAATGCCGCTTATTGTCGGAATTGATGGTGTTGAGAAAATGAGCAAATCTTATAATAATTATTTAGGAATTTCAGAATCCCCTAAAGAAATTTTTGGAAAAACTCTGTCTATTCCCGATTCACTCATCTATAATTATTTTGAACTGGCAACTGATCTTTCCAATGATGAGCTATGTAAAATTAAAACTCAGCTTGGTGATTCAAAAACGAATCCGCGCGATATCAAGAGACGGCTCGCTAAAACGCTGGTTACGATGTATCACTCTACAGAAGCAGCAAATAATGCCGAAGAAGAGTTTGATAGAATTTTTGTTAATAAAGGTACACCGGATGAGGTTCCTGAATTTAAATTTGGGGAGCAGCACGAAATAAATATTTTAGATTTAATAATTTTAGTAAATTTCGCTCCGTCAAAAGGAGAAGCAAAGCGTCTTGTCGCACAGGGTGGAGTTACTCTTGATGGGGAAAAAATAACTGATTTTCAAAAGTTAGTTCATCTTAAAGATGAAACGATTCTTAAAGTCGGTAAAAGAAAATTCATTAAACTAATACATTAACTTTAACGAAAGGCAAATAAATTGTACCTACCAACCAAAATTTTTTTTACTAAGGGTGTTGGAAGACACAAAGAATATCTCAGCTCATTCGAACTTGCATTACGAAGTGCAAGAATCGAAATCTGCAATCTTGTAACTGTAAGCAGCATTTTCCCTGTCGGCTGCAAACGAATATCCTTAGAAGAAGGAATTAAATTAATAACACCGGGACAAATTACCCATTGTGTGATGGCAAGAAATGCCACCAACGAACCAAATAGATTAATTGCTTCATCAATTGGAGTTGCTCTGCCTGCGGAAAATACAGCTTATGGTTATCTATCGGAACATCATCCTTTCGGACAAAATGAAAAAGTCTGTGGTGAGTATGCCGAAGATCTTGCGGCTACAATGCTTGCAACTACCTTAGGAGTAGAATTCGATCCAGAAAAAGATTGGAGTGAGAGAGAAGATCAATACAAAATGTCTGGAAAAATTGTTAAATCATTTAATGTTACTCAATCGGCCGAAGGTGATAAGAATGGCCTTTGGACAACTGTAATTGCAGTTGGAATCCTTTTACCTTAATAAAATTGAAAATCATTGGTCTCTGAAACATTTTTTTGGCTATTTTTCTCAGTAATAATTGCAGTAATGTTATTGATTGATCTATACGTAACGGATCATCGACGTGGCAAAATAACATTAAGAGCAAGTCTTATTTGGAGTGGTGTTTGGATTAGCACTGCTCTTCTCTTTAATCTTTTCCTCTACATTTACCTCGAAGACGGGCATCAAAAAGCTCTCGAATTTCTTACAGGTTACATTATTGAAAAATCTCTCTCGGTTGATAATCTTTTTGTGTTCTTAATGATCTTCAGCGTAATGAATATCCAACCTGAAAATCAACCACACATTCTTAAATGGGGAATTCTAAGCGCAATAATATTCAGAATCATTTTTATTTTTGCCGGTGTTGCACTACTCAATCTTTTTCATCCGGTAATTTATTTTTTTGCTCTGATTCTTCTATATGCTGCTTATAAAATGGCATTTGGAAAAGAACAAAAACTTGATGTCGAAAATAATTGGCTAATAAAATTTTTCACTAAGCATTTTAAGCTGGATACAACCTATACGGGCAAGAAATTTTTTCATAAAGCTAATGGTAAAATTTTTATCACAACTACTTTTTTAGCCTTTTTGTTGATTGAATCTTCCGATATTGTTTTTGCGGTGGATTCAATTCCAGCTATTATCGCAATTACTAAAGATACATTCATCATTATTTCATCCAATATTTTTGCAATATTAGGATTAAGGGCATTATATTTTGCTTTAGCAGGATTGGTTGATCTTTTTATTTATTTAAAATATGGCGTAGCTATTATTTTATTTTTCGTCGGAATTAAAATGTTAATCTCAGAATATTTTAAAATCCCTACTGAAGTCTCTCTATTAATTATCCTAATTTTTCTAAGTGGTTCGATACTTTTATCGTTGTGGAAGCGAAATAAATTTCAGCAGTAGACCTATTGCATGAATCATAATTGAAGCAGCCAGCCCCACAAGCATTGGCTCAATTTCTATTAAATAAGAATTTGCTAAATAATCTCGAATAAAAAACCAAATTAAACCAGCGGTGACAGATACTATCATTTCCAATAAGATTAACTTAGCATCAATTTTAATTTTAGTGTAGTAAGAACTCACAACAGGAAGAATTATCCCCGGAATGCAAATCGAACCAATCGTATACCATATTTTTATTACTGATGGAATAAAGTATGCTAGTAAAACTGAAATCACTCCCGAGATTATCAAACCATAAATCGCAAATGTTTTTAATCTTTTCTCATCAGGTTTTTTAGATAACTTGAAAATAAAATCACGGCTTATGGTTGTAGCACTTAAAAATATAAAGCTGTTTAATGTGGACATTATTGTAGCAAATAACGCCGCATAAAAAATTCCTTTAAGCCCTGAGGGTAAAATGGCTTCAGCAAGTAAAGGATAAGACAAAGCTGGATTGGAAAGATTAGGAAGATATGCACGGGCATATAATCCGGTTAGTGTTGTAAGTGAATCAAACAAAAACCAGAATGCAATTGAGATAATAATTCCTTTAACAGCAGTAGTGCCACTTTTCGCAGCATAGCATCGTTGATGGAATCCTGGATCAGCAAAAGTCCATAAAGCAATTAAAAACCAAACCAAAATAAATGTAGGAGAAGCATTGCCTGTCAGATTAAGATGTTCTTTCGGCAAATTGTTTTGAAGAAATGAAAATCCACCAAGCGATGTGTATGAAAAAATGATGATTAAAATGAAACCCACGAACATTATAAAAAATTGTATCGCATCCGTGTAAAGATCAGAACGAAAACCGCCTTTGAATAAATAAGCCAGTGAAAGAATTAAACCTAAAATCAAACTAACTAAAATATTCGTACCGAAGATAAGAGAAATGAGATTGCCGTTCATTAGTAAATAAGGAGCAGGTGAAACTAAAGCAAAAACTAAAACTGCTGAGATTAGCCCGACTTTTTTGCCATAAACCTGACTTAGCTTATCTGGAATTGTAAATAAAGATGCCTCTCTAATTTTTTTGGCAAAGAAAATCGCGAACAAAAATGCGAAAATGTAGTAAGGAAATCCTTGAGTAGACCACGAAACAATTCCATAACGGTAAACAAATTCTCCAACACCTAAAATTCCACCGTACCATGTGGCAACGTTAGTGAGTATGAAAAGTAATAATCCCACTTTTCGTCCGGAGAGTAAATAATCTTCGGCGTCATTTTTTGAACTCCGACCAAAAAAAAATCCAATTGAAAGTACACTAATAAAAAAAAGTATTATAATTACGAGATCAGCACTGCTAAATGAGATCATGTTTTCTCATTGTATAAAAATCCCTTATCACAAAAATAATTCCGCCAGTTACTTTCAATTCAATCTGGTCACGGAGCGCAATGTTACTTGTACTTTCCTTGTGACCGAAATGCAAAGCAGTTTTGTTTAGCGGATATTTTAGACCTTTAGAAGAAATTTTTGTTCGTGAATCAAAACCATAAACGGAGATAGTTTCACCAGGAATAGTTTTTAATTTGTGAGTTCCAGTTAAAGCTGCAAGAAGAGAATTTTCCGCAATGATTTTTATATTAATCTTGTCAAAGTATTTGATTACAATGCCAAGATTACAAAAGGTATGATCTAATCTATCACCTGTTACCCCCAAAAGAATTGCTTCATTAAATTTCTTTTTGATAGCGAACTTAAAACACTTTTCAACATCCGTATCATTTTGCCGACTGATTTTTTTTATTGATGTTTTTCCGTTATAGTATTTGAATGTTTCTTCTTGAATAGAATCCAAATCCCCAATAATGTAATGAGGTAATAATCCCATTTTCATAGCAGCATTTGCGCCGCCATCAGCACAAAACAATGTTGTATAATCATGCTTCATCAAACTGTAAATTACATTCTTCGTCGGAGGTTTGCCATTTGCCAGTACCAAACATTTTTTCAACGATTTGTCCCCTCTGATTTAATTCGAAAAAATTTATAATCCAATCTGAATTCCTACTAAATAGTTTCTTTCTGCAGCCGGGAAAAACTCTTTACCAATGGCATAGGCAGAATATAACTGATCGAAAACATTATTAACCTGCAAGAAAATTTTTGATGCAGCGAGTGATTCGATGAAATGGAAATCATAACTGCAATAGAAGTCAATCGAAAAGTAAGCATCATTAACATTATCAATATAATCAACAAAACCGGAACTCAGATTTAAGTATTCTCGTAACTTTTCATCATAGTTGTCTGAATAGAATTTGCTAACATATTTTCCGTTTAACTTCAAATATAAACCTTGCTTCTTATAGCTTATAACAAAATTCGCAAGGAAATCCGGGAATCCGTTGATTTTATTACCGCTAAGATCAAGCGATGTTTGAGAATTCACAAAATATTTTCCACGCTTGATAATATTTTTACTGAGCGTAGCATTTGAATAGACTTCCAATCCATCAATCAGATTAACTGATGCGCTGAGTTCAATCCCCTGATGAATTGTATTTTCCATATTTCCTGTAATCGGCTGACCAAAGCGATCCAATTTTCCATTCTTAACAATTTCATTATCAAACAACATGTAAAAAAGATTTACTGAGAATGAATAGTTATTGTTTTGAATATAGCCGCCAAGCTCAAAATCATTCATTGTTTCCGGTTTTACATAAGGTCTGCTAAAATCATATGAACCATCTCGTTTTTTTTCGAATTGAGGAATCTCACCACTGCTTGACTCTGCGGCATCATAGTAATTTTTTAATCTGGGCTCTCTCGAAACTCTTGCAAATGAAAAACGAAGGATTTGTCCTTCAGGAAATTTATAATTGATTGCAAATTTTGAGTTAATAAAAAGATTTTGAACGGTAAAGTCAGTTGAGATATATTTTTCATTAGACAAACGATACTTATGATAAGCAAGCTGAAGTTCGCCGAGTAATTTGATTTTCTCATCAAGTTCATATGTTTCATTAATGAAAGTATTTAAAATATCTTTGCCGCCATTATAAAAGTAATAGCGATAATCTGAAGTGATTCCCGATGGAAGATTCTCGCCATAACTAATACTTCCCCAATGAATTGATTTATGTATCCGAAACTCCGTACCAAAAATTAAATTTCCATTTTTATGTTTTAAATTCAATCTCGGTATCCAACCGAATTGTTTGTTTTCAACTTGTGCGCGTATCAAAACATTTCCGGGATTATTTTGGGGGTAGAATCCATTTGCAGAAATTAATCTTAAATAACTTGTATCTGCCCAGGAGCCGTCATAATCGAAAAACCCTTCACCTAAAACAAGAAACAGCGCTGAATTGAAAGTAAGATCATCATTGAATTTATAATCATTCAACAATTCAAAATGAGGTTGAGAGAAATTTTCAATTTCATCCGACCTCCGTTCGAATTTGTACGAATATCTTTTTTGATTATCATCAGCTTCCCAATAAGAATAATTTTTCCGTCTGAGATTTTTATCTTTAATTGTAAACTTAGGCAAGCCTGTATAAGCTAATCCATCTGAAATTGGTCCACCATAAAAATTAATTTGTGTTGTAAGATTATCGTCATATCTAACTGCTGAGAGATGGTATGAATTAAACTTAACCCACGACTTATCCCTGTAACCACTGCTTAAAGTTTGTGATAACTTTGCATAAAAGGAATATTTCTGATTGACCAGTCCGCTTGAAACTGCTACTCCATATTTTCTTGTGTTAAAGCTGCCAATAGATCCAAGTAAATTTAACTTAGTTTCATTTGCAAATGATGAGGTGATAATATTTATAGATCCGCCGATTGCAGGATATCCAATTATACCGGAACTTGAGCCCCGTTGAACTTGGATCAACTCTGAACTTGAAATCAGGTCTGGAAAATCAAGCCAATAAACATTATGATCCTCAGGGTCGTTTTGCGGAATACCATTTATTGAAACGGATATTCGACGTTGGTCAAATCCACGAATGCTTAAATAGTTATATCCAATACCATTTCCAGATTCCGAATAAAATGTTGTTGACGGCAAAGAGCTTAAAAATTCGGGAATATCCTGCAGCGTATAATTTTCATTAATTTCACTCCTGCTAATGCTGGAGTAATTGATCGGTGCAATATCCATTCTATCTCTAAATGCTTCAATCAAAATTGATTGAGATGAAATCGCAGAAGGAATCAGTTTAATGATGTTAATGCTCGGTGATGAAGAAAAACTTGATACAGCGTGTGAATATTTCGCATACCCGATATAACTTACTTCTAAAATATCATCCGGACTGAAATCTGCCGTGAGAATAAATATTCCTTGTGAATTGGAAACTGTTCCAATTCTATCATTTCCTTTTATGGTGATGTTCGCATCTTCGAGCGGATGCTCAGTTTCAGAATCTAAAATCTTTCCTTTTATCGTAATCACCTGTGCAAAAGGATTCATCAGAAAAATAAGAAAGAGAATAATTAATAATTTCATTTTACACCCTCAAAATAAAAAAGCCGTTGTGGAAACGGCTTTAAATATTAATTATTCTTAGCACCGTTTCCCTACGCTAGTATTATCCAGATCAGGTTTAAGGGTTTTTTCTCAGCTATCCCGAGATTGGGACAACACCCCTAACGGCTATAAAAATTTTTAAGAACTAATTACTTAATCAAAGTTAAGTCAGCTTTTTAAGCTATTCAAGTCTAATCTTCTGACCCACGACTATTTTATTGTCTGAAATTCTGTTTACAGATTTTAGCTTGTTGACAGATAAATTATAATTTGTTGCTATAGAATAAAGAGTGTCACCTTTTCTTACAGTATAAACTTTTGTGGAATTCTTGTTAGTATTTCTGTTGGTTTTGGTCTGCAAATCATTAACGCTAAAGTCGGAATAGATTTTTAGCTTCTGACCGACAAGGATTTTATTATTTCGAATATTGTTCCACTTAATAATGCTGGCAGAAGGTACTCTGTAAAGCTTCGCTACTTTTCCAATTGTATCACCGCTTTTGACTTTATAATAATTAACGGTAGCGGGAGTTTTGGTTGTTACATCACCTAGCGAAGATGAATTATCACCAGAATAAATCTTTAAACTTTTTCCTGCCAATAATTTATTTGAAGTAAGCCCATTCCATCTCCTTATTTGAGTAGCTGTCACACCAAACTTTTGAGCAAGAGCACCGATATTATCACCACGTTTAATTTTATATTTAAATAGCGCAGATTTTTTCTGAGTTTTAATATTATCATTGGAAGCGAGATAGTTAGAGGTTTTATCTGAAAATATTTTTAATCTTGTTCCCAATAAGATTTTATTACTGCGCAAGTTGTTCCATTCTTTAATTTCAGAGATTGAAACGCCATACTTTGCTGCAATCGAATTTAAGTTATCACCTCTATTTATTCGATGATAAACCCATGCATTTGCAGTCTTTTTAGAGAAAGTATTTTTGATTATAGTTTTTTCAACAGGTGTTTGATTATCTAAACTTGCATAAAATTCCTTCTTTGCTTCGGGGACATACATGGTCAAACTCTGCCCAATTGCAATTGTTGCAGTATAGGGGATATTATTCCAAGTTCTGATATCCGTCACTCTTGTATTGAACAATTCAGCAATTCCTAATAAACTGTCATTCTTCTTTACCCTGTAAGTTACTGCGACATTTCCCACTGGAATCAATGGTTTAGAATTCAGAATTGTTTCACTTACAACATCGTTTGTCCCCGCCTCAGTCGAAACAGTCTCCCCTTCTTCATTTACCTCCCCAGTACTTTGATTATTTAAGGAAAGATAAGGAGAAACATATTCGCCATTTTCATTCTGATTGTTTTCGTCTGCGGTCTCAACATTAGAGTCATAAGCGAAATCACCAGTTGAAATATTGGTTACCGGAATTCTGAGCTTCACACCTCGGGATAATTTGGTTTTAGTTGAAATATTATTTGCATCTGCCAGATCATTCCTTGAAACACCATATCGCGTTGCAATTTTGGTCAAGGTCTCACCTTTTTTAACCGTATGAACTAAATAATTCCTTTTTGCATACTCGGGAATATTTTTCATGTTCTCGGCAAAAGTATTATAGTTGTTCTCAGGTATTTTGAGAGGATACCCGCCAGAAAAATTTAGAGGAGTAGAATACTGAGTTAATTCTGGATTCATATCTTGTAAAGTTTCAACCGGAATATTAGCCGATTGTGCCAAATAGTTCAAATCAATTGCACCATCAACTTTGTAGATATTATACTCATGAGGTTTTTCATAGTAAATATCAGAAATACCATATTTTTCAGGGTTCATTGCAATTAAACACACAGCTATATATTGAGGTACGTAACTTCGGGTTTCTTTTGGCAGGAAGTTCATGATATCCCAAAAATTGGTATTTCCTGACCTTCTAATCGCTCTGGTTATTCTACCTTCGCCTGCGTTGTAAGAAGCAAGTGCAAGGTACCAATCGCCAAGATTTGTATAAAGATCTTTTAGATGTCGTGCGGCAGCTCTTGTAGATTTCTCAGGATCTCGTCTTTCGTCGAAATAGAAATCCGATTCCAATCCGTACATCCTTCCTGTAGATTTAATAAACTGCCATAATCCTACAGCGCTTGCCCAGGATCTTGCTGTTGGATTTAACCCGCTTTCAATCATACTGAGATAAACCAACTGTTGAGGAAGTTTTTCCTCAGCAAATATATTGGTCATCATAGGAAAATACTTGCCGGATCGAGATAGCCATAATCTTATGTATTTAGATCCTCTTCCCGTATAATATTCGATCCATTGTTCAACTAGCGGGTTTATTTCCAGAGGAATATCGGCAGGAACAATAACTGGTGAAGAGTTTTTGTTTTCGCTCCAATTAGTTTGGATTTCCGGTAATGTCTTACCTAACCATTCCTCCAATGCAGAGAATGAAACTTCCTCAGGTAAATCAGTCAATCCATCAACATACCGACGATAATCATCAATTATTGATTTTTCCAACTCAACATAAGCTTCATTTTCATCTATTCCAGGGTAATAGCTAAGATTATTGATAATTCGTAGTGCGGATTCATAATTAGTAACAGCTTCGGAAGGATTATTTTGATTTTGGAAGGAAATTGCAGTCACATAGAATTCCCTTGCCTGTTCTAACATCTCAGAAACGATTCCACCATGCGGCAGGTTCTTCTGAGAGTTGTCGGTATTCTCATACCTTGTTATTTCTTTGTTTGCCCCGCACGAAACCATTAGCAGGGAAAGCAAAGAAATAACAACGAATTTTAGTACGCTTTCTTTCATTACACCACCATTGTTATTTTGAATTAAAATATAAGTCATATTATTCGATTTTTCAAGTAAAAACTCAATTAATTTTCTGCTCACCGCTAAATCCATCATTTATCTTTTAGTCATATTCAATGAAACTAGAGCGGGATGTTACCATGTTTCTTTTTTGGATTCTTATCCACTTTGGTTTTTAACAAACTAAATGCACTGATCAATTTTATCTTTGTCTCATTTGGTAAAATCACATCATCAATAAATCCTCTTTCAGCAGCAGCATAAGGATTAGCGAATTTCTCAATGTACCCGCTCAACTTGTTCGATAGTTCCTCTTCCGGATTTTTAGCTTTAGAAATCTCCTTTTTGAAGATTATCTCAACTGCACCTTTAGGTCCCATCACGGCAATTTCAGCTGAAGGCCAGGCAAAATTGAAGTCGCCTCTAATATGCTTAGAATTCATAACATCATAAGCACCACCGTAAGCTTTCCGAGTAATTACAGTAACCTTAGGAACTGTTGCTTCACAAAATGCATAAAGTAATTTAGAACCATGACGAATGATTCCATTCCATTCCTGCTCGGTTCCTGGGAGAAATCCTGGAACATCGACTAAAACCAATAACGGAATATTAAACGCATCACAAAACCTTACAAATCTTGCACCTTTAACAGAAGCATTGATATCAAGAACGCCAGCCAACACCTGAGGTTGATTAGCCACGATTCCTACTGACATCCCGCCTATTCTGCCAAACCCTACAATAATGTTCTCAGCATACTCGCTGTGTACTTCCATGAAATCTTCATCATCAACTAAAAGATTAATTATTTCCTTCATGTTGTATGGCTTGTTGGGATTATCCGGAATTATGTTATCCAACCTAACATCCGGCTTAAGTGACTCAAGGTTAAATTCCTTTTCAATTGCGCGATCCATAAAATTCAAAGGGAAATAGCTGACTAATCGGCGTACATTATTCAATGTTTCAATTTCATTATCATAAATAAAATGAGCTACTCCGCTTTTACTTGCATGGGTATCTGCTCCGCCTAAATCTTCAAATGAAACATCTTCATGAGTAACGGTCTTAACAACATTTGGTCCTGTAACAAACATATAACTTGAATTTCTTATCATAAAAATAAAATCTGTGATTGCCGGTGAATAAACAGCGCCGCCTGCACATGGACCCATGACGACGGAAATTTGAGGAATTACTCCGGAAGCTAAAGTATTAAGTAGAAAAATGTCAGCATATCCGCCAAGACTAACTACTCCTTCCTGAATTCTAGCACCGCCTGAATCATTTAATCCGATTACAGGAATTCCTGTCTTCATTGCCATGTTCATAATTTTAATAATTTTTTCTGCATGTGTTTCTGATAATGAACCACCAAACACTGTAAAATCCTGACTAAACAAAGCAACAGGTCTTCCGTCAATTTTGGCAAAACCTGTTACCACTCCATCACCTAAATATTGTTCTTTATCTAATCCAAAATCTTTAGAGCGGTGTTTGACGAACATATCAACTTCTTCGAAGCTGCCTTCATCAACCAACAGTTCAATTCTTTCACGGGCAGTCAGCTTACCTTTTTCATGCTGAAGCTGAATTCTTTGAGCACCACCGCCAAGCTTAGCAGTTTCCTTGATTTTTTGTAATTCTTCGAACTTTTGATCTGCCATCTCTTTGTCTTTCAATATTTTACAATTATTATACCACTTAA
>DAIMIJ010000041.1:0-1266 GCA_036722835.1 Ignavibacteriaceae bacterium | reverse complement strand
GGTGAAACGTTTATTGTCTTTCTTATAAAATTTCGAAGGCAACTCGATATTTTCTTTAACATCAAGCCAAGGAAGTGAAGAGGATTTTTCAGGAATATAAATGACTTCACCGGTTGGTTCTGCAATTTTTTTCCCGTTAAGATTAACCTCACCATCAAAACTTTCTAATCCCGCAAAGATTTTAAGCAAAGTTGTTTTACCTGAGCCGAATGGTGCGAGAACCGATACAAAAGAACCAACATTTTCATCCAACTTGATCTGTAAATTAATATCTTCAAGAATGATCTGTCGTGTACCAGCATCATGGTAGTAGGATTTACTTAAGTTCTTTATGTCTAAGATGTTTTCTGCCAAATTTTATGCTTTCCAGAAATAAAATTTATTCTTGATGAATTTGAATAGATGTGTGCTTATGAAAATTGATATTCCGATTATTATGAACATCATAACCAAAGCAGATAAGTCTTTAAATTGAAGAATTTTTCTCAGTAATGTTCCCATTCCAAAACCAAGGTTCACATATTCAAAAAGAATGACTGAAGCCCACAGATAAATGTTCTGCCGAATAACATGAGCCAGTAAGTCAGGTTGAATCGCTTTCCAAATCACTTTGCGTGAAATTGAATTTGTCCCAATTCCAAATGACTGCAAAGCAAGTGAATATTCCGAACCAAGATTCGCAGCTAAATCTTTAGATCTAAACATGAAAGAAGTAAATGAAATTAAAAAGGCGAAGATAAACTTGGTAAATTCAGATTGCGGAAACCAATAGATGAGAATCATCGCTAAAATTATTCCAGGGATGTATCGCGAAAACCATTCTAGTGAAGAAATAATATCTGAAAAAACGGATTTTTGTAGAATAATTGGGAAGAGGATTTGAACTAAATAGTATGCTAAAATCAAAGGGAAATAAATAGCGGATACTGTTGATAAGTAGTTCCACCCCAACTTATAAGTTTTGAACAAATCAAAAAGTGATTGAAAAACGATGCTCGGTTTGGGAAATATATTGTTTACGGGTAGAATAAGCTCGAATAATAAAATCCACAGAAGGAAGTATAGAAGAACTAAATATGGAGCAGTATCTTTTTTTGTTTTTATCAAGGTTTTCTTAATTCTTTAATGATGACACGATAAGAATAATTCTAATGGCTAATATAGGGATTGATAATTTCCATTTCAATAACTTTCTCGCCTGTTTTAGATATGCGCATTGACTCATAATTAATGTAACCCAAGCTAAGTTGGGATACTAGTCGTTGA
>DAIMIJ010000040.1:0-13176 GCA_036722835.1 Ignavibacteriaceae bacterium | reverse complement strand
CTAACCAAATTGATAAACTAACTCGGTATTGTTAAATTGTAATTGAAAATTGAATTCAATTCTCAGAACAACATCTTTTTAAAATGAAATTATCAGATTTACTTCACAAAGATTTTATAATTGCTGAATTAAAAAGTACTGCTAAGGAAGATGTCATTAATGAACTGATAGACCTGTTCAATAACGACAATCGGGTAATAGATATTAAAAAAGTTCGCGATGCTGTTCTTGACCGAGAAAAAATTATGTCAACTGGTGTTGGAAAAGGTTTCGCTATACCACACGGAAAGACAAGTGCTGTGAATGAAATTCTTGCCGCTTTTGGAAAAGCTGAAAATCCTATTGACTATCAAGCTCTTGATAATCAACCCGTTCATTTGGTTTTTCTTCTTGTTGGAAAGGATAATATGGTTTCAACTCACATTAAGCTTTTAAGCAGAATTTCACGGATGATGACAAAAGATGAGTTTAGAGAAAAGCTTATTCATGCAAAATCAAATGATGAGATCGTTGAGCTGTTTAAAACTGAAGAGCAGAATTATTTTGATGTCTGATTATTCACAACTTGCCTTATACCAAGTTAAGATTACAAACCCAGTTTCTCAACATTGCTTGATTCGTTCGTTCAGAAACTGGGTTTGTTTACGAAAAGTGAGTTACAGAATAAAATCTCCATTCAATTCTACTTATTGTAAAGACCTCAAATGATTAAAGCTGTCACTGGTACGAAAGATATTTTGCCCTCTGATATTTCTAAGTGGAAATATTTAGAATCAGTTGTTCAATCCGTTTTTAAAAATTTCAATTATTCAGAAATAAGAACTCCAATATTTGAGGAGACGATTTTATTTGCGCGCGGTATTGGCGAGGAAACTGATATCGTCGGAAAAGAGATGTACACATTTCTTGATAAAGGTAAGACGAGCATCACCTTAAAACCTGAAATGACCGCATCGGTCATGAGAGCATACATTGAACATTCTTTGATGAGCAAACAGCTGCTTCATAAACTATATTACATTTCTCCTATGTTCAGGCAGGAAAGACCGCAAGCAGGGCGGCTTCGTCAGTTTCATCAGTTCGGTGCAGAAGCAATTGGCACCGAATCACCAATTCTTGATGCCGAAATAATTCAAATGGCGTACGATATTTTGAAAAGCTTAGGATTAAAAGATCTTGTCGTAAAAATCAATTCGCTTGGAATTCCTGTAGTTCGAGAGGAGTACAAAATAATTCTAAAACGATTTTTAAGTAATAAGAAAAATAAATTATCCGAAGACAGCAGAAAAAGATTCGATACAAACATTCTCAGAATATTTGACAGCAAAGTTGAATCAGATCAGGAATTGCTGAAAGATGCACCAATGCTGATTAATCATCTTGATAAAGAAAGTAATAATGATTTCGAGACAGTGAAAAATATTTTGAAAGATGTTCATATCCCTTTCGAAGTTGATGCAAAGTTGGTACGCGGATTAGATTACTATACAAAAACTACTTTTGAAATAATAAGCGGAAAAGTTGGATCACAAAATGCGATTTGCGGCGGCGGTCGTTATGATTTATTAGCAGAACAGTTAGAAGGAAAACCAACTCCCGGTGTTGGGTTTGCTGCTGGCATTGAGCGAATACTGTTAGCATGTGAGAATGAGAAAACATTAAATCTTCCGGAAGAAAAATTAGATTTTTACTTCGTTACTCTTGGTGAAAAACTTACTGAGAAAGTTTACGAAGCGGCATCAATCCTGCGAAGGAGAAATTTTGCTGTTGAGTTTGATTATCTGAACAGAAGTGCTAAAGCACAAATGCGGGAAGCGAATAAGCTAAATGCGCGTTTCGTAATTTTCTTTGGAGGTGATGAATATTCATCCGGCTTTTTATCTTTAAAGAACATGAAAACCGGCGAGCAAAAACAAATTCCTATGGACAGTTTAGAGAACGTTGTCTTAGATTAAAAAGCTATGCCTCTAAAAAAACTAAATTCAGTTCCAAGAATTGCGAAAGCAAGAAAAAAGACAATTGATAAGATGAAAGAATCCGTTCCGGTAAAGAAGGAAGCGGAAAGAGAATACAACTGTAAAATAGCTTTTAAGTTCAACCCATTAAAAAAAGTTCAGCAATATGCATTTACACTGGAAACAGAAAAACTTTTCTCCAGCATGAATTACGGAATTACGACTGAATCAAAAAAAGATAAGAAGGTAATTGACATAAGCATTTTAGGATTGAGTCCAAGACAAACATATTTTACGGAAGTTGGTCCAGCAAAAAACGAAGTATTCTTTGAAGATCTATACGGAGAATATACTGTTAACATCATCAAGAAAGACGGAAGCATCAATAGTGCGGTGATTAATTTTAATGTATTCAAAAAAGATATCAAACTGCTAAAAGAATTATTACCGCCTAAAAAAAATAACAGAAAATTCTGTACGTTCTCAGTTGACCAAGAAAATTTCTCATTTGAATAAAGGATGAAAGATGTATCCTGAATTATTTAAGATTGGTCCATTTACAGTTTACAGCTATGGTTTGATGCTTGGAATAGCATTCATTGTTGCAAGCTATATTCTTACTAAGGAAGTTGAAAGAAGAAAAATGGATCCGAACATTGCAACGGAAGTAACTCTGATTTCAATAATATTTGGAATTATCGGTGCAAAACTTTTTCATTTGTTCGAAAATTGGGATGCATTTATAAACAATCCTCTTCACATGGCGTTTTCTCCCGGCGGCTTAACTTTTCATGGCGGACTTATCCTGGTAATCATTGCGGTATTAATTTATTCCAAGCGAAAAAAAATTCCTTTCTTAACACTTACTGATCTTGCGGCTCCATCTTTAGCATTAGCTTATGGTATCGGAAGAATTGGCTGTCATCTTGCCGGTGATGGTGATTATGGGACTCCGACTGATCTTCCCTGGGGTACAAATTATGAAAACGGGACTGTTCCTCCTTCACTTATGTTTAGGGGAAGTGAGATTGCGAAAAGTTTTCCCGGTGGTATTGTTCCCGATAATACTCCTCTTCATCCAACTCCTATTTATGAATTCCTAACAATGGTAATTATCTTTTTTATTCTTTGGCAATTAAGAAAAAAAGCATGGCCTGACGGAAAACTATTTACGGTTTATTTAGTGTTAGCAGGTTTGGAGAGATTGTTGGTTGAGTTCATTCGCTTGAATCCTAGAATTTTATTCGGACTTAGTGAAGCTCAGATAGTTTCAATTATTTTAATTTTGGCTGGAGTAATCGGATATTACTACTACACAACGAAAAAAGGTCTGAAAAGATTTGATCCTCCGCCGTTTATTAAGATTGAAACAAAAAAAAGCAAATAATTTTTTCGAAGTGATATTAAATTCTTTAAATATTGATTTACCGTTCACTTTAATGAGTGTTGCATAAGTGGTTGTCGTCATTGCGAGCGATGGCAATGCCAGAGCGAAGCAATCTCAAAATTATTAATTTGAATATCCTGTGGATTGTTTCATCCCACTAGGGTGGGATTCGCAATGACAATAATAGAGTTATACAACAGAGCCATTTACCGTTCACTTCAGTGAACGGATTGAAAGAGCAAATATGAATTTGGCTTTAGCCACATCTAATTAAATGGAGCTATGTGACTAAAGTCGTGCAATATATCTTTTCATAATTTCGGTTGACTAAAGTCAACTGCAATAGATAAATATGTTTCATTTTATATCAGCATTTAAACCTCGGGGAGAATACAAATGTAAGTTTGTTGAGGTGAACTTAAAAAAGTTGCGTACGGAAAATTAAAATGGCCCTAATCATTGGCAGAAAGCCCGTTCTCGAAGCAATAAACTCGGGGGAAGAATTAGAGCAAGTTTACATTTTACATGGACAAAAAGGGGGAATAGTTGAAGCAATAAGAATTGCCTCAAAGAAAAAAGGAATCCGCTGCGGTGAAATTTCAAGCGATAAGTTCAGACAGATAACTGCTAATCCCAATGCTCAGGGTGTTGCTGCACGAAAAACTTCGCAGAAATATTTTTCTCTTCAGGAAATCATATCATCCACCTTAGGCGGATCAAAAGAAAAAAAATATCCGCTCATATTAATTTTAGATTCAATTCAGGATACACATAATCTCGGAGCAATTTTACGAACAGCAGAATGTGTCGGTGTTGATGGAGTTTTTATAACAAAGCATAACAGTGCACCAATAAATGAAACAGTTGTAAAAACCTCTGCAGGTGCTACCGAGCATTTAAAAATTTGTTTGATTGATAATCTTGTGAATGCAATAAAGGAATTGAAAGAAAATGGTTTTTGGATTTTTGGATCCTCTCTTTTAAATGCTAAAGATTATAATACTGTTGATTACAAACTTCCCGCCGCAATTATTTTAGGTAACGAAGAAAAAGGAATTCGAAAGCTTGTCGCAGAAAATTGTGACTTTCTAATTAAGATTCCCATGATGGGAAAAATACAATCCTTAAACGTCTCAGTTTCAGCCGGTATATTGCTCTTCGAGATTTTTCGACAGCGTTCTAACTGAAAATAATTATTGAATTTGCATAAGAAAAGGATTAATATTAAATAAGTTTTGGGAGAACCTAATGAAAAAGAAACTACTTTTACTATTTGCGGTTCTTACTCTCAGGGGATTGCCACAATCCGGCGACATTGGTACAATATACTGTCCCCCAGAAGCCTCACACTTTGTCGCGAGTAATTTTTCATTATTAAAATACTCGGTATCTTTTTCCAATCTTTTCCCGGGACAAAAAATAATTAATTCGGAGTCAATTTTATTCCCGGTGAGCAATGAAAGTGAATCTAAAAAATCTCCATGGTTAGCATTTGGTTTATCTTTGCTGTATCCGGGGCTGGGTCAACTATACAATGCGGAATATGGAAAAGCTTTGTTAGTGGGAGGATTAGGAACCGTAGGATTAGGTTTAGCTATGTTAGCAGCTATGTCGACTGATTTTGACAGCGAATCAAATCCGGATTATATAGGTGTTATGCTTTATTCGGGTGTTGCAATTTGGGGTGGCACTTATCTTTGGTCATTGATAGACGCACCAATCTCTGCCAGCAATATCAATAAGAGAAACAGAAAATTAGGTGTTACAATATTTTCCACTGAAGATGAAAAGTTTGCTATCGGAGTGAGAATCGGAAATGAGGTAAATAATTACACATTGGATTTTTTGTTTAATTATTAGCCTGTAGAATTAAAAATTAGAAATAAATATTCAAATTTGGAGAAGAATTCAATCCGGTATCCGAAAACTGGAGTCTTCCATCGGGATTATATTTCTATCAACTCAAAGCGGGCAATTATAATGTGACCAAAAAGATGTTGCTCTTAAGATGATTATGCATTAAGATTATAAGCGTAATAAAATTTTATTATTCATTCTAAGCTAAAGGGCTTTTTATGAGAAAAATCTTTACTATAGTTTTATCCCTTCTAACAATTTCCCATTACTCAATCTCGGCTCAAACAAATCCATTCGTTCAAGAAATCATCGATCAGGTGAATATTGACACACTTTATAAGTACGTAAGTGAACTTTCCGGTAATACTCAAACTATAATCAGCGGAGTTCCAATTACGATTGCATCCCGTTATAAATCACAACCTAGTAATGACAAAGCTGCAGATTACATAAAGGAAAAATTAGAAAGTTATAGTTTGCCTGCTTACAATCAAACTTCCGGTTCAACTTTAAGAAATGTTTATGCTGTTCAAATCGGAACAGCCTATCCTACACAAAAATATATTATATGCGCGCATTATGACGCCATGCCGAGCGGAACTTTAGCCCCAGGTGCTGATGATAATGCGAGCGGAACCGCTGCAGTATTGGAAGCGGCAAGAATTCTCTCACGATACAATACCAAGTACACAATCATTTATGCACTTTGGGATGAAGAAGAGCAAGGGTTGGTTGGCAGCGCGTATTATGCGAATCTGGCATCAACGGCAGGTGAAAATATTCTTGGTGTAATTAACCTGGATATGATTGCTTATGATTCGAACAGCGACAGTAAGATTCAAATTCATACCCGCGCAAGCTCATTGGAACTATCTGAAAGAATGCAGGAGGTTAATACTACTTATGAATTCAATATGCCAATCACTATTAGAAATCCCGGGTCAACTTACAGCGATCATGCTTCCTTCTGGAATAAAAGCTACAAAGCAATTTTATTGATTGAAGACAATAATGATTTTAATGCTTATTACCATACTATAAACGATAAGATACAATACTTCAATCTTCCTTATTACAGTAGTTGTACAAAGCTGGGCATAGCAACTCTTGCTTCCTTTATTTCAGTTGAAGGAAAATTGCCTGTTGAACTTATTGCGTTCACTGTATCTGCGGGAGAATATACAGTTATATTAAACTGGGAAACAGCAACTGAGATGAATAACTCCGGATTTGAAATTCAAAGATCAAATGCAGGAAATGGAAATGTAAATGAAAATATTTGGTTAACAATTGGATTTGCTGCGGGAAGCGGGAATAGTCAAACCAATAAGCACTATCAATTCATTGACAGAAATCCTGTATCAGAGATGAAATCCTTTTACAGACTGAAACAAGTAGATTATAATGGTGAATTTGAATATTCAAATGTTGTTGAAGTCGAACTCACACCTGCTAACTTTGAGCTTTCTCAGAATTATCCAAACCCATTCAATCCAAGCACCAAAATCAGGTATGCTATTCCCCTCTTGGGAGGGGCGAGGGGTGGGTTAGTTACGCTTAAAGTTTATGATGTATTGGGAAATGAAGTTGCAACCTTGTTAGATGAATACAAACCAGCGGGAAGCTATGAAGTAGAATTCCAGTCGGCAATGAGCAATAGGCAGTTGGCAAGTGAAGTGTATTATTATCGTTTGATAGTTGGAGAATTTTTTCAAACAAAAAAGATGATTCTGCTTAGATGATAAAATGAATTAACCATGAAAAATATTTTTCTTACTATTTTTATTCATTTATTTTTTACAGTTGCAAATGCGCAGACTCTTCCTGTTCCACTGCGACAGTCAAATGCGCCTTCAGGCTCGGCTTTTGTAAGTACTATCTGGAGTATACCGCGTGATCTACGAGAGGAAGAAATTTATTCTCAGATCATCAGTGGAAATATTCCTAATTTTATGAGGCAGCTAAGTGCTGTAACAGCAATTGCAAACATCAGTGGTAACAATCATACAGCAACATACTTTGTAATTCCTGAATATCTTGCAGTTGGTTCGGACTCTGATTACTTTCTAACACCAATGACTCCATTGCTGGCTCAAAGAATTTGTAATGCACTTCATTGCACTCTGCCGACAAAAAGAATGGTTGATCAGATTTATACAACTGCACCATGTAAGCTTCGACCTCAGCCAATTCCGCCAACAGCGCAAATGATTACTGTTCCGGTTTTTTCACAGCACAATGATTCCGTAAAAGCTTTACGAGTACCTGCTCTCGCACAATACCCTTTTGGAACTTTGGTTGGCGGAACAAAAAAAGATGTAATAATTTCAAACTACATTTACCAAAATCTCAAATCGAATGTGCCGAAACCAGTAGTAATTTATGGTTGGCATCAACTTAACGGGCTGCCTATTCAACCCGTTTACAACGGGCATGAAGAAACTTATGCGGATTACAGTCACGGAATTCGTCTCGTTCTCGATTCTGTTGTTATAGATGGAGTACCAAAAACTTTTTCTCAGCTTTTATCTGATCCGACTTTATTTATTCTAATCAGCGATGAAGGAACAATCTTAAAGCCATATTACAATCTGGCAGGAAATATTCTTCCAACTCCCAAATCATTTGGAGTGATTTGGAACAGCCCAACGAGTTTGAAAATAACCATACCGCCAACTGCGATTGGTACTCTATCTTTTAAAGCATTTTGGGGTAATGATGGATTATATTTTAACGATTCAACTGGCGAGTTTGCCGAAAACATAGTAATAAACGAATTACAGAGCGATTCCATCTTTTTTTTTCGGCTGCGCGCTCAAAACTCACAAGGATACTCACTTTTTTCTGAGGTTTTAGCAGCAGTACCTTCACCAATGCCTTCGCAAATTATAATTGTAAATGGATTTGATCGCGCTTCATCGGGAAACACTTACAACTTTATTCGTCAGCATGGCAAAGCATTCAAGCAAAATGGTTATTCATTCTGCTCTGCGACGAATGATGCTGTAACACAAGGTTTAGTATCACTTCAAAATTATTCAATAGCAGATTACATTCTTGGAGATGAAAGCACAGTTGATGAAACTTTCAACACTGCTGAACAAGAATCACTTAAGGTATTTTTAAGAAATGGGGGAAAGCTGTTTGTCTCAGGTGCTGAAATTGCCTGGGATCTCGATTATAAAGGTTCTTCCTCAGATAAAGATTTCATTCACAACTTTTTGAAATGTCAATATGCAGCTGATGCACCTAATGGGCAAGCTGGAATTTATTATCAAGTAGTACCAATTAGCGGAAGTATTTTTAATGGCATGGGAACAATTTATTTTGATAATGGAACACAAGGAACAATTAATGTAAGATATCCCGATGTAGTAAATGGAATCAATGGCGGCATTAACTGTTTGCAATATTCAAATTTAACAAATCAATTTGCGGGGGTTTTTTTTGAAGGAAATTTTCCTGGTGGAGCTTCTATAGGAAAAATGATTTGTGTTGGATTCCCTTTCGAGACTATCTATCCTGAAGCAAATCGCAATTTATTTCTCAGCAAAGTAATTTCATTTTTCAACAGACCAGTTGGAATTGCGGATGAATCAATTATGGAATTGAATTCATTTCAATTGTATCAAAACTATCCAAACCCATTTAACCCAAATACGAAGATTAGTTGGCAGTCTCCCGTAGGTAGTTGGCAAACATTGAAGGTATACGATGTTTTGGGAAATGAAGTTGCAACTTTGGTGGATGAATACAAACCAGCGGGGAATTATGAAGTTGAGTTTAGTGGAGAAAAAATTAACTTATCCAGCGGAATTTTATTTTATCAATTAAAAATCGGTTCAATAATTAAATCTAAAAAAATGATCGTGTTAAAATGAAAATAATAATTGTAATCTCAATGCTTTTAGTAAGCTTGGATCAATCCTATTCAAAGCAATTAGATTCGTTATCCAATTACTATCCCCTCAACAAAGAAAATCGCTGGCTTTACTTACAAGATACTTATTATTTAAGTTATGGTACACAGATTTATTCTATACTAGAAAAAAGTCATATGAGGGATACGATAATTAATAATGAACATTACTTTATGGATCATTCGAAATGGTTACGGTATGATGCAAATCAAAATAAAATACTTGCACTTGTGGGTAATGAGGACAAGGTATTTATGGATTTTAACTTGAATGTTGGGGAAGAATTTATACAGGTGAGCAGTCCATTCGCGCCTGGTGATATTATCGCTACCGTAATTTCTAAAAAATATATTTTACTGAATGATACTCTTGATTTGAAGGGATTTCGAGTTAATAATACGTATATGGGAATTGATGAAATTCTTTATGGTGATAACATAGGAGAAGCGTATTTATACGGAAGTGATGGAATTATGGGTCACAGGTCAGAAAACACATATTTAATCGAAGCAGTCATACAGATAAATGATTCTACGATAATATACGATGATAAAAATCCTCCCAAAATTATCTTTACACTAGCTGATTCAATAATTAACAATAACTTGATTTTGAGATTTCAAGTTGAACATGAATATTCGGTTATCCATCTTGGTGAGAATCCAACCCACAGACAGAGACACTTTATAGATTCTGTACTAGTAATTTATCATTACGAAAAAGATTCAATAATTCAATCTGAAAAACAATTATTATGTACATTGGAAAATAAAGACACGGATTTCTACATAGGAAATGTAAAACTCGATCAACAAATGATAAATGAAGGCTACGAGTTAAATTATAAGCTATTAGCAAAAGACAAAGGATTATTCCCAGAATACGATGTTGAACCTGACAGCGGTTTTTTTAAACTTAAATTAGCTACAGCCATAAAGGAAGAAAGTATTGCATTTGCTTTTTATTTATTTCAGAACTACCCTAACCCCTTCAACCAAAGCACAAAAATCAGTTGGCAGTCTCCAGTCGGTAGTTGGCAAGTCCTTAAAGTCTTTGATGTCCTTGGAAATGAGATTGCAACACTTGTTAATGAATACAAACCAACAGGAAATTATGAAGTTGAGTTTAATGCTTTAGAGACACGCCACGGCATGTCTTTACCAAGCGGAGTGTGTTTTTATCAGCTTAAAGCTGGAGATTATATTCAAACTAAGAAGATGATTCTGCTTCGTTAAACAATTAATAATTGGCTTGTCATTTCCTTGATTGAACACCGCTTAATCAATATATTTGCTGCCACATTTTATCAATCACTTAAGTCTAAATATTGGATCATTTCAAAAAAACAATTCTTCCTAACGGAATAAAAATACTTACCGAAACTCTTCCTGAAAGCAAATCATTTTCATTAGGATTTTGGTTCGAGGTCGGATCACGCGACGAAGATTTACATAACAATGGCATTACTCATTTTATAGAGCATATGTTTTTTAAAGGAACGGAAAAGCGTTCTGCAAAAAAAATTGTAACTGAGATTGAATCTTGCGGCGGGTACTTAAATGCTTTCACATCAAAAGAACAAACATGCTATTATGCACGCGGCTTAGTCGAACATTTTAGGACAAGCTTCGATGTAATTTCGGATATGATTCAAAATTCAGTTTTCAAGCAAAGTGAAATTAATAAAGAAGCCGGGGTAATTGTTGATGAGCTTAAAGATGTTGAAGATAATCCGGAAGAATTAATCTTTGACAAGTTTGAAGAAATTTTATTTTCCGGCAGCAGCTTGAGTTATCCGATTCTTGGTAATGAAAAAAATATTCGAAAATTCAATCATAACGATTTTGTTAATTACATCAATCAAAAATATGCTTACGATAAAATGTTGATTGCTTCTTCCGGAGGAATTAAGCATGATGAAGTGGTTAAAATGGCAGAGAAATATTTTGATAAAGATTTTAGGAAGTCCCGAATAAAAAGAAAACTTTTTACAAATCACAAAACAAAATCCGAAACAGCAATTGTTGATAAGGAAATTCAGCAAGTTTACGCTATCATCGGTACTTCCACTTATGGCTATCAAAGTAAAAAAAGAATTCATGTTTCGTTGTTAAGTCAAATTCTTGGTGAAGGAAGCAGCTCAAGATTATTTCAGTCACTTCGCGAACGAAACGGAATTGCTTATCAAGTTCACTCTTTCTTGAATTCCTTTTTAGATACATCTGTTTTTGGAATTTATTTTTCTACAAACGAAAAGATGATTGGCAAAGCTTTAAGATTAGTTGAAGTGGAATTGAAAAAGCTGCGGTCGAATAAAATTTCTGAAAAGGAATTAAACAAAGCAAAGGAATCTCTTAAAGGGAATATAATTTTAAGCATGGAAAATACTTCTAATAGAATGATTCGAATGGCTCAGTCGGAATTGTATTATGCTAAGTACAAAACTCTTGAGGATACCATAACCGAGATAAATTCTGTCACACTGAAAAATATTTCAGATTTAACTGACGAACTCCTAAGTCCAAAATCATTAAATAAATTATTTGTGAAACCGAAAAAGCTTTTGATAAATTGAATACGCCGTATTCAAATTGATAATAGTCATCAAAAGCGGTATTTTTTGAGTAATAAATCCTCTTTTTTGTTTGGAGATAATCATGAGTAATAAAAAAATAATTCCGGCGGTAAGAACAAATAATATAACTTATGCAGTTAGGGATATTGTTGTATTAGCAGATAAGGTAGCTAAAACCGGAAAGGAAATGCTATACCTAAATATTGGCGATCCTAACCTGTTCGATTTTGCGCCGCCGAGACACATGGTCGAAGCAACTTACCATGCAATGCTTAAAAATTATAATGGTTACTCTCCTTCTTCAGGAATAAAGATTGCACGTGATTCAATTGCAAAAGAAGCAGAACGAAAAAAGATAACTAACATCCAAGATATTTTTGTAACAACCGGTGCAAGTGAAGCGATTGATATTTGCTTAACTGCTCTTGCAAATAATGGTGAAAATGTTTTAACTCCTACTCCCGGTTATCCGTTGTACACAGCAATTGCAAGCAAATTACAAAACATTGAGAATCCCTATTACTTAGATGAAAGCAACGGCTGGCAGCCTGATATTGAAGACATCAAAAGTAAAATAAATAATAAGACTCGCGCGATAATATTGATTAATCCAAATAATCCTACAGGAACAAATTGGAGCGAGTCAACACTTCGGCAAATTATTGATTTAGCACTGAAGCATAATCTTGTAATCTTTGCTGATGAAATTTATGATAAACTTCTGTTTGAGGGTCAAAAGCATGTTTCAATTGCGTCGCTTAACAAAGATGCTCCGATAATTACTTTTGGCGGCTTATCTAAAAATTATATTGTACCGGGATTTAGAATCGGCTGGGGAATTGTAAGCGGCGATGAAAGTCTTCTCAAAGATTACATTGAAGCAATTAACAAATTATTGCGTGCGAGGTTATCTGCAAACCATCCTGAACAGTATGCAATTCCGGCAGCTTTAGATGGTGATCAAACACATCTAATTGAGGCGAATAAAAAATTGACAAAACGCCGTGACATCACAGTTGAAATGCTGAATGCAATTCCGGGAATTTCTTGTGTAAAACCCGAAGGTGCTTTTTATGCTTTTCCACGTCTTCACATGAATCAACCCGACAATCACTTTGTTGCTGAGTTAATTAGTGAAACCGGAGTTGTTGTTGTTCCGGGAACTGGATTTGGACAAAAGCCCGGGACTCAACATTTTCGTGTTGTATTTCTACCTCCGGAAAATATTTTGGAAAAAGCTTATAAGAAAATTAGAGATTTCACTGAAAAGTATTTCGAGAAATACGAAGTTGTTCATGAGAACAAATTGTGAAATAATTCCCGCCTAAATTTTGGGGAAATTATTCGCAGAACAAAATTGATTCGAATACATAATAATTATTTACTAGTTCAAAAAGGTACCGAATGCCTAAATTTATTTTAGATGGAAAAGAAATTGAGTTCACTCAAGGTCAAACCATAATTGAAGCAGCGAAGCAGCAT
>DAIMIJ010000039.1:0-13192 GCA_036722835.1 Ignavibacteriaceae bacterium | reverse complement strand
AAACTACCATACATTTGTATGGTAAAATAAAAAGTATAAATGAATATGTCAACAGAAAAATTTATTTGGGGAAAAAATTACAGGTGGGAAATTTAAGATTGTTTAGGTTCGTTAAATACTTCTGCCAACAGGTCAATCATCTGATCGCGGAAAATTGGTTTTGCAATAAATCCGTTAAATCCGGCAAGCACAAATTTCTGCTGATCGCCAGGCAGAACATAAGCTGTAACTGCAAACACAGGGATATTCCCATAACGCGGCATAGTACGAAGTATTTTGAGTATGTCCAAGCCATTGTAAGAACCTTGAAGATTTATATCAACAACAATAAAATCGTAATTGCCGGATTCAAGCAACGGTAAGCTCTCTTCAAAACTTACTGCAAAGTTTAATTCTTTAAGTCCTTTCATTTGAACGCGAAATAAAATTTGAGAATCAATTTGATCTTCAAAGTAAAGACAACTGAGATTAGATATATCCACTTTCTCGTCAGTTTGTTTTACAACAGTATGTTTAGGAACTTTTTCCTTAGGGGCGGAAGTTTCTATAACCTCTATTTCTTCTTCTTCTACCTTATTATCCAAATTTTCTTGGAGGTCTAAATCAAAATATTCAATGGTGTCTTCAATCAATTCGTCTTCATCGGAATCTTTAAAAACATCATCATCTTCTTTAATTTTTTTAGATTTTTTCTGCGCCTCTCTCTTTCGAATCTTTTCACGCAGTGCTTCAATTCTTAATTCATTCTGAAGTTTTGCTGCAAGCTCTTCATCTTCATTTAATTTGGCTTTTTGCTTTTTATCCAATTCTGGCTGTGAAGTTTTAATTTTTGAATCATCTTTCTTTTCTGAGCTGCCTCCTTTTTCTGTTTCTTCTTTTGCCAATTCAGATTTTTCAGAAACGTTTTCCTCTTTTATTTCTTCAAGCAATGTTTTGCCATAGGAGATTGGAAAAACAATTCCATAATCATTTTTATCTTTCTCCTCGCTCACGATTATAAATTTCCCTTTTAAGATTTTGAGAAGTTTTTGAGCCAAAAGAAGAGTCATTTTTAAAACTTCAAATTCTTTACCTGAAAAAATCTCGCTACTATGGAAGATATTATGAAGTTGATTTACCAATAATTTAGAACAGTGTGTTTGTAAATCTCTAAAGGTGACAAGAAAATGCTCTTTATCCTGTGGATATGCAGAAAAATAAATCTTTCTTTGTCCTGAAAGGCTTGCTGTGATTTTAAATAGGAGTAAAAGAAAATATTTAAATCTTTGACGATCGGTTTCAAATTTTAAGGATGAGGAAATCTTACCGTATGCAAATTCGACATTTAAAGCACCTCTTAATTCATCAACATCTTTTTGTAATTGATCAATCACATCCGTGATTTTTGTTTCGGCCGGTAGAAAATTCAAATCTTTTTCTGAAAGAGATGCATATTCAATTGCTGCATTCATTGACTGGAGAAGATTTGTTCTATTCTGCTTAATAATTTCTGACGCTTCTTTCTGCTCAACAGTTGGTTGGTTTATGCTATCAGTTATATCTTGTGCAAAGCCCAAAATCACATTTATAGGTGTCAGCAGCTCATGAAAAAGATCGGCTAAAAATTTAGAGTCTATTGTTTCTTTGCCTGTTTCTGTTAACGCAGAATCTTCCTTTGTATTCGTCGCTGTTTCCGGTTCATTGGAAACGATATTTTGCTTTACTTTGCCAATCAGAGTATATGATTCTATCTCTTTCTTAAAATCAAGTATAGGCGATGCTATTAGTTCCACAGTTAAGACCCTGCCATCAATCGCTTTTAGATTTAATGTTAATTCTGAAGTCTCTTTTTTATCAGCGTGAAATATTGAAAGGTTTGTACGACTTCTATCTTCGTTGGAAACAATTGCAGCAAGAGAAGCATTTACTAGATCATTTTTAGTATAACCAAGCGTTTGAGTAACGGACTGATTAATGAAATGAATGAACCCGGAAGAATCGGTTATAAAAATTAAATTATCAGTATTATCAAAAACTGATTTGAATGATTGATTTCTTTTTTCGACCTCAAGCTTATCAGAAACATTTCTCACCAAATTAAAATGAGCTTCATGGTCTTGAAACTTCACATAGTACCTGCTCATCTCAACTAAAATTACTGTACCATCTTTCTTCTTATGCTTATATGGACCATGAAATGATCCTTCTTTGATATTTGTACTTGATGAATCCAAAAGAAGCTGAATATCTTCCGCTGAATAAAGATCAGTCAAATCCATCTGCAAAAATTCCTCTCTTTGGTAACCGTAAAGATTTATTGCGACCTCATTTACTTCAAGGAATTTCAGATTCTCTTTATCACAAATTAGAACCGCATCCGGATTATTTCTGATTAAGTTTTCTATCATACCTAAATTATTTGCTCGTTCTGCTTCAATTGTTTTTGTCGTTGGACTTTTAACGGCAAGCATAACTGTAACTATACTGTTTTTTTTATCAAATATCTTGCCTAATAAAAATAACAAAGGATATGCCTGGTTTGGCAAAAATTCAGAGGATTCAATTGTTATTTCAGTGTCTTTAGAAGCGATGAACTCCTCATAAACCCGGATAAACTTAGGTAAGAAAACTTCATTTATCAATGAATTTTCAAGTTCATGATGCTCTGAACTAAATAGCTCTTGAAATTTTGTATTTATTTGATTGATGTGACCGGAACTTGATAATATGGCTGATGCAAAAGGGATCTGATTTAAGTTTATGCTTTTTTGCGGATAATTTTCCACCATCTCACTCTTTTTTTCCACTTTTGGTTGAACAGAAATGCAAATTAAAGCAATAACCGTATCTTCTCCGTCAATTATAGGAATGTCGACCAGATTAAATCTTTCTTCTTTTTCTTTTTCAACAAATTCGATTCCTTCTGCACGTACCGCTTTCTTTGTTTCGCATGCAATATCATTAAACGATTTTATTATTCGACGAGATTCAACCGGGAAAAATAATTCTTCATGATTTTCCTCAAGCTGGGCAAAGCTTGTGTTGAAATATTCGGCAAGCTTTTGATTTACTACTTCGACAAAACCATACCTATTTTTTATCCAGAAAAAATTATCAAGCTTATCAATTACTTCTCTAATACCTTCCTTCTCAAGGAATGTAAATGGATATGAGATTTCGATTTGTGATAGGATCATAATTATTTTTTCACTTAATCCTTCGGAGATCAATTCCTGGATATGATCGTAATTAAGCAAAGTGTAAGAAGTATTTTGGCTAAAAATTCCAGGGATTTTCATTTAATTTCTTCGACGAATTACGTTGCAAAAATGATTCCTATTTTATCAGAACTTTAAGAAACTAATATTCAATCGCTTTGTTTCTTTGGAGTGAATTGTCGGAACAGCTACTTTAATTTTTTGTGAATTAGATTCTGATATGTAATCGAGATTCCTACCATCAAGGGTAACTTTAAGTGTACTCAAATCAGAAAAACTCTTTTTAGTAAGACTTATCATCACATCATCAATTTGTTCTTCGCCATTATTTTCAATTTCCACCAAATAGTTTTTTTCATCAACGAGTTTTGAGTTAAATCGGAGTTTATTTTTCTTCACCCACCAATCGTAAACGCGGTCGTGAGTAGTGATCCAAACATCTTTTGATTTAATTTCTTGAATAGGTTTTATTAAGGCATCCACAAATTCCTGGCGGCACTGCATTTGTGTGTGAAAGTTTAGACTGTACAAACCTCCCTCTTCATAGGTTCTTCTGAAATCCAAAATATATCTTTTTGACTGTTCATTGATGTTTTCAATTTTCAATCTTTGAAAAATATCATAATCATCAAAACCGGTTTTGGGAATCATCAGCAATTTAGGATGACTTTCTAAGAACTGAGGGACTGCCCGATCTTCAATATTATCTGAAGATAAAATATTCATACTCAGGGTATTCATAGCATCTAATGTTATGTTGTCGTAAAAAGTTTCCGGCGGACGAAATGCAATTGGCTTTTTACCCAATGTTTTTTCTAATGTGGCAATTCCATTCGAAAGTCTGTTTAATTGGGTACTGTAGTCTTGCCATTTGAATAAAAGATGATCATCACCGTGAAGACCGACATCACCAAAATTCTTTAATCGTTCTAAGCTTGGATAATCAATTGACTCATTTAGAATGTAAAACTGAGCAGGAAGGATTTCCTGTTCAAGCAAATCCAAAGCATTGTTAATTAAAGTGAATTTGAACTCTACATCACATGATAGAACTGCTGCACTTTGCTTTCCGTTGGGCCAGGTTTCTAACTGGACAATAAGATCATCTGTCAGCCAATGGATGGCATTTAATAATAATTGGTTAGCAATTTTTTGGTGTTCTTTCGCTCCGACAACTGCCGAGAATTCAAAACCTAACCATACAAAATTTCCTTTTCCATAATTACCATATACGGCAGAGGTTGTGTTATCAAACTCATTCTTACCTTCGAAAGGAATCTCAGAATTTTGCCAGTAACCTAATGGAAAAGTATTTTGTGAATTTATTCTAACCTCAAGCGGTTTATCGTACGTAGTGATTTGCAAACGAAATCCCGGATGAATATTTGAAGAAATCGGTGTTCCACCAAATAATGAGTGAATTCTGCTTACCTCCTTTTCTGGAATCTCGGAGATAAAATTCACACCGAATAATTGTTCTAAAACATCCCAACCTTTCCAATTACCATTTGGATCCAGAACACCCATGCTGCAAGTTGACAAGACTGAATTTCCTTCGTTCATAAAATCTTTTATTGAACTAACTTCTTTTTCGCTTAAACTTCTTGCAACAGGTAATATTAAAAGCAAGTAATTATCCGCTAATCCATCTTCAAGATCATTATCTTTAATTACTTCATACTTGTACTTATTCTGAATGAGAAATAATTCCCAGCGATAAAAATTTTCATTTAGCCAGGATGAATTTTCACTTGACAATGATATTGTGTTTTGCGGATAAAGCAGTGCAATCTTTTTTTCTTGCGCTGAGAAATTATCACAGAAAATTGTAAGAGCTATTAATAATATATGACTAAGGTTTATCTTCATCCTACTTCTGTTCCTGAAGTTAAATGCTTTTACTGTTATCATAATCAATATAATAAATACGTGACTCGTGAGGATTCAGTTCATCAATCGTTAAGCGAATCAGACTACCTCCATTTAATTTCTTAAACTTTGGAAGTTTCGTCCCAATAATTTCCGCTGATATTAAAATATTTTCTGCTTGTTCAGATAGATCAGCATCAATCTCAATTTTTCCAGCTATACTTTCACCCGAATTCGAAACTGTTAGTCTTACTCGCCTGCTTCCCATTCTTTTAACACCGACTTCTATTTGGGATTTGGTAAGGAACCACCTGCTAATCTCCGAAGCAGTAGTTATCCAATAATTCTTTTTTCGTAAATCATCAATTACGCTACTGACCACGCCAATATTCTGCGGCTGAAGTTGATATTCTGAATGAGATTTAAACGTGAATAATCCACCTTCAAATAATATTCTATCAATATCTTCCTGGTATGTATAAAATTGGAATATCGAATCAGTCAAACCATAACTTTTTATCACATCATAATCATCGCGGGAATATTTGTACATTCCTATTATTTTTTGGTTATCATAAATCAAAGCTTGAGGAAGCGCATTACCATTTACTGAATCTGAGATTAAGTAATTACACTCGGTATTTGTCAATGCTTTTAATGTGCTTTTATCAAAAAGACCAAACATTGGTAAAACACCATTGACTTTTTTATCTGATATCTTTTCGATACTTGATTTTGATCTGATTATGCTTTGGTATTGGGATTGATAATCAAATAAATGTTCAGCGGTGTCATAAGGTGCCGAAGGAAATCCAAAAGCTATGGCCGGAATTACTTCACCATACTGAGATAAAACTTTTATTTGATTTTTGTTATCGTTTCTAATTTGATCTTGATCTAAAACAAAAGTAGGAATGACTTGCTTCTTTTTAATAATATCAAGCAAAGCTGACGCGGACGAAAAGTTATTTCCAAAATAAGGCAGAAAAACAGCGGCTGCATTGAAATCATTTGGCCAATCTCTAACATATGCAATTGGATTTCTGCAAAGCCAGTTTAATGAATTTCCAAGAAGACGCTCGAGATATATATGATTGTCTATTGAGCCGATAACTGAATTAATTTCAAATCCCATCCAAATGAATCTGCCTTTACCATACTCACCATAAACAATTCCTGCACTTTTTTTAATTTCTTCTCTTACCAAACCTTGCTCGTATTTATAATCGTACCAATAGCTGAGTTGAATTGATCTGGGGTCTAAAACCTCGGCAGCAATTGGACGATCCCAAGTTGCAACTTTCAATGCATAGCCGGCTGGAATATTTGCCGTTAATGGAAGTCCGCCCCGAAGTGTATGAACCTTACTGATCTCATCGTTTTTAATTTCTTTAGCAAATCGAATTCCGAAAACCTCCGAGAAGAAGTCCCAACCTCTCCACTTTCCATCACTGGAATAGGATGCAGTACCGCTTGTAGCTAAAACATTGCCGCCGTGTTCTAAATATTTTTTTATTCTGATTATTTCTTTATCGCTTAACGATTTGGATCCCGGCAAAATTAATAAATCAAATTCTGAGAGTCCGTTTGTCTCTATTAAATCATCGGAGACAATCTCATATTCATAATTAAAATTGGTTGTGAACTTTTTCCATGATTTCGAATTATCTTCGAGCCATGTGCTGCCCTCCGGCAAGAGATTTTTGGTATAGCTGGAATTTAGTATTGCTGCTTTCTGTTTTTGTGATGTAAAAAAGGCTTGAAAAGTTTTTATGTTCGGTATTAAATCGTCAGACGTAAATCTTCCAAAAACTCCATGAAGAATTAAGTAAAAATTTACAACCGCCAATAGCACGATTATGAAACCAATAAAAAGAGGCAAGATCTGACTAGATTTGCCCGCTTTCTTTTCAGTTACTTCCACTGCAAATCTCCAGAAGACCGATCTTTATCAAATGATGAATAACCCTCTGAAGTATATTTCCTATACTTTGGTGTACCTACTTTTTCAATTTTTGATTTTCTTTCTGCATTGCTGGTTTTTAAATCTGTTTCATCTTTTTCCATTTTAAAATCATTGAAATATACTCTTGGTCGTTTTGAACTTTCAACTCGTTGACGAACTTCATCAAAATCCTCTTGTTCGCGAACAGTTACGAGTTCAGCTTTAGTTGGACCTACAGCATTCAGAAGAGGTTTTTGCTCTCTTCGGCTTCTTATTTTATATAGAATATAAGCGCCGATAGATAAAATAAATGTGCTTATTGTTGCAACTAAAATAATTGTTGATAAGATTGTTATTAGTTCCATGGTTCACCTTTAAGATACATTATAAAAATTTATGTGCCCGTTCTTTCTAATTTCCCCCATGTCATTTTGATTCCCAAAAACTCCTCAACTGTTGACATGGCTTTACAAATATCAATAACTAAAATGAAGAACATTCTGTAAATTATTGTGTACGGAAGTAACCTTGCTTCTTCCTTTTCAACAGCAATACAGTAAAGAGCCGATATAAAATCAAGCAGCGCTAAACCTATCCACCAAAAAATTATTAAGGATGAAAATCCGAATACCAGTGCGGCAATAATGAAAAATAAATGAGCAGCAATATTCATCGGAGGCCAAATCAATGCTTCATAAAACATTGACCAAAGAATAACTGTATTTCTAAAATTAATTGTCGGATTTACCAGTTGCTTTTTGTGCTTTCTAATTGATTGAATAATTCCTCGTGTCCAACGGTATCTTTGCTTAAGAAGCTGCTGGAAACTGGACGGTGCTTCTGTATATGAAATTGCTCTTGGCTCGTAATAAATTTTCCAACCTTTTGCCAGAATTTTCAAAGTCAAATCCGCATCTTCAGCAAAAGTATCGCTTGAATAAAACCCCGCTTGAACAATAGCACTTTTTCTAAACAATCCTATTGGTCCCGGAATAATATTAACAGCACGAACGAAGCTTTGAGCACTTCTTGCCATATTTAATCCTTCAATGTATTCAAGTGCCTGAAGGTCTGTCAGAAATTTTTTTCTGTTAAGAACTTTCACATTACCTGCAACTGCCCCAATTGAGTGATTTTTAAAGTGACGAACTGCTCGCTTCAGGGAATCAGGAGATAACTGTGAATCACCATCCATGCACAAAACAAATTCGGCAGTTGAATATTGTATTCCCACATTTAATGCACTAGCTTTCCCGTTATTTCTCTTATTGATCAAAGAAATTTTTATTGGGTTGAATTTCCCATTCCTATATCCGACAAAACTTTCAGCTATTTCCTTTGTATCATCTGTCGAGCCATCGTTCACAATAATGATTTCATAGTTTCTATAATTTAAGTCCAGCAACGATTGAAGCGATTGCTTAAGTATTTTTGCTTCATTGAAGGCAGGAACTATTAACGATACAAACGGAGAAAAACTATTTTCTTCAAGAAATGTGTACTCATTAATATAAAGGTAAGCCAAAAATAAAATTACAAAGTATCTTACGAGAAGAATAATTAGAAAAAGTACTAAGCTTACAATTATGGAGTATTCCAGTAATGATGGCACAGACAGAATTGTTTTGGGAAGCGTATTAATTATTATAAATAGTAAAATGAATGACAACAATCCACTTATAATTATTCTTCGCAGATATAGCTTTCCCGTGTCCTTCATAGAACCATTTCCATGTTCCTCATCGATTAAGAAAGGAATTTTTTGAATTTGGCGCAGCTTTTCCATAAAATAGATAATGTTCCCTCATTACAAAAAACTCAATAACAATGCCAGCTTAATAAAAGCAAATACGATAAGAAATAGTTATGACTGGCACTCAGCTTGAAACAAACCTTCTATTAAGTTTTGAATTAATGCATTGTAAAATGAAACTCTACAACTAAAACAGATGCGATTCTAAGCCAATGATATTCAATAATTTTTCAATTGAAATAAATAATTTAAAACAGCCAAAAGGCAATTACAGAAATAGAAGTCGAGCGATAATTTACCTGTTCTCGTGCGTTCTCACTAAAAACCAACTGCCCCTGCAAAGTTAAAGATTCAAAAAACTTTAATGATAATTTTGAGTTAAATTCCTTTATAAGTAAATCACTATCGGCTACCAAACCAACTTTTCCACCAATTGAAATATCCATTACCTCTTCACGAATAATGTTATAATCACCCCACAAGCTGTGAGATTCAAATTTGCCTGGTGAATAATAAAGCGGAGTTTCAAAGTCATAACTCAAATTATAATACTCATAACCGGCAGCAAAATCGCTGCTGAACTTTCTGCCAATCCTTAAAGTAAGCTCGTTGCTTTTATTTTCATCCGATATTTTTTTAAAAGAATATTGCCCGGATAAAACCATTTGTGTTGGTGTATAATACACACCTTCAACCGAGTAATTAATTACTCTTAAATTCGTATCAACAAGAAACGGAGAATATAATGTTTGAGCCGCATCGCTTGAGCGATATTCCCCAATTAAAGAATAACGATCTTTAATTTCTGATTTGAGAGAAACTTCAGAGATATTTTGTTTTTGTTTATTAAGATATTTTGTCTGTCCAAAAGAAAACATTGCCGTAATCATTTTTATTGGGATCACCGCTAAATTTCCGGTTATAGTATAAAAGTTCTCTTTTGATGAATCTGAAGAAACGTTTCCACGATAAATTGAGCCGCCAATTGAAATGAACTTAGAAAATCCAAGTTCTAAACGCATTCCTTGAAGATTATATTTAAAATTCAAATTATCCTTAAAATAATATGCCTCCGGAGTTAGCAAACTATATGAAGGAAAGCTTGAGATGAAGGAAGAAAATGAACCATTTAACTCGGAATCTTGAGGAAGCCAGCTTAACCGTGTTTTAATCAGCATTGATGAAGGCGCTTGATCTAATAGTTCGTAATATATTTTTTTAGCGCTAAGGTAATCTTTCATATTATAATATGAATCACCTAAAAACAATTTGACTTCAGCATCATCTTTGTTTAGAGCATATAATGTCTTGAATTCCTTCAATGCATTCAAGGAATCGCCTTTCCAGTAATACCATTTTGCACGCTGTTTAACTAAATCGTAATCATATTTTTTATCTATAATTGATGTATAAATCCTTATTGCACTCGAATAATCATTAGCACAAACGTAAGCGTTGGCTAATTCAAAATATACTTTTTCATTGCCCGGATCTTTCGACAAGTACTCTTTGAATGAGATTACCGCTTCTTCACATTTTTTTTCGCTAAGAGAATTGCGGGCAGTCTGCAGCAAATTAAATAATTGATCATCTTCAAATTGTTTTTTCTGAAGAAATAAATTGTACTTAAGTTCTTTTGCATCAGCGTTCGTCGGATCAATTTTTTCTATTTGAGCTATATAATTTTCCGATTCAGTAAACTTTTTACTTTGATAACTTAAAATTGCCATACTTACAAGTGCTTGCATATTCTTCGAATCTTTCTTTAAAACTTTATCCAGTAAAGCATAAGCCAAATCAGGATCCGTGTTTGTCCAAACAGCTAATTGTGCACGTAATAGTTGATATTCATTTTTATCGGGATTTCTTTCTAAGAGAACATCCGAATGTTTTTTTGCTTTATCAAATTCTTTAAACCAAGATAATTTTCTGGCAAGCTCATATCTTACTTCATCATCGGCAGGATTAATATTCAGATAGTTTGAATAAACATTATATGCTGAATCAATGTTGCTATTCAAGACAAAATAATTTGCAAGTTCAAGTACCGAATTTCGATCACCCGGGTTAGAATTGACTTTTAATTTAGTTTCTTCAATTCTATTACTTAAATAACGGTTCAGTTTCTCGCTAATTTCTTTTTTTAAAACAGCAAATGAAAAATCACCAACTTTATTTTTGTTCAACAAGTTTAATTGCTGTTTTGCTTCTTCTAAGCGATTCACTTTAACTAATTCATTGATAAGTAAAATCCTAATTGAATCATTCGATGCATTTTGCTTTAATATTCTAAAATATCTGTCTATTGGATACTCGCGTCCTCTCGGTTTTTGAAAAGTGCCGGTCAGTTTGTTGTAACGATACGATGTATCATTAACAGTATAGACTGAACCTCTTCCTTGAGCTAAGTTTAGTCCATCAATTGCTTCTTTAAAGAAAGGTCTAAATTTCAAAGCTTCAGTAAAAGCTGAAATAGAAATTTTATGTTTACCTAACCATAAAGTAAAATAACCGTATCTCGACCACAATCTATGATCCTCAGGATACTTCTCAACAAACTTCTTTAGAATTATTTCGCCTTTAGTTAGGTGATTATTCTTTGCAAGAATTTCAGTGAAACGAATAACTTCATCAGCAGATGGTTCTTCAAGTAAAAGATATTTATCATACCATTCTTCAGCTTCACTCCAATTACCTAAATTCTTAAAGCATTTCCCTATTTCCAAAAAATTTAGAGGTTTATTCGGATGAAGTGCAATTTCTCTTTTATGTCCTTCAATTTTATTATAGAGTTGTGTATACCATACTTTCGTAACTCGCTCAAGGGCTTTCGTAATTTTTAGATCATTTCGATTTAGTTTTGATGCTGAACGAAGATCGTAAACAGCGAATTCATATTGTCCACGGGCTTCGTAACAGATTCCCCTTAAATAATATCCTTCAGAGTTTTGCGGGTTTTCGGAAATATATTTATTAAGAAGATCTATTGCCTCACCATAGCGGTCGGCATCCATGTTTACGATTGCGTCGTGTTTAAATTTATCTGGGAGAGACTGAGCATGGAGGAAATGATCTGACTCTGAAAATAATATAATTACACACAGGATAATTATTATTTTCATTGATTCAATTGGATCATTATAAACGAAATTTGTTTTTGCCTTTTAACTCATCAGATCTTATTTCTTTTAATAGATCTTCTGCCGTGTTAACGAACTCATCTACGCGTAACGCATAAACTGAAATGTGAGATAATAGTTTCACCATTTCCGAATTATCTTCGGCGAAAAGATTGCTCTTCACTCTTGCGATAAGTCCAGTAATATCTTTTTGATCTTCTTTTGGTAAGAGAACGATGACTTTGTTTGAAACTGCGCAGATCTTATCTTTTTTCTCGACTGATAATCTTACTGCATTTCTTAATTGATTTATGGATATGATTCCATTTTTTTCTGCGGCTTCATCAATCTTAAATGAAATTAATGTAAACACTTGCCCGGTGCTTTTATAAAACGCAATCTGATTATTTACAATTAAATTAAAGTCTTCATAATTATATAAATTAGATACTAAATATTCTTCTTTGGGTGTAGTAATTTCTGACAATGATTTGTATTTCGATTCGACTGCGGTTGACTGACCATTCGCATAATATCTTGAGGAAGTAAAATTCTTGGATACAAAACTAAATCCTTTTCCCGGAACGATGCTGTAGTTCGATTTAAATTTACCTTCAGAGTGTCCCATGTTTGGTGTGATTGCCATTATTCCAGATGTCAATTTATCATCACCATTATTCCCTTTTTGGAGAAAAATAATTCCGGTTGAATGACCCACTAAAATATTCACTATATTTTTGGCTGCAGTGGTAATTGGATCACCCAGAATAATTAAGCTTGTTACACCAAAATCTTCTATTGCTTCGAATGTTTTCGTAAAAGTTTCCTCCAATAATCTGATATCTTTCAATCCTATAAATGGAGTCAATTCATCAAATACGATTTTTGCAGGCTGATATTGCTCTACCAAACCGACTATATCCTGGATATACTCAGCCAAAACTGAATCCGGTTCTCTCGTTTCACTTAAGCTGATTGAAGAGTCAACTCTAACTACTACGACATTATTTTGAGCAATGTAAGTTTGTAAATCAAAATTAATTGAAGCAGCATGTAGAATTAAATCTTTTGGTCGGCGGGTGGTGAAGTAAAGACATACTTCTTTTTGTTCTATGCATTCTTTAACAAACTCTAAAGCAAGCGTAGTTCTTCCAGACTTGTGGGCACCGACAAGTAGATATGTTCCTCCCTGATATAAACCACCCCAAGCTTTGTCTATAAGTCCAATTCCGGATGGCATAATTTGGATTTTCTGTTTCATACTCATAATAATTTTAATTTATTATTCCCAAAATTATGCCTTAGAAAA
>DAIMIJ010000038.1:0-13205 GCA_036722835.1 Ignavibacteriaceae bacterium | reverse complement strand
TTAATTAAATCAGTTTGCCACTCTTGTAATAAACCATTGTTTTTTGCAACCGCTTCTAAAAACGCTAATTTCTCAGGATGGATTTTTATATCATAATTAATTACTTGAATTCCTTTAATTAATAATTTCTTAGCATTTTTTTTGTCAAAGAACTTTGGGGGCTCTGGATCAATATTAATGTTTAACAGTAAGTTGTTAAGAGAATGTTCGCAGAAATTTTTCTCAAAGCCTAGAGAACTTCCTTCTTTAAAGAATAATTTCATTTCATGATCCCATACATTCTTATCCTACTTAATTAGAATTATCAAAGCACGAAGATAATTACTTCTATCGACTATACTGGATATATGCAATTCTTTTTGTTCTGATTTTTTTTCAGGGGTTCTCATTTTTACCTCAAAATAATTATTTGAAGACTTGCATTTTTATTCCAATGTTCCCTTGTTTTATAAAAGAGTTAACTGTCACTTACTTTTTGTAAACGATATCATAAAGATCTTTTCTCCTATCCATCCAATTCAAAACGGCCCCAGTCTGCTTTTGTCGTTTTAATAATTCTAAGTCAACATCATCGATGATTATAGTTTCAATATTCGGTGTAGCTTCTGCCTGTATTGCATCTCTAGTAAAAGGTATATCAGAAGGAGTAAATATTGCAGATTGAGCATAGTTAATATCAAGATTATCAACCGAAGGCAAATTGCCAACGTTTCCAGCAATGGCAACAAATACATGATTTTCGATACACCTTGCCTGCGCACAATATCGAACTCTTAAGTATGCATAGCGTTCATCTGTTGCAAATGGAACAAAAATTATCTGAGCTCCTTTTTCAACGGCAATTCGACCTAATTCGGGGAATTCAATATCGTAACATATTTGAATAGAAATTTTACCTTTATCCGTATCGAAAACTTCTAATTTATTGCCGGGTTTTACACCCCACCACTTTCTTTCATTGGGAGTAATGTGAAGTTTATATTGTTTTCCTAAAGTTCCGTCTCTTCTAAATAAGTAGGAAATATTATACAGATTATCCTCTTCAATAGTAAAATGTGAGCCGCCAATTATATTAATATTGTATTTCACCGATAATTTAGTAAACAAATCCAAATACATAGGCGTAAACTCGGATAATTTTCGCATAGCAACAGCAGGGCGTTCGGGCGGGAGAAATGAAAGAAGTTGAGTTGTGAAAATTTCCGGGAAAAGTATAAAATCGCAACGATAATCAGATGCAACATCGACAAAATATTCACATTGTTTTGCAAACTCGTCAAAATCTTTTATCATTCTCATCATATATTGAACAGAGCAAATTCTTACCGGTGTAGTAGGAATAAATTTACGAGTAGTATCAGGCATGTAATCAAGATTTGTCCATTCAAGAAATGTTGCATATCCTTTTGACTCCACATCGCTTTTCAAGTAGTCGGGTATTAATCGTTTGATTACGAATCCATTGGAAATTTGAGTAGTCAAGACAGGATCAATAAGAATTTTATTAACTACTTTGTCAATATATTCTCTAGCGGTCATTTGACCTGCATATTTGTAATATCCAGGTATTCTACCACCAAGAATTATTCGCATTAAATTGTATCTCTTTGCAATTTCTTTTCTTTCATCATACAATCTTCGAGCTAACTTATATCCTCGGAATTCAGGATCAACCATGATTTCAATTCCATAGAGTGTATTCCCACTCGGTGTATGATTCCGAATAAAACCTTCATCGGCAATTTCTCTCCAACTATGCCACTCAGAATAAAGCGAGAAATCTAATATTAGACTGCTTGATGATGCTACAATTTTATCTTGAAACTGTACGCATAATTGGCCTTCTTGAAAAGTGGAAACTTGACTAGAGAATTGTTCTTTTGACCATGGTTTCATATGAGGAAAACATTTCAACTGCAGAGAAACAACGGATTCATAATCAGATTCCGTCAATTGCCGGAGTATAATATTTGTTTCAAATTCCTTGAGATTAATATTTTGCATTATGAACTTTTCTCTTATTTTTTGATTATATATCTTCTTTTGTAAATTTCTTGCCCAGTAATTTAATATATAACCATATAAATCCTAATGCTCCGGCGAAAATGGAGGCAACTAGAACAGAATTTCTTTGAATTGACTAAAGTTATATTAAATGGTAAAATTGTTGAGTAATATATAGAAAATCTCCTAGAGGTGAATTTTGGAAAATATTTTTGAACACAATATATCGAAAGATGAAATAGATAAATTGGATAAAATGACTCCTGGAAGAAAAATTAATAATAAAAAAAACTATCTTAAGTCTATTTCTAAAGACACAAGTTATGCAGATTTATACCGACTTTATCTTGTGCGTGGAGAAAAACAACTTGCGCAAAAATATTTCGACAAAATTAAAGATAAAACTTTAAAATATTTTTTAAATAATTAACAATATGAACCCATTATTAAAAAAAGTAAAAGACATTTATGTAGAAGGCTGTGTATCCATTATTATGAATACACACCGCACAAAACCCAACAATCAAAAAGACCTGATTAATCTAAAAAATTTAATTAAAAATGCAGAAGAAAGATTATTAAAAGATTATGACAGAAAGTTTTCAGAACCCATCATAAAAAACATGAATGAATTATCTAATAACTTAGACCATAATTACAATTTGGAAAGTCTTATCATCTTTGCTAATCGGCATTTTGCAGATTTTACCCGTTTACCCATAGCAGTAGAAGATCGCGTAGTCATAGATGATACCTTTGCCACCAGAGACCTCGTCAGAGCGATGCATCAGGAGTATGCCTACTATGTTTTGGTGTTGAGCCGTAAACAGGCTAGACTCATTGAGGCATACAATGACAAGGTAATTGAAGAAAAAAAAGGAGAATTTCCGATAACCAATTTAAATTACAAAACCGATAAGGAAAAACTCTTTACCAACAAAGGGCAAGATAAACTCATAGAAGAATTCTTTAACCAAGTAGATAAAATCATTTGGGAAACTACTAAAGACCAACCATTACCTGTTTTTCTTGCTACCGA
This sequence comes from Ignavibacteriaceae bacterium, assembly GCA_036722835.1. GTDB lineage: Bacteria > Bacteroidota > Ignavibacteria > Ignavibacteriales > Ignavibacteriaceae > XYD12-FULL-36-8. The sequence continues at coordinate 10,162 of DAIMIJ010000038.1, read as the reverse complement.
AACCCGGAATATAGATCACTATCTGAAGGTAACCGATAAAAAAGATTTGATTATAGGACATATCAACCGAAATCGAGACGATGAAAAAGCCCATCACATCGTTCCTGAGGCTTGGAAAGTAATCTTAGAACTCATCAAAGAGAAAAATACTAACAGAATTGCTGAATTGAAAAAGTCTATTTCTTCAGGTAAATTTTTGAGCGATTTTAATGGAATTTGGACAGCCATTCAAGAAGGAAGAGGGAAAACGTTATTTGTAAAACAAGGGTTCTATCAGCCTGCCCTTTTAGTGGGTGGCGAAATTTTATTGGTCGAGAAATTGGAAAGAGATCAAAAAGGAGTAATAGATGATATTATTGATGAAATGATTGAACAAAATTTATCATTTGGTGGTGATATTGTATTTTTAGAAGGTTATGAATTAGATGAATTCCAAAATGTTGCATTGATTACAAGATATTAACAAGAAAAACAAATAACCTGCCGTTAAGCAGTATTGCTCTTAATATTTTATTGAGGATTCAGCTTGCTTCTTGTATCATGCAGATCGCTCTAAAACCAGGCAGTGAACTTAAAGTATTTGATACAGATAAAGGAAAAATATCAATTCAGATTTGCTATGACATCGAGTTTCATGAATTAAGTCGTATAGCAGTTGATGAGGGAACACAAATTGTTTTTTTGCCATTCTACACCGATGAAAGATATGGATATTTGAGAGTGAGATATTGTGCACAGGAAAGATGTATAGAGAATCATATTTTTTCAGTAATTGCAGGAAGCGTTGGAAATCTTCCATCTGTCGACAATGTTGACATTCATCATGCTCAATCAGCAATTTTTACTCCAGCAGATATCCCATTTTCTAGAGATGCTATCCAGGCGGAGACGACCCCAAATATTGAAACTGTTATTACCGATGATATTGATCTTGAACTACTCAAGAAACATTGGTAAACTGGGAGTGTGTTAAATTGGTTGGATAGAAGAACTGATAAATATATCGTGAAGTTGAATAATGGCATTGATCTAAAGTAAATTTTATTGATTGGCAAAAAATTAGATCATCCACCAATCCAACACTAAAATGTACGTTTGAAAAAGCAGCACTTGTTGTTCAGTTTGTTCGCCATCTTACTTCATAATGTTTATTAATGTTAATCAAGAATCTTCTGATGTAAATTTTCCGATAGGTAAAGTAATATATAACCAAAGAAATCCTAATGACCCAGCTAAAATAGAAGCAATCAATACAGAAATTTTAGAACTAACAATAGTACTATTTTCACTGAATGCTAAAAGTGTTATGAATATCGACATAGTAAATCCGATACCCGCAAGTAGCCCAACTCCAATAAGATGTGTTTTCTTTATCTCTTTTGGAAGAGAGCATAAACCGACAGCTACCCCAAGAACAGAAAAAATAAAAATCCCTAAAGGTTTACCGAGCAGTAATCCAAGGATGATTCCGTAGCTATTTGAATTAGTAAAGGAACCAACAATTGATGAGGGAAAAAGAATTGCCGTGTTAGCTAAAGCAAAGAGGGGGAGAACAAAAAAAGCAACAGGTTTGTGCAAGAAATGCTGTAAAGAATACGATGGAGATTGTTCATTACCGCTTCCGAAGGGAATAGCAAAAGCTAACAAGACACCAGTAATGGTGGGATGAATTCCGGTTTTATACATAAGAAACCACATGATGCCACCAAGAATTAAATACACCCATATCTTTTGAAATTTAAGTCGATTTAAAATAAGCATCACAATGAATATCAAAATTGTAAAACTAAAGTATGTAATGGAAAAACCTGTTGAATAAAATAATGCTATAACTAAAATAGCGCCTAAATCATCAATGATTGCCAATGCCGTTAAAAATATTTTAAGAGATACCGGAACGCGATTACCTAATAAGGAAAGAATTCCAAGCGAAAAGGCAATATCGGTTGCCATTGGAATCCCAAATCCGCTTTGATAGTTGGTCCCATGATTTAGTGAGAAATGAATTAATGCAGGAACTAACATTCCTCCCGCAGCTGCAAAAACAGGTAATAAAGATTTTTTGACATTTGATAACTCACCAATATAAATTTCTCTTTCAATCTCAAGACCGACTAAAAGGAAAAAAATAGTCATCAAACCATCGTTTATCCAAAATTCTAATGGTTTTGAAATGATATTTGAATGCCAAAAATTAGTATAGCTCTGGCCGGCAAATGAATTAGCAATTATAATAGATAGTATACTGCATATAAGTAAAACTACCCCTGAAGATTTTTCACTCTGAAAAAATTCATTAAATAATTTTGTGGTTTTCATCATGTGAGATTTTAAAATTTTAGTTTAGAAAATAATTAAATACTGTGATTTAGTTCGTATTTCCAAATCCAAATCTTTTTCAATTTATTTTGAGTATATAAAAAGTCAGGTGATTAAGAAAGACAGTGTTTTGTTGTCACCTTAATCATCAAACGATCAAAGCTGCTATTTAGTAAGCTTGGAATTGATTCTGTTTTCAACTGAGAAGTTCCATCAATACTTTTTACTTTTTGTAAGATTGAATAAAAATGGCTGAGATAATTTAAAAATTGATTTTAGAATACACTAATAAAATTATTAATCATTTGCTTGCATGCATATTAAATTGTTTCCTTCTCTTGGTCGGAAAAGGCGGAGATATACCTATTAAACAGATTTGATTTGGAAATAAAACCCACATATTTACCTTTTTTAGTTACTGCTACATTCCAAATTTGTTCTTGCTCAAAGATGTCCAGCAGTTGGTTCATGTCAGAATTCATTTCAATGGAGTAAAAGTTTGGGTTCATTACTTCATAAGCTAAGAGGACATTATAAACTTCAGAATGCAGCATCACTTCTCTGATATCATTCAGAGTTATTACACCCAAGAGTTTTCCATATTCATCAACGACTGGGAAAATATTTCTTTTAGTGGTGACAATATTTTTCATGAGATTCCCGATAGTCATATTTGGTAAAATTTTTGTAAAATCCGTTTCAACCAATTCGGTGATATTAATTTGCTGAATAAAATACTTTTCTTTCTCCGATCTGAACTCAATTCCTCTTCTCGCAAGCGCGGCTGTATAAATTGAGTACGGATGAAAATATCTAGATATGAAAAAGGATAAAGCGCTTACAATCATTAAAGGAACAATCAAACTGTAACCGCCGGTAATTTCAGCGATAAGAAATATTCCGGTTAATGGAGCATGCAAAACCCCACTTAATATTCCAGCCATACCAACAGCTATGAAATTTGGGTGGTTAAGATCAGCGACCCCCATGTATTTGAGTAAACTTGCTAATAGGAATCCAGTAAATGCGCCTGTAAACAAAGATGGTGCAAAAATTCCTCCGTTTCCACCTGAGTTAAGAGTTAATGAGGTTGCAATTACTTTTGAGAAAATAATCAGAAAGGAAAACAAAATGATAGCTAGATTTTGATCTAAAAAATTAAGCAATAAATTATTTTTTAAGATTAACTCATACTTTCCCGATAACAAATTTATTACGCTACTGTATCCTTCTCCATACAGAGGCGGAATGAAAAATATTAGAACTGATAAAATTAGTCCGCCAATTAAAGCCTTTGACAATTTGTTTGAGTATTTATTAAATATTTTTTCGGATAGATAAGTAGCTTTTATCATATACAACGACACAAATCCGCAAAGAATTCCTAAAAGAATATAAAAAGGTACTGCCTCAATCTGCCATCCTTGAGTTACTAGATAAAATAATTGTCCGCTATATAAAAATTTTGATAAAACTGCTGATGATGCTGAAGCAATAAGTAAAGGAATGAACGAAGCAATGGAAAATTGCGGCAGTAATACTTCAAAGGCAAAGATGACTCCTGCAATAGGACTATTAAAAATTGCCGAGATACCGGCAGCGGAACCACAAGCAAGTAATAGAGTTCTAATCTGGTAATTGAATTTGACTTCCTTCGCTGCATTTGATCCTATTGCAGCACCGGTTGCAACAATCGGTGCTTCTAATCCTGCTGATCCTCCAAAACCAATTGTAATGCCGCTTGTTAATAAATGTGAAAACAAATCCTGCTTAGGAATATCAGATGATTTTCTGAGAATTCTATAAATGATATTGCTCAATCCCACAGTTATCTTTCCATTGAACAAAAGTTTTGTTACTATCACAGATAGAATAATTCCAAGGAGCGGAGTAAGCGGAAGTAAAAAATTTATTCCTAAATCACTAAAAATTTTTGGCGGCTCTTGGTGAATGAAGAGGACAATGTTTTTTAGCAATACTGCAGCAAGACCAGATATGATACCTACAACTATGCTCAAGAGGATAACGAAGGTTTTAAACTCAACACGGAGTTTCAGAAAAAGTAAACTTTTCTTAATTAATAATTTTGAATTGACTTTTAAGTACTTAAATAGAAATTTCATTATTTAGGAAATAGTTAGTGCAAAGATAAAAAACTCTACCAATTTCTTTCTTAAAAATGATTATATAAAATTTCATTTGTAATCTAAAGAATGAATGCTTTTATCAAGAAGACGCACAATCCATCTTAAATTGCTTGAAAAATATTAATTAATGAGTCGAACAATAGCAGTAAACCAATCTTACAATACGCGAAGGATCTGATAAGGTACTTGAGAAATATTCCGTTATATTTCAATTAGCGGAATATAGGAATTAAGACTTTAGGTTGAATTAGTGAATTAAATTGTATATATTTTAAATAAAATATTATTTGTGAGAAAATAATTTGTTGCTTCGGTTTTTCAATATCATCCTAATTGCTGTTTATTTTTTCTGTGGTTATGTTCAGCTAACCGAATACCAGTACAGCAATTCCTTAAAAGATAAGATCTTTAAAACCGCAAAGAACAGCAATCCTGCAAGATCAATCTATATTACGACGTCTCTGCCAAAACATATACTAAATGTTAATCATAATGTATTACTAGATTGCCTTCAAGATGATCATATTAGTTTTTCAAACGTAAATCGTTCAGTAGCTTTCTTCTGCACAACTTTTGACACCAAACCTGTTAAACTGTTATCAATTCTTCCTTTCAATAAAGCTCCTCCATTAGCATAACCATTACACATAAAATTTAATACACTCAATCACTGAGTTGTAGTTACCTATAGTTATCATAGATAGCCATGTAGTGCACTCTTTAAAGTCAGGCTATTTATTAAATCCCGTCGAATTAATTTTAATTTGAAATGGAGTTAAAAATGAAAAGCGAGAAAACCAATCAACCAGAAGAAAACAAAAAAGATGATAATACTTTTATTTATGCGGCTTTCTTATTCGGATCATTAATACTTGGAACCATTTTAGTAATTCTAAAACTATTTGGTTTGTTCTGACATAATAAACGGAATACTTCGTAAAATATAAGTGTTAGTATGTTAACTGGCTGACTATCGAAGCGTTTTCAAATATTCACTTACCCCTTGAAGTACAAAATAAACAGCTTTTGCGCTTATAAATATGTAAAGAATTCGCGACAAGACAGAAACCCCCAACTGACCGAAAACACGTGTTACAAGCGGGGCTAAGGTTAAGATTGGTAAGATAGTCAAATACACAAGTACAGCAGATGATACTGTGATTAAGATATCACTGTTTTGAAAAAGTAAAATTGTTGTAAGTATTGTTCCCGGCCCTGCTAAATAAGGAAAACCGAGAGGGAAGACCGCTATACTTTTATCATCGGAAACGGGTGAACTTAAAGTTTTTGCTCCCAATATTACACCTCTTGCTGCAACAACGAATACTAAGATCCCTCCGGCGATTTTGAAGGAAGCGGTATCAACTTCAAATATATTTGTTAGCATAAAATCACCAAACAAAGCGAATAATAATACTATAGTGCCTCCTGTAAGCACAGCTACTTTGTAAACATAATTTCGTGTAGGTTTATCCATATGCTGAGTTAAATCAGAAAATATTGGTAGGTTTCCAATTGCATTTACCATGCTGAATAAAACTAAATAATCGTGAAGTATTTGTTTTAAAATATCCATATTATTTTGATGTTCCTTTCGTTCTTCCCATCCAATCATAATTGGATGCTTCTCCAAAATGCTCTTTAAATATTCTGTAGTACAATAATTCTTCTTTTGAGCTTAAATTCCAACCGTTTGGGAGAATTCTTTCAGTTGATAAGTCTTTATCTGTAACTTTTTTTGAAGCATAATCAGAAATTAATTCATAAACACCGGCGCCTTCCCAGAATTTTGCTTTTGTTCGATTCAGAACAGAAGAGGGTAGTGCATCTTTAACGGCTTGCCTGAGTATCCATTTTTCCACTCCATTACTCAATTTATATTTTGCAGGAATTGATAATGCAAAATTAAATACTTTTGGATCAGCGAATATTACATGAGGAACGGTAGAATGAGCTGAGGCACAACGATCAACCCTTTGAAACGCCGTATTGTGCAAACGACCCGTGATATCAATTAATTCATCCGCAATTGAATTCTGTGGTATTGATTTTATGTATTCATATCCGGCAAAAAGTTCGTCTCCTCCTTCTCCCGAAAATATTTCCGGAACATAATCCGATGCTGCTTTTGCCGCAATATAATTAATAATGCTGGATCTTATTAATAAAGCATCAAAGGATTCAAGATGATAAATAACTTCGGGTAATTTGCTAATCATTTCATTGAATTCAACAATTACTTCATGATGAACTGAACCGATATGATTCGCAACTTCTTTAGCAAATGCCAAATCAGATGCATTTTTCAAGCCTGCTGAAAATGTATGAAGTGTTTTCACAAAGGGACGTGCGATAGAAGCAATTGTACTTGAATCTAAACCACCGGAAAGCCATGAACCAAATGTATCTGATTTGATTCTTTCAGCGATTGATTGTTCAAGTAGTTTTCTCAGACTTATTGCAATTTGATCGGAATGTTCATTTGATTCTTTTTGTTTTTCTAATTGAAAATATTTTGTGAGTTGATTGTCAGACAATCTATGGCCGGGTGGCATTTCATTAATATCAGTTGTAGCATGTAAAAGTGATTTTACTTCTGAAGCAAAACAAAGTGCATTGTCTTTTGTTCTTCCGAAGTAAAGCGGTGCAATTCCCAATTCATCTCTTTCAAGAATGAGGTTACCATTGTTTATTTCAGCTTTTGCAAGATGTCCATTGCCAGCAGTATCCTGAACAAATATTTTTTCAGTAGAATTAAAAGCAAAATCTTTTTGCGATTGCGGCCAAACAACACCAATTGTTGCTACTTCAGTCTCAAGAATTCGCTTTCCAACTTTCCCTCTGAAAGAAATTTTTTCAAGCATTTTATTTACTAGTTCATTTTCGCCTTTTCTTTTAATTCCAGCTATACCAGCCATTTTTATTCTCCTTATAAATTTTGTAGGATTTTACTAGTTCTTTCTGTTTCATTAATCGGTTTGCCTGATTGATTATCAACGGAGTACCATGCACCATTAATTAATCTCGTAAGAATTTTTCCGCATAGATGAGGATTGCCCTGAAAGTGGGGGGCGTCAAGTAATCCTATCTTAATAGACTTCTCTATTAAAAGCGGATTAGTCCATGAATCATCACCTGTATTTGAACTTAGTTTTTTAAGTGCATTTAACAAAATGTGCGTCTCTTGCTTTAATTCATCTTTACGTTTTATAACTACTGGATCAATTGTCATATCCGGTAAACCAAATAGACAATTTTGAAGTACTCCATGAATAATGTTGCAGCTATTAATTAGCTCTTCCGGATAAACCGCATGGTCTCCCTCACTATACCCAACAACATGAAGAATATGAGGTTTTAGAGATAAACTGATCAGCGCTGAAGCAGCTAATTGCCCTTGAGCAACGGATGGTATTGAAGAAAAATGTGCAATTCCAGCACGAACCTCTCGAATGACTTTGAAATTTCCATCTTCTAATTCTTCAATCAATTCCTTTTTTGCAAGCATCTTAGCAATATCCATTTGTGGAGAAGTGCCTGGAGGAGTATTAAACATGAATTGTGATACATAATTTTTTACTCCCATCTGCTTAGCATTGTATGCTGCAAGAAAAGCCATCGTAACTGCTAGAGAATCATGGGCATCACGCAAACTCCATTGGTGTGATTCATTAACCTCAACAGGAATCCCTTTTTTAGCATACCATTTCATCACACTTTGATTTTCTTTAACTGCTTCAGATATTGGTCTGGTTGATCGTCCGTCAATTACACTGTACCAACATAATGGAATCGCTGCCCAAGAGTTGTTTATTGTTTCAACACTCATTTTCGCCCATTTGAGTAAATCATTTGTTCCAGCATAACATCTGAGCAACGGAAAATTTCCAGCTCGAGAACTAGAATAAATTGCTTTGAGATCTTCGGCAGTTCTAACCGGAACACCACCGGCGCCATCTTCCTTCGAATCCATTCGCTCCAGATGGAAAAAATGCTCTTGGGCATTTTGATCAGTTCCAAGCGATATAATATCACACACCCCTGCTTCTGCAATTTGTTTAATACCTTCTATTGTTTCTTCAACGGTTGGTCTGCCAAAATGGTGTCTTAACAGGGGATATGGGAATTTTTGTTTTATACGGTCTAAAAGATTGTCTGGAAAAGAAAATTGATCTGCAATTCCTTTAGAACCTCTTAGATAAGATTTTAATTCGTTAATTGATTCTCTACCTGAGAAAACCTTTTCGAATAATTCTGATTTTTCTGCTGCCAATGCAGCAGGGGGAGTACCGCCAAAAACAAATTTAATCCCTGATAAATTTTCATTTTGAAGAGCAGACTTTAATTCCCGAAAAAGATTAGTTGCTACTTTTGGTGTTAGACGATAACTTAACGCAACAATATTTGGATGTTCAGCTTTTATTGCGTCAACAATTCTTTGAATTGAAACAGCCGGTCCTAATGAAAGAGTAGTATATCCCTCGGATTCAGCTATCTTTAGGAAACGATGTAATCCTCCAACATGTACACAATTACCTAATGCGGCACCCAATATTTTTTTCATTTCGCACTCCTTTCGTCAAGTGATTAGGACTTAAGTGTTGTATCGTATTCTCCAATGGATAGTAGCCTTAATTCTTTTAATGAAAGATTTTCAATGCCAAGTTTTTCAACTGTGCGACCCTCTTCCCAATAATTGCAGTTGTTTAGTCTGGAAGCTAATTCAATCAAGGAATTAATAACCGGTGTATCAACTCCAAATTTTTTGCCAACGGAAGCAATTGGAACCAAACTGGTTGGGACATCTTCACTTAGATAACGAACACGTAAAGTACGGGGTGCCATGATACCACGATAACCAGCATTCTTACGCATGGCTTCAAACAAATTATCACCAGTAGTACCATAAGCTAAGTAAAGCCATTCTCTTGCAGTTAACACTCTTATACCTAATGCTTCGGCAACTGAAACACGCTCACTATCAATTGCTTCCAATACTTTAACGACTGACTGAGTAGCACCTTCGTGATAAAATTGGAATTCAGCATCATCTTCAATCCAACCTGCATTAAGGATGGTAAGTGCCGGATGAAAGACACTACCAATGTTTTCTAAACTCGTTTTAAAAATATTATCGCCCGCAACAAATTGGGGATATGCCGTTCGCAATTTCTTTAATACATTCGGAATGAGATGAGCCCTAATCGAAGCAACCGGGATTGAATTTTTAATTCGAAAGATTCTTACCTGTGCAGGACCCACAACTCTGGAAGCATAGATAAAAGTTTGTGCTTCAGCAACTATCACATCAGCAGTTACTCCCTTGCTGGTAAGTATTTGTCTGAATTCGAGTGCGCCGAATGTTCTGCCGGGATGAAGAACTATTATTTGACCATCTTTTAAGTAAGGAGCAATATTCTCAGCCATCCATTTATGAGCGGTAGCGGGTACTACTATCATTATCAATTCAACTCCCTCAATTGCCTCCTCCATTGAAGTTGTTGCTACTGAGATATTTCCGTGGCCCTCAATTTCACCAACCACATCAATTTCCCCTGTTGATTTGACTCCCCAGAGCCGTTCCTCACTTCGATTAAATAATCTTACTTCAAAACCCATTAAAGATAAATGCCCTGCCATAGCCAATCCGCCATTGCCGGCACCGAGTACAGCGATGGGAGATTTTAATTCGGATG
>DAIMIJ010000037.1:0-13280 GCA_036722835.1 Ignavibacteriaceae bacterium | reverse complement strand
GAATACACAAAGAGTGAAAGCTTATTAAAACATGCTTTTGCTGTCGAATCTTGTGTCAGGGCATATGCAAAAAAGTTTAATGAAGATGAATTGTTTTGGGGTAATGTGGCTTTGCTTCACGATTTTGATTATGAAATGTTTCCCACTGCCGAAGAACATCCTTTTAAGGGTTCGGAAATATTAAGAGAAAAAGGATTTGGTGAGGAATTTCGAAATGCAATTCTATCTCATGCAGATTATTCAGGTGTACCACGAGAAAGTTTACTTCAAAAAGTACTTTTTGCTTGCGATGAGCTTGCGGGATTTATCACAGCAGTAACTTATGTTCGCCCCAGTAAATCAATTGATGAAGTTGAGGTAAATTCCGTTAAAAAGAAAATGAAGGACAAAGCGTTTGCAAAAAATGTCAGCCGTGAAGATATAAACAAAGGAGCTGAGCTTTTGAATATTCCTTTGGAAGAGCATATTCAACTCTGCATTAACGCTATGAAAGAAAATAAAACTGAATTGGGACTGTGATTATTCGTGAGACAAATCATCGAATCATATCTGTCCTAAATAAAGTTCGAATTTTATTAGTATAAAATATTTTTATCTACATATAGCGGATTGAATTCAAAAGAAACAAGCTGAGAAGGTTATTTTTCTTATGGTCATTTGTTTTACTAAGGTTAAAATAATGCTTACTAACTTAGTCAATCACTAAACCGGCAACCTTAGTAACATAAAATAAGATAGACATTTCAACCTTATCACATTATTTCATAAAAACACTTTTGGCTGCTATCGAACAGTCATTTCTAAGCGTAAGGAGATTTTTCATCTAAAACGAATTGAGAAGAATGTAATACGATCGAAATTAAAACCAGCAAAAGTTAAAATGATGTTAGTTTAGGTAATTAGAAGGACTTATTTTCTATTTCATATTTATTTTGGACGACAGTGATTAAATCATTAAAAGAGCTTGAAATAAGATAATTGCCTTGACAATATTGATTTTTATTCGCTAATTTCGGTCGAAAAATTGGAGAAATTCTAAGAGATCTTTGCTACAAATAAATAATAATAGATAAAGTTCGTAATTTTTTATTTTTCCGTTTTCTATTAATGAAAAGCAAAATCTCTTTAATAATTTCTCTGATAGTTACTTCGGTAATTTTCCCTCAGGAAGACCTCAAAGTATTATCATCGGACAGAAACTCAATCACATTGGAGTATTTTCCTATTTATTCCATTTCGAATGAAGAAATTAATAATGAAACATTTGTAAAAGTTTCTTTATCATTCGGTTCAATTCTAAATTATGATGCAATAGGTGCAGCTTCACTTCCAACAAGACAAATTCCTATTGGCGTACCTTCAGAATTTGGAAATACGGTGGAAATTTTATCTACATCAGTAAAAGAACTTGAAGGGAAAATTCTTCCAATTCCGGCTATGGTTAAAGAAGAAGAATTGGTTTCTTACAAATACGAGGTGAGTGAAAAGTATTATTCCGCTCTACCGGCTGATCAACTCATCAGCTTTGGAGAATTTGCAATTGTTCGCGGAATGCCGGTGCAATATTTTCTTGTCAATCCCGTTTCGTTTTCTCCAAATGAAAATAGAATTAAGCTTTACACAAAAATTATTTTTAGGATTAATTACGGCCTAAGTCAAAATATTGTTCCTTCTTCAAAAGATGAATTCCTTTCGGACATAATTCTTAATTTTGATGCCGCTAGGAATTGGATAAAAGAAAAAAAAAATGAGGGGTTAAATAAAGTTCTTCTAGAAAACAGCGTTCTTTCAACAGGTAAATGGATAAGATTCGAAACCAAAGACGAAGGCATTTATAAAATTAACCGATCGACTCTCTCATCATTTGGAATAGATCCCAATGTCGTAGATCCAAGAACAATCAAAATTTATAATAATAGCGGTAAAGCCCTCCCAGAATCAGTCGGTGCTCAGAGACCAAACGATTTGGTTGAAAACTCAATTATAGTTGCCGGCGAAGCTGACGGCAAGTTTGATACTGAAGATTACATTTTGTTTTATGGGAGAGGTACGAATTTCTGGGACTATGATTTCGATACACATATAATCAATAGATATTTTCATCCCTACTCAACGACTAACTATTATTGGATTACTTATGGTGGTTCTAATGGTAAGAGAATTCAGGATAAACCAAGCATAAATTCAACAATAAAGTTTGATCAAAAATCAACTTTAGCTTTTACAAATTGGGAAGAAGATAAAATTAACATTGGAAAATCCGGACGAATTTATCTCGGTGATGATTTTACACAATCTATTAACTCGAGAACATATATTAATAAACTTGACGGAAGGATGGAAGATTCCCAGATCAATTATAATTTTCGTTTGGTTAACGCATCTCCTGGCACAATTACATTTGCTGCTGAAGAGAATAGTACACAGCTTTTTTCTCAATCTCTTTTTGGCTATGGAAGCAGTCAATATTCATCTGGAACCGCTCATGTTAAAACGGCATCGTTCACTGGAGCGTTGCCAGATTCTCGAAGTGTTCTCAAATTAAAATTTACTCCAACTGCAACTACTTCGATCGGCTATCTCGATTTCTTTGAAATTAAATATGAAAAAGTATTAAAAGCTTATGATGACAATTTAATTTTCTTCTCAAAAGATACTTCTACAACAATTGAATATGACCTCTCCGGTTTTACTTCAACTAACATTCGTGTTTTTGATGTTTCGGATCCTTCAGAAGTGAAAATCATTACGAATCCAATAATGCGAAGCGGCAGCGAGTTTCGATTTCAAAGCGCTGAAGCTGGTGGAAAGGTTTCGAAATATTTTGCTGTTGGAAGCGATAAGTACAAATCTCCGGTTAATCCTGTTGATGTTCCCAATCAAAATCTTCGTGGATATTCCGATGGCGGAAAGCTCATTATTATCTACCATAAAAATTTGAAAGATCAAGCGCTAAGATTAAAAGATCATCGTGAAAATAACACAAAGCTTAAAGTATCAACGGTTGCGGTTGACGTCAGCGAAATCTACAATGAATTTTCCGGCGGCTTATTGGATGTTACTGCGATTAGGGATTATATAAAATATGCTTACGATAACTGGACAATTAAACCGGAGTATGTTCTTCTTTTTGGAGATGGGACTTATGATTACAAGAACCTTGAAAAAAATGGTGACAATTTAATTCCGGCCTACGAAACCTTAGAAAGTTTAAATGAACTTTCCTCTTATCCAATGGATGATTTTTTTGCTCGCATTGATGGTAACGATTCGCGCGTTGATATTGCAATTGGCAGATTGAATGTTGGTTCACCGCTTGAAGCAAGAATTGCCGTTGATAAAATAATTGATTATGAAACAACTCATGAAAAAGGAATTTGGAGAAATTTAATTACTCTCGTCGCCGATGATAACATGACAACTGCTGGACAGGAAGGAAACTGGCATACACCTCAATCGGAAGCGTTAGCAAATAATATAATTCCCGAATCATTCGATATTAATAAAATTTATTTAGCGGCTTATCCAACGGTATTGACTGCTCTTGGAAGAACAAAACCAGGAGTTTATGATGAAATTATTAACTCGGTAAACCGCGGAACACTTATGATGAATTATATTGGGCACGGAAGTCCGGAACTGTGGGCGCATGAAAGGGTATTTATTAAAAGTTCTACGATTCCGTTAATGAAAAATGATAAATACTTTTTCTTAACAGCGGCAACATGCGATTTCGGTTACTATGATATTCCCGGGCTTCAAAGTGCAACAGAAGTTTTAATTACAAAAGAATCGAGCGGTTCCATTGGGGTATTCACCTCGGCAAGACCTGTTTATTCATTTGAGAATGCCGCACTGAATGAAGCGTTTTACTCAAGCTTATTACGAACACCGAGAGATACCATGAATCTCCCGATTGCTGTTGGTAAAGCTTATATGAAAGCCAAACTGATAGGCAGCGGTTTTTTAACTAATGATGAAAAGTTTCATCTATTTTGTGATCCATCTTTAAGATTGAGCATACCTCAATATCCAGCGAGTATTGATTCAATCAATGGGCAGAATTTATCTGTTGATGTTCAGATTAAAGCACTCGGAAATACAAAAATTGAAGGAGTAGTTAAAAAATCTATTACAACTAACTGGGATGATTTTAATGGTGAAGGAACATTAACTGTGTTTGATTCAAAACGCCAGGTAAAATTGGATCCGCTTAGTACGGTCAATACTCCTTATTATATGACTGTCCAGGGCGGGATCATTTTCAGAGGAAGAATTTCTATTGCAAATGGTCACTTCACATCCAGCTTTGTTGTACCTAAAGATATTTCATATGAAAATGCAAATGGTAAAGTGCTCATGTACTTTTCATCCGAGCAGGCAGATGGTTTGGGTTATACTACCAAAGTTAAAATTGGTGGAACAGATTCTTCCACAATAAATGATGGTAAAGGACCGGAAATAGAAATTTATTTTGATAATGCAGCACTTGAGAGTACTGCTTTAATAAATCCGAACTCGCTGCTTGTTGTAAAACTAAATGATGAAACCGGAATTAACACAACTGGAACCGGAGTGGGACACAAGCTGGAGGGAATTCTTAATGAAAAATTCAACGAGCCAATTGATTTCACAAATTTCTTTACAGGTGATCTTGATGCAGGCGGTAAAACAGGATCTATCCGATATCAATTTAATAATTTGGAGCCAGGTGATTATCAGATGCAGCTTAAGGCATGGGATGTATTTAATAATCCGTCATCAGAACTAATTTATTTTACTGTCGTTTCCGGCAATGACCTATTCATATCAGATGTATATAATTATCCTAATCCTTTTAATTCAAATACGACTTTTACTTTTCAGAAGAACAATGTGAACTCTCCCGTTGATGTGGACATAAGAATTTACACTATTGCCGGAAGATTGATTCGTAATCTTGAATCAAAAAATCAAGGAGATAATTTTATTAAAATTGATTGGGATGGACGGGATCAAGATGGTAATCAAATTGCCAATGGTGCATATCTATATAAATTGATAGTCACAAGTACGGACGGTGCTTTTAATAAGAGCGTTTTAGGGAAGCTGGCAGTTGTACGCTAGAATTCCGCAGCCAATAATTACATAGATTTCTTTGCTTTATTTTATATATTTAAATTCTTAAGAAATAATTAATAGTTATAGAAATAGATTAAATAAAAAGAACAATTCATATTTGGAGGTTACAAAATGAATATATTATTTAGGATAGTGATGGTCAGCATTATGCTTATAGTTGTTGGTCGTTCGTCTTATGCTCAAGGTGAAGCTGCTGTTCCATTCTTGTTGCTTGCCCCCGATTCAAGAGCTGGTGGAATTGGTGAATCCGGTACTGGATTGGCTGATAACTCTGCTGCAATATTTTGGAATCCAGCAGGAATCGCTTTTCAAACCGGTACGGAGTTAAGCATAACTCACAGTAATTGGTTACCGCAATTTCAGCTCGATCTTTTTTACGATTATCTAACTTACCGACAATACGTTGAAGATCTAGCTGGCAGCGTAACAGCAAGCATTACTTACATGAACTTCGGTGAATTTGTTAGAACTGGGCCTGATTCTCCAGATCCATTGGGTACATTTAGATCCTTTGATGCAGCTTTAACTCTTGGTTATGCTTCAAAACTTTCTGAAGATTGGGGATTAGGATTTAATGCCAGATTAATCCACAGTCGCCTTTCAGATCAGCCAACAGCCGAGGAACAAGGCAAAGGTGTTGCAACTTCTGTTAGCTTCGATATTGGTGCGATGTGGAGACCAAAGTCTTTAGTATTACCATTAATTGATGAAGATATAGGGGATAAACTAAGTATCGGTGTTAATTTAAGTAACCTCGGTCCTAAAATCTTTTACATAGATCGAGATCAAGCTGATCCAATACCAACTAATTTCAGGTTAGGATTTGCATTCAACATCTTAAAAGATGAATATAACTCATTAATTGGCACACTTGATTTTAGCAAACTACTTGTGAGTAGAACAGGAACAAAAACTAAGGTTGTTAAAATTAAAGGACAAGATTCTACCATAACTATATCACAATCTGACGAATTTTATAAAGCAATTTTTACTGCTTGGGGAGATAAACCATTCAGTGAAGAGCTTAGGGATATTGTTACATCTGGAGGATTGGAATACTGGTATGGAAACATGAATGAAGGATTTATGTTTGCGCTTAGAGCTGGATATTTCTATGAAGATCCCGCTTATGGTAATAGAAAATTCATGACTTTTGGTGCAGGTATCAGATATGATATTTATGGATTTGATTTTAGTTACATCTCCTCAGCAGAGGAGAATCATCCTCTTTCTGATACTCTTAGATTCAGCGTTATTATCGGCTGGGGTGCTGTTGCTGACAATACACGAGGACTTCCCAGGGGAATTTAATATTCATTATGTCTAAAATTCTCAGTTTTTTAATTTCCATATTTGTATTGGGCAGTTTATCTGCCCAATCGTTTTTAACTAAAATAAATCCTTTCCCAGATGCACCATTATCACAGGATACGATAAAAATTCTCGCTGTCATGGTTAACTTTCAGGAAGATAAAGATGCAGCAACTTTTGGCAACGGTAGATTTGGTACTATTTATTCAAAAGATTACGGAACGAAAATTTTAGATCCTCTTCCGCATAATAAAGAATATTTCGAATCACATCTGCTTTTTGTAAAGAATTATTTTGATAAAGTTTCTAAAGGTAAACAGGTAGTTACTTACACTGTTCTGCCGGATACTTTCTCAGTTTCAAAAACGATGAGAAATTATTCACCTCCAAATAATTCAGATGATTTTTTGCCCCTTGCAGATTTTACGTCGGAGGTTTGGACAAGAGCAGATCAGCTTTATCCCGGATTTAATTTCAACAACTATAACCTGTTTGCAATTTTTCATGCTGGAGTGGGAAGAGATATAACTTTACCTGGAAGCTTGGGTAATGAAAGAGATATTCCTTCACTTTATCTTAGTCCTAAAGCTCTTCAAAATATTTATGGCAGCAGCTTCCAGGGTTTTCCTGTTTCGGGCGGGAATTTTAAAATAACTAATTCCATGATATTGCCCGAAACTGAAAGCAGAGAATTATCTTCTTTCGGAAGCACTTTTCTTTTTGAGATTACAATCAATGGATTGATAGCCGCAAGTGT
Organism: Ignavibacteriaceae bacterium; assembly: GCA_036722835.1. Lineage (GTDB taxonomy): Bacteria > Bacteroidota > Ignavibacteria > Ignavibacteriales > Ignavibacteriaceae > XYD12-FULL-36-8. The sequence goes on along the minus strand of DAIMIJ010000037.1, from coordinate 6,091 downwards.
AGCAAGCCATTTAGGTCTTCCGGATTTGTTTGATACTAAAACAGGATTAAGTGCAATAGGACGCTTTGGTTTGATGGATGGTCAATCAATATTTGCTTACAACGGAGTCTTTCCTCCCGAACCATCTGCATGGGAAAAAATTTATTTGGGCTGGGAAAATCCGGTAACAGTTGCACCTGGAAATTTTGATTTGACTCTTACTGCTCAAGCAATCTCTTCATTAACAGATACTACGATTATAAAAGTCCCAATAAATTCTTCTGAATATTTTTTAATTGAAAATAGAATACGCGATGCTAATTTGGATGGAGCCAAAGTAACTTATATTTTGAACGGGCAGGCGTCTACTAAAATTTTTCCAAAAGATACCGCCGGATTTCAAAGCTTCGCTGTGGATTCCATAGATGGAGTTGTGATTAATATTGATGAATATGATTGGGCTGTTCCTGGAAATGGAATAGTGATTTGGCATATTGATGAGAACATCATCAATGCTAAGATTGCCGAGAATAAAATAAATACCGACAAAAATAATCGTGGAGTTGATGTTGAAGAAGCAGATGGCATCCAGGATATAGGCGAGCAGTTTACTACAATTTTTGGTGATGTTGTAATTGGAGAAGGTTCATCTGAAGATTTTTGGTTCAAAGATAATCCAGCCATACTTTATGAGAATAAATTCTCAAGAGAAACACGACCAAACAGCAATTCAAACGGAAATTCCAATAGTCTAATTACTATCTCCAATTTCCCCACAATTTCTAATAGAATGAAATTCAAAGTAAGTTATGGTGATTCGATTATTAAACCAATTTTCTCAAAAATTATAAATATTCCACAGAACATAGATGTTAAGCTTGCTCATCTTCAAGAAAGCAAAAAGTTTTATGTGTTGTCCGGTAACGAATTATTTTTATTCGATCAGAACGGAAGTTTCATTAAATCGTTCTCTCAATTCTCCGACTTCAAACCAATAGTCGTTAATCAGCAAAACAATAATTATGTGATTGGTGCTCTGGGTTCAAAAATTAATTTGTACAAGACTTTTTTTGATACGGAATTTCCGGTTGTAACTACAGATGTTTTTGACAATGAAGAAGTTTCTTCAGTCCCCATATTTTCTGGAAACGCAATATTGCTTCCAACGAAAACCGGAAAGCTCCTTCAATACTCAATTGGTGATACGGCTAAGTATATTAAAACACTAAATTCTCAAGCCTCCGAACCGATTATTAAAGCCGCATTTGATACCTCAGCTTCATACTATTCTTTTGTTACAAGTTCAAAATTCTTTGAAAATGGTAACGAAGTATTCTCTGCGAGTACTATTAAAGATTTAGTTCTAACTAAAAATTCTTCTGGTGATTTTATTTCTGCAATTCTAATTGGAGATAACCGAATTTACATTCACAACGGCACAGAAGGCAAACTATCTGACATTACTTTCTCTTCACAAGATACAATTCACTCTCTAAGTTTGGGTGATTTAAAGAATGACGGCGAGAATTACATTGTATTTGGTAAAGGGCAAAGTGTTGAAGCAATAAACCTGTTAGGAGCATCTGCTGATAATTTCCCTTTTGTTGATCCATTTGGGACTGGTTTTGTTGGAATGCCTTTAGTCGCGGATTTTTCCGGTGACTCGAAATCTGAAATCATCGCTACAACTAAAGACGGAAGAATCTTTGCAATAGATGGTGGAAACGGAAATGTCGTTGATGGTTTTCCAATATCCATCGGAAGTGAACTTAGTGGTACTCCAGTCTTATTTGTGGAAAATGGAAAATTATCTATTGCTGCAATTGACAAGAAAAATAATTTTTCTGCATGGCAAATTGGAGCTAACGAAGGCAAGCAAAATTGGTCGCAAGAAAATGGGAATGGATTTAATCAATCGTTTGTTGATGTAGCTTCAAGAAACCAATTGGTAAACGAATTTTTTCCGACAAACAAAGCGTACAATTATCCCAATCCTGTTTATGATGGTTCTACATTCATAAGATATTTTGTTACTGAAGATTCGAAGATAAATATAAAAATTTTTGATCTAGCCGGTGATTTTGTTGCTGAACTAAATGACAATGCCCGCGGAGGATTTGATAACGAAACTAAATGGGATGTTGGTAATATTCAAAGCGGAGTTTATCTTGCAAGAATTGAGGCAAACAGCTCATCTGGCAAAACTGAAAGTAATGTAATTAAAATTGCGGTGGTTAAATAAATATAGAACGCTGATCATCATGATTTGTTATGATACATTAAGATTGAATTTATCCTAATAAATCATAAATGATCATATAAATCTGCGTTCCAATCTTTCCTAAAATTATATCAATGAAATCATTATCCTTATTTATTTTAGTTTTTATCGTAGTAAGTTCAAAATCTTTCGCTCAATTCACAGAATTTCATCCTGAATTGGATTGGTACACAATAAAAGGAAAGCATTGCGAAGTTCACTTTCATGAAGGTGCTGAAAGAACGGCACAAGTCGTTGCTAAAATTGCTGATGAAGTTTGGGAGCCGATAACTTCTTTATATCAATATGAAGTGGACGTAACTCACTTCATCATAAAAGATATTGATGATTACTCAAATGGTGCCACTTATTTCTTTGATAATAAAATTGAAATATGGACAAGCGCATTGGATTTTGATCTTCGTGGAACTCACAACTGGCTCCGAAATGTAATCTCACACGAGTTCACACACATGGTACAGATCCAAGCTTCAATGAAATCATCTCGATCTTTGCCTGCGGTTTTTCTTCAAGTTTTGAACTATGAAGATGAAAGACGACCTGATATTCTTTATGGTTTTCCAAACTTTATAGTGTCTTATCCGTTTGCCGCTATAAACATGCCTGCTTGGTTTGCGGAAGGAACTGCTCAGTACATGCGGAAGGAATTTAATTATGATAATTGGGATACACATCGCGATATGATTTTGCGTTCTTACGCTCTTAATGGAAATATGCTGACCTGGAATGAAATGGGAGTATTTGGTAAGACAAGTCTTGGCAACGAATCGGTTTACAATTCCGGTTTTGCTCTGACTCGATACATTTCGCAAAAATATGGTGAAGATAAGATTAGAGAAGTGACTAAAGCACTCGGCAAGTTTGGCAATTTTACGATTGATGCCGCATTCAAGGATGTTATTGGTAAAAATGGAAATGAGCTTTATGAAGAATGGAAAAATTATCTAACTGAAGATTACAAGAAAAGAACCGAGCAAATAAAATCAAATCTTGTAACTGGTGAGATGATAGCTAAAGATGGTTTTGGAAATTTCTATCCTACATTTTCATCAGATGGCAAGAAAATTATTTATACTTCAAATAAATCTTCCGATTACTTCAGTCCCTCATCAATTTATCTTTATGATCTCATAACAAAAGAAGAACAGAGAATCACAACTGGAGTGCGCTCAACTTTAGCCTGGCTGAATGACGACAATAAAATTATTTATTCCAAGCTGGATGATGACAATCCTAACATGTACAATGTTCACGACCTTTATGTTTACGATATCAAAGAAGAAGATGATGTTAGATTAACTTACAACCTTAGGGCAAATCAGCCCGCAATTTCTCCGGATGAAACTAAGATTGTATTTATCTTTCAAAAAGATGGAACTACCAATCTTGGTTTAGTTGATTTTGACGGAAAGAACTTCAAGCCGTTAACTTTTTATAATAATGGCGAACAAATTTATAATCCGAAATTTTCTAATGATGGTTCATTCATCATCTTTGATTATTCATATCATCATACCAGAGACATTTATAAGATTGATGTAGCAGGTAGAACTGTAACGCAAGTTATCGCTACAAGTTACGATGAAAGAAATCCATCTTTCGATATGAATGGGAATTTGATTTATGCATCTGATGAAACCGGAATTTACAATCTGTACTCTTATAATTTTTCAACTGCGGAGGAAAAACAGCTTACTAATGTTCTTGGCGGTGCATTTATGCCGGCAGTTGCAGAAGATGGAAATATCGTTTATGCGGGCTACACTTCGACAGGATATAAAATATTTAGTTTGCCTGTGGAAGAACAAGAGAAAGTTATTACTGCAAATAAGTATGAGTGGCGTAATAATCCACCGCTTTCTTCTGATAAACCAAATGGTGATTTCGCTTCACTTAATCTGCAGCGTTTGACTCATTTTAATGATTATGAAACAAGAAGTTTCACAAAAGAAAAATATTCGGGCGTATTTACACGATTGACTTTTTTCCCTTTTCTACGATATGATAACTACAACACATCAAATAAATTTTTGGAAAAGCTTAAACCGGGTTTGTACGTTTCTTCCAATGATATGCTTAACCGCTATTCAATATTTGCCGGCGCTTCGCTAAACACACGATTGGAGCGGGATCTATTTTTGATCTTCGATTACAGGAATAAGCTTCCTCTGCTATTTAATCTCGGCATAAAACCGGAAATGTCTCTCGAACTTTACAACATCAGCAGAAAAGCTAATACACAAATAGTGTTTGATGAACTTGATTCGCGATTTAACACAGCGACTGATGTTACTTACAATTTGTTTGAAGTAGATTTGGCAGCAAAGCATCGTTTCATTAGTAGAAATCAGAATCTTGAATTCAGATTTATTTTCAGCAGGTATTCTGCTGAGCTTGCCGCTTTTGTAATACCTCAGAATAATATATTGTATCCAACTACCAACGATGTTTATTTGATTGGAAGAAATTTCCAGCTTACTTACACAATTGAACAAATGCTGCCTCACAAAGATGCAGATATAAATCCGATTGGAGCTGTTGCCGAACTTAGGTACAATTTCGAATCCAATAAATTTAACAATGAAGGAAATTATACTGTTGAAGATGGAATTCTGAAACCGCAGTACAACAATTATAATTTTCACAAGCTTGAGTTGAACAGTAAATTACATTTTCCACTTTGGTCGAAGCATACTTTAACCGCACAATTGAGAGCGGGAACAATATTCGGTCCAAAAGTACCCGATTTTTTTGATTTCTACCTCGGTGGATTAATTGGCATGAAAGCTTATCCGTTTTATGCAATAAGCGGGAATGAAGTGGGTTGGATCAATCTTACTTACCGTTTACCTCTCTTCACAAATATAGATACAAAAGTCGGGCATCTTTATGTTGATAAAATTTTCTTTTCTGTCTATGGTGATTTGGGAAATGCCTGGGATGGAAAAATGCCGCAGCTAAATAAATTTAAAAAGGGAGCAGGTGCTGAACTCAGAATTCAAATGAATTCTTTTTATCTTTTCCCAACAAGTGTTTTCTTTAATGCTTCTTATGGGTTTGATGAGTTTAATAGAAAGGTTAGAGAAGAAACAGTTACTTATGGAAGAGAGTGGCGGTTTTACGGCGGTATTTTATTCGGGTTTGATTTTTAGTTTCAATTTTAAATAAATTTTATTTGCAAAGTTTATATTTCTCTTTAGGTAAAAGATGAAAATTCTTATTTGTTCAATTTTGTTTTTAACTTCATTATTAGGTCAATCTTCTAATGAAAAGTTATTGTTGACAGGTAAACTCGTAGGTGATTCTAAAATAATTCAAAAAAATTATGAAGAGAATCGAGCTGTTGAATATAATTTTCAGACGAATGAAAGAAAGTCCCCATTCTTAGGCGGCATAATGTCTTTAGTTGTTCCCGGAACCGGAGAAATCTATGCCGGGGAATATTGGAAAGCAGGAATTTTCTTAGCAATTGAAGCCGCAGCAATTACAACTGCTATTATTTATGACAAAAAAGGTGATGATAAAACCTCTGAGTTTGAAAACTTTGCCAATCAAAACTGGGACATTAAGCGTTATGCAGAATGGACGTTAAACAATCTTCAAGTGCTTAATCCATCATTGAATGCGGCTGATTATCGTGATCTTGTAATTAATCCTTCTGATGGCACAGTTAATTGGGATGAACTTAATAAACTGGAAAGAGCAATCGGCAACGGTTATTCTCATAGTTTAGCATCTTTCGCAGATCAGCAGTATTACGAGATGATAGGGAAGTATCCTCAATTTAGTCATGGCTGGAGTGATAGCAATAAGGATGATACTGATTATCAT
>DAIMIJ010000036.1:0-13297 GCA_036722835.1 Ignavibacteriaceae bacterium | reverse complement strand
TATTATTTATTTAGATTTCATTATCAGCATAAAGCCAATAATTAATAAAAATGGAAAAAGAACCCAAGCAACCCGAAATATTTGATTCATGCCCGCATTGCGGACACAAACTAAGTCCATGGCAGCAAGTTTTGCTTAGTGTCGATCGAGCATTAACTTGTAAAAACTGTTGGTACAGGATAATCCTCGATCCACCAATAAAAAACGAAAACGAGGATAAATCCAAAGAAGATAAAGCAAAATTTGAGGAATAAAGATGCAATCATATAATTCTTTCAGAGTTGCACAACAGCAAATTTTTGAAGCAGCAAAACTTTTAAATTTAGATGAAGCAACCATAAAACTGCTAACCTCACCTCAAAAAGAATTCAACTTCACTTTGCATGTAAAAATGGATAGCGGAAAAACTGAAATATTTCAAGGTTATAGAATTCAATACAATTATGCACGCGGTCCTGCAAAAGGGGGAATAAGATTTCACCCCGATGAGACGGTTGATACAATACGTGCATTAGCGAGCTGGATGACTTGGAAAACCGCGGTAGTTGATTTACCTCTCGGCGGTGCAAAAGGCGGCGTTTGCTGCGATCCCAAAAAAATGTCTGAACGTGAGCTTGAAAATATTTCACGAGAATATGTTCGTGCGATTGCTTCCTCCATCGGAGTCGATAAAGACGTTCCCGCACCAGATGTTTATACCAATCCTCAAACAATGGCGTGGATGATGGATGAGTACGAAACAATTATTAATCAGCATCATCCTGGTGCTTTCACTGACAAACCAACACAAATCGGTGGAACAGAAGGTAGACGAGACGCCACGGCAAGAGGCGGCGTTATTACTGTAAGAGAAGCATGTAAAAAACTTGGAGTAGATCCAACTGGGAAATTTGCGATCCAGGGATTTGGAAATGCAGGGCAGCGCGCGGCTCTGCTACATCAGGAAATTTTAGGCGGTGGAAAATTAATTGCTGCGAGTGATTCTCGTGGAGCAATTTTTCATTCGGAAGGATTTGACACAAAAGAGTTGGTTAAGTATAAATTGAAGAACGGGACTATTGCTAATTTTCCGGGTGCACAAAAAATTCCCCACGAATCTTTGCTTGAGCTAAATGTTGACGTTCTATATCCCGCAGCATTAGAAAATGCTATTCATGGAAACAATGCCGGAAATATAAAAGCTAAAATAGTCTGCGAACTTGCTAATGGTCCAACAACTCCTGAAGCTGATATTATACTTAGCAAAAGAGGAATACATGTTATCCCCGATATTCTTGCAAGTGCAGGCGGTGTAACTGTTTCCTACCTCGAAATGGTTCAAGACAGATATTCATTCTTCTGGGATGAAGAATCAATTCACAAAATCGTCGATGAAAAGCTTACCAAAGCTTATCACAGAGTAGATGAAGCTGTAAGAGAAAAGAAAGTTCATCCTCGCTTAGGTGCCATGGTTGTGGGCGTTGCGAGAGTAGCCGAAGCTTGCAAGTTAAGAGGCTGGGTGTAAGATAATTTTTTTTGAAGTTTTTTAACTAATTTTTTATCCGGTCGGTATTTTACCTGACCGGTTTTTTATATTAAGTAAGAAAAACATTCACTTCAATGCAAGATTTTATTATTATCAGAGATATTGTAATCATTCTTCTGGTTTCAATTCCTATAATTTTTCTTTTTAATAGACTACACATACCAAGTATCGTTGGTTTTCTTGTTGCGGGAATGATAATTGGTCCATACGGCTTCCAGCTTATATCAGAGTCGAACCAAATAAAACTTATGGCAGAGGTAGGTGTCATCCTACTATTATTCACCATAGGACTTGAGCTTTCTATAGAAAAACTTTTTTTAATGAAAAGATTTTTGCTATTAGCTGGCGGGCTTCAAGTATTATTAACCATTGCACTATCAACTATAATATTCCAACTTTTAGATTTTCCACTGAACAATAGCATTTTTTTTGGAATGCTGATGAGTGTATCAAGTACCGCCATAATCCTAAAAATATTATATGACAGGAATGAACTAGAATCTCCGCAGGGTAGAATTGCTTTGGGAATATCACTATTTCAGGATCTTGCCACCGTCCCAATGATCCTGCTTTTACCAATTCTAGGGATTGCCTCTGCAGAAACTCAAATAAATATTTTACTTCAACTGGTTTTTGCTTTCGCATCAGTTTTTTTGATAATTATAGTTGCTCGATTTTTAATGCCTCGTATTTTATATCAACTTGCCAAACTAAAAATAAAAGAGGTATTTACAATTGGAATAATTCTCTTGCTGTTAGGTACAGCGTATCTAACTCATTTAATTGGGCTTTCTTTCGCTATAGGGGCATTTGTTGCCGGATTAATTCTTTCCGAATCTGATTACAGTCATCAGATTGTCTCGGAGATTCTCCCTTTCAAAGATGTCTTCAATAGTATTTTCTTTGTTTCGATTGGAATGTTGCTAAATCTCCATCTTATCATCATTATTCCATCACAGATTGTTTTCCTTGTAGTTGGCACTATCCTTCTAAAATTTCTAATAGTTTTTGGAGTTGTTTTATTATTGCGTTACCCGGCGCGGGTTGGTATTTTGACTGGTTTAATCCTTGCGCAAGTCGGGGAATTTTCATTCGTGCTAGCACAAGAAGGATTGGGATACAATCTCTTCCCTGCTGATTTGTTTAATGCTTTTTTAGCCTCAGCCATTTTCACAATGCTACTATGTGCTTTTCTATATCAATTGTCCCCAATTATTGCTGACTTTTTCAAATTTTTTGAAATAAATATCAAGCGGAATGAATTAAGTAATTCTCTGGCAAATTACAAAAATCATGTTATAATAGCTGGATTTGGATTAAATGGAAGAAATTTAGCAAGAGTTTTAATGGAAACGGGTATTAAGTATATCGTGATTGAATTAAACCCAGAAACAATCCGACAGGAAAAGAAAAAAGGTGAGAACATAATTTTTGGAGATGTTACAAGAAAAGAAATCCTACAACAAACCAGTATAGGAGCCGCACTTGTCTTTGTTATAGCAATTTCCGATCCCGCATCCTCAAGAAGAGCTTTAGTGCTAGCGAAAGAATTAAATCCACACATATATATTATAGTAAGAACTCGTTATACCAGTGAGATAGAAAGTTTAATTGCTCTCGGTGCAGATGAAGTTATTCCCGAAGAATTTGAGACCTCATTGCAAATTTTCAGCAAAGTTTTGAGAAAGTTTCATATTCCCCTAAATGTCATAATGAAACAGGTCTCAATATTGCGTGGTGAATCTTACGACATGATGATAACAGAAAAACCATCCGCTCATTCATTAATTAATTTAAATGAAATTTTAGCCGCCGGATTAACTGATACTTTTTTTGTAGATGATAGTAACATGTTTATTGGAAAATCTTTAAGTGAAATAAATCTAAGAGTAGAAACGGATGCGACCATTATCGCTATTGTTCGTAACGGAAAAACGATAACTAATCCATCGGGAAGCGAAATTCTAAATTTGCACGATACATTGGTAATCACTGGAACTCATCAAGCAGTAGATGATGCCTTTGATTATTTGAGCAATAAGAATGTTTAATTGAATTTACATCGAAAGATTTTCAATTTTATAATTATTTTAATTCCCAAATGTTTTAGTCAAAATAAATTTAATTATGTGAAGAGCTTCATTTACTGTTTTTTTATAATTCAGATGTCAGCTATAACCATTATTCCTCAAAATCAATTTGTAAGTGCACGCGATTCTAAGTTCATACTAAAAGGTAAAGATTTTAGATTTTTGGGATTTAATGCTTATTACCTTCAAACAAATGCTGCAGATGCAAGTAAAAGATATATTGTTGATGATGTTTTATTATTTGCAAAAACTGCTGGGTTTAAAGTAATTCGAACCTGGGCATTTAATAATAATTCTGACAGCGTTTATCCCGGTGTAATTGCTTCAAAACCAAATGAACTTTTGGAGCAAGGACTTATTGGATTAGATTATGTTTTAGCAAAAGCTAAAGAGTATGATTTATTAATTATTCTTTGCTTAGCCAATAACTCTCCAGATTATGGTGGGATAGAACAGTATATTCGATGGGCTAATCAATATCTTACACCGCCAACTTCACAGCCGTTTTTACATAATCATTTTTTCACAGACGATTCAATCATAAGCTGGTATAAATTTTATGTTGGCAGCATTCTTAATCGTGTTAATACTTTCACCGAAATTTTATACAAAGATGACCCCACAATATTTTCATACGAATTAATTAATGAGGCATCTAACTCGGGAAACTCTTACGGCTATATTAAAAATTGGTATGAAAAAACATCGGAATATTTTAAGAACATAGATACAAACCATTTGTTAACCACCGGTGAAATTGGATACGATGCCGATGCATCAAGATATTCAAATCTGGATTTTTTCTATAACGGATCCGACTTTTTATTCAATGGTTCTGAAGGAACGAGCTTTGTTGTAAACTCTGCTCTTCCAAAAATTGATTATACATCTTTTCATTCTTATCCTGAAGCATGGAATATGAATGCCAAAGCAGGTATGACCTGGATAAAAGATCATGCTGAAATAAGTGAGGAGTTAAATAAGCCAATTATTTTAGGTGAGTTTGGTGTAAAGCAAAATAAAATTTCTATTTATGAGGATTGGCTTCAGGAAGTTAAAAACACAAAATCAAAAGCAGCTATGGTTTGGCATTATGTTCACAACGATGTTGTAAACAATGATGGCTATGGTTTTAATGAATTTAATTCACCGGAGTTGGTAAATCTGTTCAAAGATTTTATCAAAGATATTACCGAGGATACATCTGCACAGTTTGCCGTAATTCCCAACGAAGCAAAATTATATCAGAACTTTCCAAATCCATTTAATCCGGTAACTACGATTAGATATGCCTTGCCAAAAGATGATTTTATATCAATTGAGTTACGTAATAGTTTAGGTGAGCTTGTCCGTGAAATAGAGAAAGGTTTTAAGCCGCGTGGAGAACATGAATTGACTCTATCGTTCAACAATAATCTTTTATCAAGTGGAATTTATATTTACACTTTAAGAACTTCAGATAAAATCATTTCAAAGAAGCTTGTTCTTTTGAAGTGAAACCAAACTAAACTTGTCCCACCCAGTTATCATCATTTTCTCTGAATGAATTTCTGATCTTTTGATAAAGCTCATCCGGCAGTTTCCCCTTTTCAAGCATCATAAAATTTTGTCTAATATTCTTGATAGAAGAACTTCCGATTATACAACTGCAAACTCCTTCGGTATAAGCAGTAAATCTAATAGCAGCTTCAAGCCAATCCATATCAAGTTGTAAGTTCATCTTCTTCATCCTAAGCCAGTACTCTTCGCAGTATTTGCCGTAGGGTTGTTCCTTGAATCTCCATGGAACATTTGCAATCGGGCGTTTTGCAATAACTCCAATATTCTGTTTTTTAGTTAAAGGAAGAATTCCTTCAATACTTCTTTGATCAAATAAATTAATAGAGAATTGTACACTTCCAAATTTCCCGGAAGAAACTGCAAATAGCAGCGCATCATTTTCTCCGGAATATGCTGCCATTCTTATTTTTCCGTTTTCAAGTGATTTTGTTAAAGCTTCAATCACTTCTCCCCTTTGTAAAACTTCAAGCGAACAAGAGTGAAGATGAACTATATCAATGTAATCGGTTCTTAATTTTTTCAATGCGTCATCAATTCCCATAATAACCGAATCATATGTCCAATCACTCACACCGCTAATACCATAACCGACTTTTGTGGAAATGATAATTTCATTTCTTCGATAGGCCAAATGCTTTCCAATTCTATCTTCGGAAAGTCCGTATGCACGAGCAGTATCAAATAAATTTATTCCGAGATCTACAACTGAATTCAGAAGATTCGAAATTTCTGCTTCAGTCAAATTACTTTCGCCAATGTGTCCAGCACCAAAACCTAATGTTGAAACTTTTATATCGCTTTTTCCGAAAGCCCTCATTTTCATTGTATCTTCCTTAAGATAAAGTGTTTTAATGAATTGTTAAGATAACTTAGAAAAACGACAAGCAATTTGAAAATCTCGACCTTTATTATGGCTTCAAACTGTCCAATTGCTTATTCAAGATTGCTTAATAAAATAAATAGCAATACTTTGAAAAATACTTGGATATGATCAAAAAAATAAGATCTGATTAAATCTTAAAGTGATATGCCTCTAATTCATGTGTACTATTTCGTGGCAGCCATTTATAAAAAAAATCCTATTTTATTCACAAAACAGGCATTTACTGATGGCACATGACTTGCGTTTCTGAAACCAAATAAGACACGAATTTAATAAAGGACAGGAAATAATATGGCAACAATAGTAAATAGCATGGACAGAGTAATTTCAAATTCAAAAAGACAAAATCTAATTATTCAGATTCTATTTAAGTCGTTATTAGCCGGAATGGTAGGATATTTTATTTTCATTTTAACAGTCACTGGATGTTTTTACTTGATATCAAATACATTCAAAGTGGGTTCCACTCAAATTGGCAGTACTACTTTGATTATTTCATCAATTGGTTATTTAGTTCTTTATTCTTTCTTCCTTATAAGGGAGATGAGAATTAATAATTTCTGTAAATAAAAAGATGATAAATAGGAGATTAAATTTTTAAATGAACGAAATTATGAATTCAATTCCAAGCACGAATGATGAAAATGTAGTTGAGAGTAAGTCTCAATTTCTTATCAGTTTGAAGAAATACTTAATATTTCCGATCAAGGCAGGATTTTATGGATTTGCTTTGGTTTTTTCTATAATTTTATTTTTGAAGCTTCTTTCATTTCTTTTTGGGATTAACGAAGTGTTTACGCTTGATCTTATGGATGTGATGCTTTCATCAGTTGGTTTCTTTCTAATGTTTCTAATCTATATTCTTAAGAACTTCCATTAATAACTCACCGAATCATAAACCCACTAATTAAAAAGTTATTTCCACTTCAACATAATTTTCAATTTTGCGTTCATTAAATTTTCTATTATTCCTAATAGAATTCGGAACGAAATATTCTTCGGTTCTGTTTACATCTGTAAACAAAAGTTAAAAAATGAGTTTAGTGGTATCGTTAATAATTTTTATTCTATTTTGGTGGGCTTTGCTGACAACCATATTTAGTTATCAGCTCCATAAAGAAAACGAAGATTACGCAAGAAGACTCGGAAAGAGAATAGAACCTCAAAGGATTGCTAAACCAAATTATATGGCTGAGATACACAATTTGCTTCTTCTTCCAGTTAATTTTAAATCTTTGAAAATTTATCTTAGCCGTCTAAGCTTGATAAGAATACGGAGATCAATACCTTTGAAGATAAGCTTGAAATATAAATTTTCAAATTATCGAAAAACTTCTTTCCTTTCTTCTTGGCATCATATATTTGAATTCATTTAATCACTTCTCCAAAAACAGTTTTGCAGCGTAGAAAAGAAGAAACACCGCAAACATTTTCTTTATGATTGTTTCCGGTAATTCAACAGCAATTTTTGATGTGATGTAGCTACCAATAATAAAGGTGATACACATAATTGCAGCGGCTTTAATATTTACAAATCCTGCTTTATGATAATTTAGTACAGCAAGTATGCCAATGGGAAGTAAGAGTAATCCAAGTGAAGTTCCTTGTGCGTTTTGCTGAGAGTAACCCAAAAGATAAACCAAAGCAGGTATTATGATTATACCACCACCGATCCCAAGGAGTCCGCTCATAAATCCAGCTAATAAACCAATAAAAAGCAAAATTAAAATTTCCATATATATAATTCCTTTTTTAAAAATTTATAAAATAAATTTAATAATATTTGAGGTAGGATGATGAACCCAAGCCAAAAAGATACTAGATTTTGTGTGCGTTAAACGTTTTTGTGAATGTGAAAATAATTTTTATGTGCCATGGGGAGGAGTTTCAGCCGCGGGCTGATTTGTCTTTGGCGAAAAATCTCAGATCCCTCTTATGAATTGTGTAAATTGGTAGTATCCATTATTTTTGTTTTGTACCCCGGAGAGGAGTTGAACCTCCGACCAACAGTTTAGGAAACTGCTGCTCTATCCACTGAGCTACCGGGGCATTTATCCTTTAAGTTTATACTTAACTTTTCAACTATCAAAAAATAAACAACTTTGTTTTTAAGATAAAGGTGAATACAATTTTTATTCTAAAGCTCAATTATTATGAGGATGGATTTGATAAATAAATGCGGTTTTAGAAGGAATATCATACTCAAAATTCACGCCTAATTTATTTTTAGAAGTGAATGATCCTTTTTCACCCGACAAAAGCTCTTCATAAGAAATTTTTTGTTCATCAAAATAAATTGAAATTTTGTCTAAGTAGTCTCCCAAGTTAAATGCCATGACAAACCAGTTGTCTTTTTCTTTACGCTCAAAAACAAATGATTTTTTTTTATCATTGGAATAAAGAATATTCAATGTTCCTTTCCGTAAAGCTAAATTACTTTTTCTGAGATGAGCTAATCCTTTATAAAAATTCAGAAGTTCTCTATTCTGTTCAACTTTGAATCGTCCGAATCCTTTTTTGAATCCTGACTCGTTAGTTATGATTTCATCATCATACTTTAATTCATCCCAAATCATAGGTTTGCGATCGTGAGGATCATCAGCACCCCACATTCCAACTTCGTCGCCGTAATAGATCATTGGCGCACCTCGATACGTCATTTGAAAAACCGCAATCAGCTTTTGAGTTTCATAATGAACTGCATCTGGTTTTGTGGGAGAATAATTAGGATTTCGTTCATTTGCATCTCGATCGTAACCTCTATCTGGATTCACAATCATAGATAACAATCTATCTGTATCGTGGCTGTCAACTAAGTTTTGCAGAACATCTAAATACTCTCCTGGATACGTAAGATCAATCTCTTTTAATTTTTCTATGAACTCCGAAACTTTTATCTGATTTTTATTCGCAATAAAAAATTCGTTTACCGCAAAAGCAAAGTTGTAATTCATCAAAGCGTCGAATACCCCATTTTCAGAAATAAAATCAGGGGACAATTCCCATAGTTCGCCGATGATTATTGCATCGGGATTTATGGACTTTACTAATCTTCTCCAATCCTTCCAAAACCCGATAGGGACTTCTCTGGCAACATCTAAACGCCAGCCATCAATTCCATCTGAAGGATCGCCATCATCATTTGGGTCCATCCATCTTAATGTTGAGTGAAAAATATATTGCTTCGGTCCTTCGTGAAGATCATCCGTGGTTCTGTTAAACTCTGGAAGAAATTTTGTCCCCCACCAACCTTTATAGTCAAATTCATTTTGTATTGTAGTTGGATCATCAAAAGATTTAACAATGTACCAATCCTTGTAAGCTGAATTTTCCCCTTTTTCCAAAATATCTTGAAAAGCCCAAAACTGAATTCCAGTATGATTAAAAACGCCATCAATAATGATTTTCATTCCGCGATTATGAACTTCTTGAATAAGCTTCAAGAAAATAGAATCGGCTGAAGTCCAAATCCAAGTTGATGGCTCATGCGGAATTTCGTTTTTAATTTTTTGCTCATCGTTTACAGGATTTGCTCCAAAATTAATATCAATGTGATGAAAAGTTGATCCATCATACTTATGCAGTGAAACAGCATCGAAAACGGGATTAAGGTAAATTGCTCCAACTCCCAAATCTTTTAGGTAATCTAAGTGATTAATTATTCCCTGAATATCGCCGCCATATCTCCTTTGAAAAAGATGATCGCGAAAATTGCCGCCAAGTGATTTTTCCCATTCGCTTTGTTCAAACCAATTACTTGTCCATTTGCTAACTTTCCAGTTAAGAGGAATAAACAAATCATTCTTAAAGACTTTTTCTGCCGCTGGTTCATTATTAGTATCACCATTTGCAAAACGTTCGGGAAATATTTGATACCACACAATTCCTTTTGCCCACTCAGGTAAAGCACTTTGAGGAAATAAGAAAATATTGAGTAAGAGTGAGTATGAAATTAAAATGAATGATCTCATAGTAACAATTGTTTTTTAATTATACCGAGAGCTTCAATTATTGAATGCGGCTTATATCCCAACTCCGTTTCTGCTTTGATTGTAATCAAACCTGATTTTAATGGACGCTTAGCCGGTTGTTTTAATTCTTCAGTAATAATTGGTCTAATTAAATTTTTATCGAGATTAAAATACTCTGCGATAAGCATTGCAAATTCAAACCGGTTGATAAAATCTCTTCCGCCTATGTTATACAGTGCATATTTATCGAACTCAATTATTTTATTTATTGCTTGTACAAGATCTTCCACAAAAGTCGGATTGTTAAACTGATCATGAACTACGCTTATCTGTTTTTTATCAGAAAGACTATTAATCACCCACCTAACAAAATCGGGGCGGCTATTTGCAATTCCATAAAGAACATTAGTTCTAATGACGGAATAAATAACAGCGCCAATTTTAAGAGCATTTTCACTAGCAAGTTTTGTGCGTCCGTAATAACCTAAAGGATCAGCTTTTGCGTTTTCATCGTAAGGACCGTTTAAGCCATTAAAAATATAATCGGTGGAGATATGAATTATTTTTGCATCAATTGTCCGGCACGCTTCAGCAAGATATTCAACTCCTTTAACATTTATCTTCCAGGCGGTTTCCCTTTCGGTTTCACTTAAATCGACATTTGTAAAACCAGCAGCATTGATCACCACATCCGGATAAAAATCAAAAATAACCTTTTTAACATCATCTCTTAATGTCATGTCGCATCGAAGATAAGAAACTAGATTAAAGTAAGGTTTATCCTCAACCGAACATCCTAATAGCTCAACATTTTCTTTTGAACCGTAAAAAGCGATTAAACGCTGACCTAATAGCCCATTGGCACCAACGATTAATATTCTTTTTTTAATTATTTCGTGTGAAAACATATATTTTCTATAGTTTTAATTCTTTCAAGTTCTGAGTTGACGCTGATTTTCCCGCCACGTAATTGGCAGCAGTTAAGGATTCACTAATATTTTTCGTCTTCAAAAATGTATATAAGAAAACCCCGCCGAAGATATCTCCACAACCCACTTTATTTAATGTATGAATTTTTTCTGCTGAAACAAAAACCGATTCAATCTCATCATTTCGCTTAAAGTACGCACGAGCACCAGCGTCACCTTTGGTTACGATAAAACATTTAGTCCCTCGTTCCAAAACCTCGGCTGCAATTTGTGATTCATCTTGAAAATGAAAAAGTGTTTTTGTTTCAAGCTCATTTGATTGAATAAAATTAACTAATGAAGCCCAATGATCAAATTCGGGTATTCGTCTAAAAACCCTCGTTTTACTTTCATCAAAACCGCGAGAAAGTGAATGGACATCAAGATAAATTAAACCGTTAAAATGCTTTCTTATTTCTTGAAGCTGTTCTAAAGTAATATCAAATCCGGTAATCATATTAACCAAAATTCCATCATAATTATTTAATATGCTGTAATTAATATCAAGATTTTTAGAAACGTTCTCATAACATTCAGTCCGTTCCTCTGAATCATGAATCATTAAATGCACTTTCGGGATTTCATCAACCCAACTAATATTATATTTGTTAATCTTATCATAAACATCAGAGAATAAATATTCATTACTTTTTTGAAGCGCTGTCACTAAATGAATTTCATCGTCCGTTGTGATTATTTTTGATAACCCCAGTACAGAATAATAAATTCCGCCGGGTTTTACATACTCTTCATCATTCTGATGAATATGATCTTCAACCGAGTGACCAATCAATAATATTTTCATAAGGTTTTAAACCAGAGTTTATAAAAAATCCAAAATAATTAATTCCTTAAAAAACTTTATATTTGTTTAGAACTAATTAATTAAGATAATTATTAATAATTAAATTATAGAAAATCATAGCAGTATGAAAATCGGGATAACATGCTATCCAACCTATGGCGGAAGCGGGGTTATAGCTACTGAACTCGGGAAAGCATTAGCACAACGCGGACATCAAATTCACTTTATTTCTTATGCTCTGCCTTTCAGACTAACTAGTTTTGTTGAGAACGTCTTTTTTCACGAAGTAGAAATGAGCAACTATCCTTTGTTTGAATTTCCACTTTACACTTTAGCCCTTGCCAGTAAAATGGTAGAAGTAGTCGAATTTGAGGATTTGGATTTGCTGCACGTTCACTATGCTATCCCGCATGCAAGCAGTGCATATCTTGCTAAGAATATGCTCAAGAAGAAAAAGGACGTTAAAATCATTACCACTCTTCACGGTACGGATATAACCCTTGTTGGATTAGAACCTTCTTTTCTTCCGCTTGTAAAATTTAGCATTGAAGAGAGCGATGGAGTCACGGCTGTATCGAGATTCTTAAAAGAAAAAACACTTACAAATTATTACATCGAAAAGGACATAGAGGTAATTCCCAATTTTATTGATACAGAATTATTTAAACCAATGGAGGCGTGTACATTTAGAAATCATATTGCCCCCGCAGGTGAAAAAATTTTGGTTCATACATCAAACTTTAGACAAGTGAAAAGAGTTCCCGACACAATAAAAATATTAGAACAGGTTATTAAAGAAGTTCCAACAAAACTTATACTTGTTGGTGATGGACCGGATAGATTTGAATGTGAAAGACTTACACGACAGCTAAACTTAATGGATCATGTTAAGTTTTTAGGAAAACAGGAAGGATTAGTGGAGATATTAAATTCAGCAGATATATTTTTAATTCCATCACAATCTGAAAGCTTTGGCCTTGCAGCTTTAGAAGCAATGTCTTGCGGGAAACCTGTCGTCAGTTCAAGCGTTGGCGGATTACCTGAATTAATAAAGCATAATGAAACCGGATTTATTGCAGAAATTGGCGACGTTGATCGAATGGCAAAATATGTGATAGATCTTTTGACAAACAAAAAGAAGTACGAGGCGTTTTCCAAAAATTCAAGAGATAGAGCATTAAACAAGTTTGATAAGTCAAAAGTTATTCCGATATATGAGGAATTCTACAATCATATATTGAACGCTTAAATATTTATCAACTTAATTGTGATCGGTATTCTCATTCTCCAACATTGAATTAGTAATATTTCCCGCTAAATGGATGAGAAAAACTTCATATCGCTTTGGGTTAAAGCTCTAAATGACGAATCAATAAAGATCTTTCCGGAAGATTTTGCTGCTGCGTGCGAATGTCAAAACTATACACTCCCTGGAAAAAGTCTTTTAATTGGAAAGGATTTTTTTGGTGAATATGAATTGATTAGTGCAGAGGGT
>DAIMIJ010000035.1:8674-13439 GCA_036722835.1 Ignavibacteriaceae bacterium | reverse complement strand
GAGATTTATCTTACAAAATAGAAAATGATTCTTCAGTAAAATTTTTAACCTTTGATGATGATAAAGGGAAGGAAGTTTATTGGCATTCAACTTCGCATTTGATGGCTCATGCGATTCAAGAGATTTATCCCGAAGCCAAATTTGGAGTTGGACCGGCAATTGAAGCTGGGTTCTACTATGATATAGATATCAATTCCCAACTGTCGGAAGAAGATTTAAAAGTCGTTGAGAAAAAGATGGCTCAGCTCACCCAAGAGGATTCTCCATTTGTAAGAGAAGATTTATCCAAGAATGCTGCGATTGATTTTTTCAAACAGAAAGGTGATAATTACAAAATTGAAATTCTTTCAGGAATAGATGAGAATACACAGGGAATCAGTATTTATAAAGAAGGCAGTTTTACCGATCTTTGCAGAGGACCGCATCTTCCATCAACCGGAAAGATAAAATATTTTAAGCTGCTTAATATTTCAGGATCTTATTGGCGTGGAGATGAGAAGAATAAACAGTTGCAGAGAATTTATGGTATCTCGTTTCCTAAAAAGAAAATGCTCGATGATTATCTCATTTTTTTAGAGGAAGCTAAAAAGAGAGATCACCGAAAACTTGGGAAAGACTTAGAACTATTTTTCTTTTCTCCAAATGTGGGTGCCGGACTTCCGCTTTGGCTTCCTAAAGGAACGGTTTTAAGAGAGACTCTTGAAAAATTTTTACGAGAAGAACAGACGAAGCGAGATTATCTTCCGGTTATTACTCCGCATATCGGAAATATAAATTTGTATAAAACCAGCGGACACTATCCTTATTACAGTGACAGTCAATTTCCGCCATTAAAATTTGGTGATAGGGAAGAAGAATACCTGTTAAAACCTATGAATTGCCCGCATCATTTCCAGATTTATGCTTCGAAGCAAAGAAGTTACAGAGATCTACCAATCCGCTATGCTGAATTTGGGACAGTTTACAGATATGAGCAATCCGGTGAATTGAATGGCTTGACAAGAGTAAGAAGCTTTTCCGTTGACGATTCACATATGTTCGTTCGTCAAGATCAATTAAAAAGTGAATTGTGTAATGTAATTGACCTGATTCAATACGTGTTTAAAGTAATGGGTTTTGAAGATTTTACAACTCAGCTTTCATTTAGAGATGACAATAAAGAAAAATACGGTGGTGATATTGAGTTGTGGGAAAAAGCTCAAAAAGAAATTAAAGAAGCTGCAGATGAAATGAAATTGAAATACACCATTGAAGAAGGTGAAGCAGCATTCTATGGTCCTAAAATCGATTTTCTGGTGAAAGATGTGTTAGGGAGAAAATGGCAGCTTGGAACGGTTCAGATAGATTATGTAATGCCTGAAAGATTTAACCTGGAGTATATTGGAAGTGATGGTCAAAAGCATAGACCTGTCGTAATTCATCGTGCTCCTTTTGGATCGCTGGAAAGATTTATCGGTGTATTAATTGAACATTATGCAGGTGAGTTCCCTTTGTGGTTAGCACCGATTCAAGTGGCTGTAATTCCAGTTTCACAGCATTTTCTTGAATATTCACAAAAAATTTACAATGAATTGAAAAGTAAAAGCATTAGAGTTGAGTTGGATGAACGGAATGAAAAAGTCGGTTATAAAATAAGGGATTGGGAAACTCAAAAAGTTCCTTACATGCTTATCATCGGTGAAAAGGAAGCTAATGCACAAAATATTTCTGTAAGAAAACATAAAGTTGGAGATCTTGGAGCTTTGTCTTTAAGCGAATTTATAAGTAAAATATCCGACGAAATTAAAAATAAAATTCATACAACTAATTAAGGAGTTCATCAATCGCTCAAAAAGAAGAAGCTAGAGTAAATGAGGATATCAGATCATTACGAGTTAGAGTAATTGATCTTGATGGTACTCAATTAGGAATTTTCGGTATCAAAGATGCTATAAGAAAAGCTCAAGAAAGAGGACAAGATTTAGTGGAGATTGCTCCTCAAGCGAAGCCGCCTGTTTGTAAAATTATTGACTTTGGTAAGTTCAGATATGAACAACAAAAGAAAGAAAAAATTCAACGAAAGCATCAAAAAATTACCGTACTTAAGGAAATAAGACTTCATCCCAACACGGATACACATGATTTTGATTTTAAAGTTAGACATGCAATAAATTTTTTAGAGGAGGGTGATAAAGTTAAGGTTGCTATTATTTTTAAGGGCAGGGAAATGGCTTATGTTGAAAAAGGTGAAGAATTAATGAATCAATTTATTGAGAGAACAGCGGAGTATTCGAAAGTTGAATCTCCGATGAAAATGGAGGGAAAACATCTTCTTGTTATTCTTGCTCCACAAAAATCAAAAGGGAAAAAAATTACTTAAATAATAAATGGATTAAAAAATGCCTAAAATGAAAAGCAACAGGGGCGCAAAAAAATCTTTTAAAGTTAGCGCTTCTGGAAAGTTCAAAAGAAAAAGTGCTTACAAAAGTCATATACTAACATCAAAAAGTACAAAGAGAAAAAGAAAATTGAGACGAACCACAGTAGTGTCAAAGTCTGAACTTAAACGTGTAAGAATTATGCTTCAATAATTAAAAAGGAAAAACAGAATGCCTCGTTCAAAAAATAAGGTAGCAGCACACCACAGAAGGAAAAAAGTCCTTGATCAAGCAAAAGGATACTGGGGTAGGCGCAGCAAGGTTTACACCATTGCCAAAAACCATGTTGAAAAAGGAATGCTCCATTCTTTTAGGGATAGAAAATTAAAGAAGAGAGTTTTCCGCAAACTTTGGATAACCAGGATAAATGCAGCCGCAAGAGTAAATGGAACTACCTACTCGAGATTAATTCATGCTCTTGATGCAAAAGGAATTTTAATCAACAGGAAGATTCTTGCAAATCTTGCCGTTGAAAATCCGGCTACATTCACAGAGCTGGTTAATTTTTCAACCAATTAAATTAATACCCTCTCAAAGTTTTTGAAGAGGGTATTATTTTAAATTTCCCATTTATTGCTATGCTTGCAAATAAAATAGATTCTGTTCTTGAAGATTTTAAGAAAGATTCTTCCGTTATAATTGATCTCAAGATTTTGGAAGAAATCCGGATAAAATATCTTGGTAAGAACGGACTCGTCACAAATCTTTTCGAAGAGTTAAAATCTGTTCCTAAAGAAGAAAAACCTTCACTCGGTAAATCTCTTAATTCTTTAAGAGATCAAATCACTTCTAAGATTACAGAGCTTAAGCAAAACTTAACTTTGCAGCTTGAAAAGGAAAAATCTTACGTAGACCTTTCACTTCCTGGAAGGCATAAACAATTGGGCAGCAATCATCTGCTCACACAAACTTTGAACGAAATAAAATCAATTTTTAGAAGCTTGGGCTTTTCATCTATTGAAGGACCGGAATTAGAATCTGATTACTATAATTTTGAAGCTTTAAATTTTCCGAAAGATCATCCAGCGAGAGATATGCAGGATACTTTTTTCATCAGCAAAGATTTTGTTCTTAGAACACATACAACTCCTGTTCAAGTTAGGATAATGGAAAAACATCAGCCGCCGGTTCGTGCAATTATGCCAGGCAGAGTTTATAGAAACGAAGCAGTAAGTTCGAGAAGCTACTGTATGTTTCATCAGGTTGATGGAATTTATGTTGATACAGATGTCACTTTTGCAGAATTAAAAGGAACACTCGTTGCTTTTGCCAAGCAGTTCTACATGGATGATTTGAAATATCGTTTTCGTCCGAGCTTCTTTCCATTTACCGAACCAAGTGCGGAGATGGATATCACCTGTTATTTGTGCCACGGTAAAGGATGTAAAGTTTGTAAATACAGCGGTTGGCTTGAAATTCTTGGCTGCGGGATGGTTGACCCGAATGTTTTTAAAATGGTTGGTTATGATCCTGAAAAATATTCGGGTTATGCTTTTGGAATGGGCATCGAAAGAACGGCAATGTTAAAATACGGCATTACGGATATCAGAATATTTTTTGATAATGATTTCAGATTTCTCAAACAGTTTTAGTTTGGAGAATTGTAATTGAAAATACTTTTAAGCTGGCTAAAAAATTATGTTGATCTCGAAGGAATTTCTCCCGAAGAAATTTCTCATAAGCTCACTATGGCCGGACTTGAAGTAGAGGATATTTATTCTGAAGCTGAAGTTTATAAAGGATTCATAGTTGGATTAGTCAAAACCAAGCAAAAACACCCCAATGCCGATAAGCTGTCTCTATGTACTGTTTCCAATAGTGAAAAAGATTTTCAAGTAATTTGCGGTGCTCCAAATGTTCAAGAGAATCAAAAGATAGTTTTTGCACCTATAGGAACCGTCATTCCTAAAGGACAATTCAAAATTGAGAAGGTAAAGATTCGCGGCATCGAATCTTTTGGAATGATTTGCTCGGAAGCTGAACTTAACATCAGCGAGAACCATGAAGGCATAATGGTTTTGCCGGATGATTTGCAACCGGGTACACCAATAACTGAAGCATTAAAATTGAATGATGTAGTTTTTGAGATTGGCATTACGCCCAATCGCCCGGATGCACTTTCGCATATTGGAGTAGGAAGAGAGTTAGCTGCACTTTATAACAAATCACTTACTCTTCCTAAAATAAAGTTTAAAGAATCTAAATATTCTATAAATGAATTTGCTTCAATTGAAATTGAGGATGAAATAAATTGTCCGCGTTACTCCTCTTTAGTAGTTAAAAACGTTGAGATAAAAGATTCCCCTCAATGGTTGAAGGATAACCTCACTAAAATGGGCCTGCGACCA
>DAIMIJ010000035.1:0-8574 GCA_036722835.1 Ignavibacteriaceae bacterium | reverse complement strand
AATCCTTCAAGCATAAGAAGAACTTCTCGTGAACTAGGATTATCAAGCGATGCTTCTTATCGTTTTGAACGCGGTACTGATCCAAATAATACACTTTATTCTGCACGGCGAGCCGCTCAATTAATTTCTGAAATTTGTAATGGTGAAGTTCTTAAAGGTTCTATCGATATTTATCCCCAAAAGAAAAAACCAAAAAAAATTCTTTTTAGAAATAACCAAGTAAAAAGAATTCTTGGCTATACAATCCAATTAGCAAAAATCAAAAAAATATTTTCAAATCTCGGTTTTGAGACTCTAAAGGGTCGTGCAGATGGTATTACTATTTCGGTTCCAACATTTAGACCTGATATTGAAAGAGAAATTGATCTGATTGAAGAAATTGCGAGAGTGCACGGGTACGATAATATTCCAACAATTTCTAAAATAGCGGTTACACTTCAAAAGAGAATTGATGAGTCGGAATTTACTGATCAAGTTAGAAATATTGCTAACTCCCTTGGATTTTATGAAATGATAAATAATCCGTTAGTCAGTAAGAAGTTAGCATCATATTATGAAAATCCCATTCAGGTTCTGAATCCTCAAAATATAGACATGGAATTTCTACGAAATTCACTTTTGCCGAGTGCATTATCTGTCATTTCTCGAAACATAAATTCAGGAGAAAAAGACCTTTGTCTTTTTGAAATTGGAAATATTTTTATTAAGAATAGTTCAGAAGAGATAAAATCTTTTAATGACTTTAAGGAATCGCAAAAGTTGATTTTTATTCTTACTGGAAGAGCAAATGCAAAAGAATGGCATTCAAATGATAGAAATTTTGATTTTTTTGACCTCAAAGGCGTAATAAATACCTTTTTATCTAAAATTTCACTTGACAATTTTTTAAATGATTCCTATTATCACAATGGAAATAATTTATATAAGTTCCTTTTGACTAAAAGTTTTATGAATAAGGTTTTAGGCAAAGGAGGTAAAGTAAAAAAAGAAGTTCTTTCGGAATTTGGAATAGATCAAGATGTTTATTCTTTTGAATTTGATCTTCAATCTTTAATGAAAATTGAGAGAATAGATAAGAAATTTATTGAACCTAGTAAATTCCCAAAAATATTCAGAGACTTTGCTTTCATTTTTGATAAAGCGATTTTGGCTGAAGAAATAATTGCACATATTAAAAGCGAAGGTTCAGTATTACTAAAGACTGTGAAACTTTTTGACATATTCGAAGGAGAATCTGTCGGAGTAAATAAAAAAAGTTTAGCATTTTCACTTGAATACGGTTCTGATGATAGAACATTAACAGAAGTGGAAGTTGAGAAGGATTTTACGGCATTAATAAAGTCCATCACCCAGAAGTTTAATGCAACCTTAAGAGGAAAATAAGTGAGCGAACCTTCAAAATACGAAAGTATAATTAACGACCTCAACTTGATTGAAACTCAAGCTGAAGTTCTTAAAAACAAAGCAAAGGATATTGAACTCCGAAATATCCACGTTGAAAGAACTATCGAACAGCTAAAAGCTGAAAATGCCGCACTTAACCAAAAGGTAATTAAACTTGAGGGGGAAATTGATAGATTGATAGGTAAGACAGAATTGAATATTTTTAACTCACTAACTTCGAAGGAGAAAGAATCGCTTAAATCTAAAATTGAAAATCTAATTAATAAAATTGATTATCACTTAAGTTCTTAAAAATTATTGATCGTTTGATGGAAAAGGCATAAATGTCCGAAAAAAAGAAGCTGAAAATAAAAATATTTGACAAAGAATATTCTTTGCTGGTCGAAAATGAAGAAATAGCAAAAGAGCTTGCTATTTATGTAAACAAAGTTATGGAAGAAACGAAGGAAGAACTTCCAGACCAGCCTGCTCAAACAATAGCTATAATAGCATGTCTGAATATTGCGTATGATTTTTTTCTTGAAAAGAATAAAAACCGGGAATTCTTAATTCAAGCATCCGATAAAATCAAAAAGCTAAAGCTTCTTCTCAACGAACCGCAAATGTCCAATCCATCTTAATTAAGTTAAACTGCCGCCCTGTCAGTTATCACAAAAAGAAAAACTAACTTTCTTCAATAGGGATTTTGACTTTCGGCGTCTATTGCAGGCCTTATCTTGAGTAATCAGGAATCCGATTTATTTTGGAACAGAGGAAGCAAAAACCGTTCGGGCGATTTCCCACACTGATTACTTTGGGTTTTTCCCATTAGTCAGTAGCTGGCAGGCCGGCTTAAATTTATTACCGTAATGGAGGAAATATGGATGTTGCAAACATTGGTCTTTCAGTGCTTATACCAGCGGTAATTTTTCTCATCGTTTTATTTTTTTTCTTAGGATGGTACTTAAACTCTAAAGTTGGCAAAAGAAGTCTATCCGCCGCCGAAGAAAGATCTAAACAAATTATAAACGATGCTCAAAAGGAATCTCAAAACTTAAAGAGAGAAAAATTACTTGAAGTAAAAGATGAATGGTACAAAAAGAAACTGGATTTCGATAATGATCTAAATCAAAAAAAACAAAAATACTCCAACATCGAAAAACAGCTGTCTGCTCGCGAAGAGAATATAGAAAAGAAATTTGATCTGGTACTAAAAAAAGAAAAAGAAAACAAACAGCTTGAAAGAGAATTACAGAACATAAAAAAAGATCTTGATTTAAAACTTGTAGAAATACAAAAGCTCGAAGCCGAGCAAAATGAAAAGCTTGAAAAGATTTCAGGATTGTCAAAAGAAGAAGCAAAAAAAATGCTTATGGAAAATCTTGTTGACAATGCAAAAGCTGAAAGCGCAAGGTTAATTAAAGACCTGCATGATAAAGCAAAAACCGACGCTAAAAAAGACGCTCAAAAAATAATAGTGCAAGCCATTCAAAGAACTGCTGCGGACTATGCAGTTGAAACGACTGTTTCGGTTGTACAAATCCAAAATGATGAAATGAAAGGACGAATCATTGGTAAAGAAGGACGAAATATCCGTTCCTTCGAAGCAGCTACCGGTGTTGATGTCATTGTTGATGATACTCCAGAAGCCGTAATTCTGTCTTCCTTTGATCAGTTCAGGAGAGAAGTTGCAAGACTTTCCCTTGAAAGGTTAATTGCAGATGGAAGAATTCATCCCGCACGAATTGAAGAAGTTGTTGAAAAAGTTCGTCAAGAGCTTGAAGAGGAAATGGTTCGCGAAGGTGAAAACACAATCATGCAGCTTGGTATCCATAACATGCACACCGAACTGGTTAAATGCATTGGACGAATGAAATATCGTTCCAGTTATGGTCAAAATCTGTTACAGCACAGTGTTGAAGTTGCTTATTTAACCGGGATAATGGCCGCTGAACTTGGCTTGGATGTTACTTTAGCAAAGAGAGCCGGTCTTCTCCACGATGTTGGAAAAACTTTGGATAAAAGTATTGAAGGTCCTCATGCTTTACTCGGCTATGATTTAACCAAAAAATTTAAAGAGCATCCCATTGTAGTAAATGCAGTTGGTTCACATCACGAAGATATTGAGATGGAACACCCGATTGCTCCATTGGTTCAAGCTGCCGATGCAATCAGCGGTGCTAGACCAGGTGCAAGACGCGAACCACTCGAAAGTTATGTTAAAAGACTTGAAACTCTTGAAGCCCTTGCAAAATCATTTGAAGGTGTTGCAAAAACTTATGCCATTCAAGCTGGCAGAGAGATTCGAGTTGTTGTGGAATATGATAAGGTCGATGATTCCCAGGCTGATAGACTTGCAAGTGAAATTGCTACAAAAATTGAAAATGAAATGGAATATCCCGGGCAAATTAAAGTTACTGTAATCCGAGAAGTTCGTAAAATTGGATATGCTAAATAAAATATTTGAGCAGTTCGTTTTAGTGAATAAGTCACCTTACGCAAAATGTAGAGATGACATCTTTTTAAGAATTAAATAAATGGTAAAAATTGAATAAAAATATTACCTCTATCTAAAATCTATGAGAAATAAAGATGTCATCTCTTTGTTAATTTCTTATCTGCGTAACATGACTGAATAATTAGGTTTATCCATGCCCATCTTTTTTGATGGGCATTATTTTATAACTATGTCATGAATCAATCATACAAATAACCATCATTGTTATTCGTGACAATTAGTGGCAAATAATTTCATATCGTCTTCAAGATAAATGGTAATCAAAATAAAATGAAGAAACTTAAAAT
Organism: Ignavibacteriaceae bacterium; assembly: GCA_036722835.1. Classification (GTDB taxonomy): domain Bacteria; phylum Bacteroidota; class Ignavibacteria; order Ignavibacteriales; family Ignavibacteriaceae; genus XYD12-FULL-36-8. The sequence continues at coordinate 4,386 of DAIMIJ010000035.1, read as the reverse complement.
AGCTGTTACAGGAAACATTGGTTCCGGTAAATCGAGTTTTTGCAAATACCTCGAAGAATTGAACTATCCCGTTATCAAAGCCGATGAGATTGCGAAAGATTTATTAGTTAATGATGAAAAAGTCAAAAAGGAAATAGTAAAGTATTTTGGAGACGGAGCATATCAAGGAAAAGAAATAAATAAAAAGTATTTAGCCGATAAAGTTTTTTCAAATCAATCAAACCTCAATAAAATTAATTCCATAATTCATCCTCTCGTCATCGAAAAAGTAAATAACATGATGAACGAAAAGTTCCAATCGTCCGACCTTGTATTCCATGAGGCGGCATTGATTTATGAAGCTGATATCGAAGAACTTTTTGATATTGTTGTATTAATTGCTTCCGATTATAAAGTTCGAATGGAAAGAAAGAAACAGCACGATAATTTTTCAGAAGAAGAGTTTATGAAGCGGGAATCGAGTCAAATACCTGAAGACGAGAAAAAGAAACGTGCGGATTTTGTTTTTGCGAATAACGGGTCTTTAGAAGAGCTTAAAATAAAAGCTGAAATGTTGATTAAAATATTAGGGGGGTTAATCCAACAATAAAATAAATGGTTCATTCGACCGCAAAAATTGAAAATGATTTCTTAGTTCTAACGAAAAAGTTGAAAAACTTTTTTAAGTTTACTCATACATTTTTATAATTTCTACCACTTCACAAGATTATTTAAGGAATACTGAATTGTCACTCTTAAATACGCTGATCGTTAAAGTAACCCAGATGCTTCCGAAATCCATGGTAAGAGTTTTCGCGGGAAAATATATTGCCGGTGAAGAACTTCAGGATGCCATCAATTTAGTGAAGCAGCTAAATTCAAAAGGAATTTTTGCAACACTTGATGTTCTTGGTGAATCCATACAAAATAAAGAGGAAGCTATTGAGGCAAAGAAAAAATGCATTGAAGTTATTGAAGCGATTGAAACTAATAAGCTGATGGCAAACTTATCAATCAAACCAACGCAAATGGGTTTAGCGATTGATGAAGAATTTGCTTTCCAGCAAATTTTAGAAATTGTTCAAAAAGCTAAATCATTTAACAACTTTGTTCGGATTGATATGGAGGATTCACCATTTACTGATCCGACCATTCGTGTTTATAAAAAAGTGAATGAAAAGATTGGGCATGTAGGAGTAGTTCTTCAAGCTTATCTAAAAAGAACTCTTAGTGATATTGAACAATTAAATAAATTGGGAACCAATTATCGTATCTGTAAAGGTATTTATGTTGAACCGGAAAGCATTGCTTACAAAAAAAGGCAAGCAATACGTGATAATTTTCTGAAAGCTTTGAGACTGATGTTGGAAAATAGGAACTATGTTGGGATTGCTACTCATGATGATTATTTAATTGGAAATTCCTACAAGATGATTAAAGAGATGAATATTCCAAAAGATAAATTTGAGTTTCAAATGTTGCTTGGTGTAAAAGAAGAATTACGCGACAGAATAAATTCTGACGGCTACAAAGTGCGTATCTATGTGCCTTTTGGAGAAGATTGGTTTGCTTATTCAATACGACGATTAAAAGAAAATCCTCAAATTGCCGGGTATGTTTTTAAAAATATTTTTTCTTTTGGCAAATGAATGTGTTAGGAATTGAAAGCTCTTGTGATGAAACTTCGGTTGCAATTATTTCCAATGATATTCTTACTGCGAACTTAATCTCCTCTCAAGATTTTCATGCTCAGTTTGGCGGAGTTGTTCCCGAACTTTCAAGCCGTGCGCATCTTCAAATTATCATTCCTCTTTTAAAAAATGCACTTGAGAAATCAAATCTAAAACTAAATGAGATAGATTTAATTTGTGCAACCGCCGGTCCCGGATTAATTGGCGCTTTATTAGTCGGATTAACTTTTGCTAAAGGACTTGCATATTCGCTTAACAAACCATTCGTAGCTGTTAATCATATTGAAGGGCATATTTATTCAGGATTTTTGATGGATGAAAAACCCGAATTTCCATTTTTAGTATTGGTAGTTTCGGGTGGGCATACACTTTTGTTGTTGGTTGAAAGTTTTACGAAGGTAATTAAATTAGGTACAACAGTGGATGATGCCGCTGGTGAAGCATTCGATAAAGTTTCAAAGCTGCTCGGTTTTGGCTATCCTGGCGGACCGCAAATTCAGGAAGCCGCATCACAAGGTAATAGAGAAAAAATTTCTTTTCCAATTGCGGAGTTAAAAGAACCTTACAACTTTTCATTCAGCGGATTGAAAACTGCAGTTTTGAGATATGTCCAAGCTAATTTTAAGGATGTGAATTCAATTTCGACAGATGATAGGAATGATATAGCTGCCTCATTTCAAAAAGCAGTTGTGAAAGCTCTTACTAAGAAAGTCGAAAAAGCTTTAAATCAATTTCAGGTAAAATCAATTTCGTTAGTTGGTGGTGTCGCCGCCAACGAACAGCTTAGAAAGTCTTTTGAAGACTTATCAAGTAGGCACGATAAAAAACTTGTGATTCCCAGCTTAGAATTTTGCGGTGATAATGCTGCAATGATCGCTTTTCGAGGAATGAAATCATACGAATACGGTTTGGTAAATGATCTTGATTTTAGCCCTTATCCGGGTTTAACTCCACAGCATTTTTCATAAAAAGTTCTTACCTTTTAACATTAAAATTGGAAAAAATAATCGGTGGCAAAAACTAAATTCTCAAATCTGCTTACAAAGAAGCAGTTCATCATTGTCATTACTTTTTTCTTCATTTTAATGTACATACTTCACCATACGTTTTTTACTCCGAATAATTATGTTGGAAGTTCACCCCAAAGATTTGAAATTACAAGTGGAGAGAGCTTAAATTCAATAGTTGAGAATTTATACGTGAGGGGAATAATTCCAAACAAAACCAACATGAAGATCGTTGCTTTTATATACGGAGCAGAAAAAAAGATCAGAGCAGCACGCTATGAAATTCCCAACGGTCTCAATTACCTTGAATTAGTTGAATTGTTTTTAGAAGGTAAAGCAGATTATCTAACAAAAGTCAAAGTGTACGAAGGAGCAACTGTTAAATCTGTCGTTTCAGCTTTAAAATTAGATGCATTAATAGATTCATCTGCTTTTATAGAGACTGCACTTTCAAAATCTTTCCTAGACTCTTTAGGAATTAAAGCAAATTCTGTTGAAGGTTATCTTTTCCCGGGTGACTATGTTATTTACGAAAGAAGTAACCCTCGCGAAGTGATAAATCTTTTTTACAATGAGTTTAAAAAATTTGTCCACGATTCTGTAATTTATACTGTGAATCGGCAGAAATATTCATTACATGAAATTGTTACTCTTGCATCTATTGTAGAAGGCGAGACTAACAAAATTTCTGAAATGCCTGCAATAGCCGGTGTATATTACAATCGTCTTAGAATCGGGATGAAATTGCAAGCAGATCCAACAGTGCAATACATTCAACCAAATGGATGGAAAAGATTAAATCATCAAGATTTAAAACTGGACAATCCTTATAACACTTATAAATATTTTGGACTTCCTCCGGGTCCAATTAATAATCCCGGTAAGGAGGCGCTTAAAGCAGCTTTTAATCCTGAGAAAAATAAATATTTATATTTCGTTGCAGATGGCAGCGGCGGGCACAGTTTTGCTAAAAATTATTCACAACATTTAAAGCTTGTACGAGAATATCGAAAATGGTTAGCATCTCAAAAAGAAAACTAAAAAACATTTTTTGGTTAATACTTGCATTCTTTTTATCTGAATGTGCGAACCAGCTTCCTCCGGATGGCGGTGAAGTAGATACCATCCCGCCTAAGATAATTGAAGTATACCCTGAAGATGGAACTACAAATTTTAAAGATGATTATTTTGAGCTTGGTTTTTCGGAATACGTTGAGAAGCGTTCGGTTAAAGAAGCTATTTTTATTTCACCTGCCGTTGATGGTGAAATCGAATTGGACTGGAGCGGAAAGTATGTACGAGTTTACCTTCCCGGAAATTTAAAACAAAATGTAACTTATGTTGTAACAATCGGAACAGATGTTCAAGATTATAATAATAAAAACAATATGTCTGAAGCATTTTCGTTCACATTTTCCAGCGGACCTGAAATTGACAAACGAATGATAACAGGGAAAGTGTATGATGAAAAACCGCAGGGCATAATGCTATTTGGATATCTTCTAAAGGGAGAAGAACCGAATCCGCTTGTAAGAAAACCGGATTATATTTCGCAGACAGGCAAAGATGGTAACTACAAATTAGCCGGTCTTGCCGCCGGATCATATCGTGTTTTTGCTGTGCGTGATGAGTTTAGAGATTTGCTTTACCAGCCTGATCAGGATCAAGTGGGAATTCCATACCAAGATGTCGAACTGGAAATAGCCGAT
>DAIMIJ010000034.1:0-13447 GCA_036722835.1 Ignavibacteriaceae bacterium | reverse complement strand
TATAATAATACAGAAACTGAGATTTATTTCGGATAGATATGTATTTATTTGTTATGAATATTGGATTTGTGCGCAAATAAACTTTTTGTACTTTCAATCGAAAAAAAGAATAATTTATGCTTATAGATATCGCCCCGGTAACACCGCCGTACAAGGTCGCGCAATCAGCAGCGGCTGAAGAACTGAAAAAACGTATGGGAAATAAATCTGCCGTTTCTAGAATGATTGATGCGGCTGCCTTTTATTCGGGAATTGAATCGCGCTGCATTGTAATGCCCGATGCAGAGCTGAATGCGGAAAACAAATTTTATTCGGTTAACGGAGAGTATGTTTCTCCCGATACTGAAAGAAGAATGAAAGAATATGAACATTGGTCTAAAAAACTTACAGCTAATGCGGTTGGTGATTTGTTCAAAAAAAATAATGTTGATCCTAAAAGCATTGATCGTTTAATCACAATATCATGCACGGGATTTTTCGCTCCCGGACTTGATTATCATCTCATTCAAGAATTTCAAATTCCTCACAATGTAAAACGAACCAACATCGGTTTCATGGGTTGTGCCGCTTCTCTGATTGGTTTTAATTTAGTTCTTGAGGCAATGAATTCTGCCGATGGCAACAGTTCAAATACTTTATTGGTTTCAGTTGAGTTGTGCAGTCTTCATTTACAAACCGAACCGACGCGGGATAACATTTTAGCAAATATGATTTTTGCCGATGGATGTGCTGCTGCTTTGTTCTCAAATGGTAATTCAAATTCTTTAAAGCCAAAATTTAAGCTGCTAAGCACATCATCATATTTGTTTGATAACTCATCCACATTTATGGGATGGAAGATTGGTAATTTTGGTTTTGAAATGACTCTTTCTCCTGAGCTTCCCAAGATAATTCTTGAATCGGCAGTTCCGGCTTTGGAGAATATTTTAAGCAAGAATAATATTAGGAAAGAAGAGATAAAGCATTGGGCTTTACATCCCGGTGGTCGAGCAATTCTGGATGCGCTTCAAAAGGGTTTAAGCTTAACCGATGAACAAATGCAGCCATCAAGAAAAGTTTTGAGAAATTTTGGAAATATGTCTTCAGCTTCGATACTTTTTGTGTTAAAAGAAATTATGGATTCACAGATTGTTAAACCGAATGAATATTGCTGTGCTGTTGCATTTGGTCCGGGATTAACAATGGAAATAGCTTTATTGAAAGGTATGTAATGTTTCTGAAAAAAGTTTCGCAGCCGGAATTGATGGATGATTTTTCTATCCAGGATGAAAGGATAGATTTAGCATTGCGTGAGCTTCGGCTTATCAATTATTTTCTAGGAGGAAATACCGGATCGAAGTGCGGTGTTTCAAAAATGATTTCTGTCTTACCGAATGATAAAATTTATCTTCTCGATGCAGGTTCAGGTTCTTCGGATGTTTTGGATGATTTAAAAAAGAAGCATAAATCGGTTCAGGTCATTTCGCTCGATAGGAACAAGCGAGTTTGCAATTTTATAAAGAAGAACAATAATTTTAAGCCGATGATTGTTTGTGCCGATGCTATTAATTTACCATTCAAGAAAAAATCAATTGACATCATTCACGCTTCATTGTTCCTTCATCATTTTGATAACGAAAGCTTAAAAAACATTTTGAGAAACTTTTTTGAAGTTGCAAAGCAGGGAATAGTAATTAATGATCTAAGACGTTCGCTGCTTGCGTTCCTCGGGATAAAAATTCTCACGATACTTTTTTCAAGAAGCGAATTGGTTAAAAGCGATGCTCCGATATCAGTTAGAAAGGGATTTCTTAAATCGGAGATGACTGATTTATTAAAAGGAATGCATTTATCAAATTATGATATTGGAAGGAAGTGGGCTTTCCGATGGCTAATTACTGCACATTTATAAACCTCAACATTCGCATTTAGTCAAGCAAATGCAGCACGAAATAACAATCATCGGCGGTGGTCCCTCAGGTTCAACGGCAGCGATTTATCTTGCCAATTTTGGTTTTGATGTATGTCTTGTTGAAAAAAAAATATTCCCGCGTGAAATTCTATGTGGTGAATTTCTTTCTCAAGAGGTGGTAAAAAATCTTAAAGAATTAAATTTGTTCAGCCGCTTCTTAAACCTGAAACCAAATCCAATAACTTCATTTGCAATATTTTATGATAGTAAAGAAATATCCACTCAATTGGATTTTCAGGGTTATGGATTAAAGCGGTCTGCTTTCGATAATCTTCTTTTAATGAATGCTAAAGAAAAAGGGGTAAAAGTATATCAGCCGTTTGAGGTTTCTGAGATTATTAAAGAAGCCAACTGCTATAAGCTAAGATTGAAATCATCGGTTCATTCAACGCAAATGATTAATTCCAGATATGTTATCGCCGCTTATGGAAAAAGGAATCATCTTGATGCAAAGCTTAAAAGAAAATTTGTCTCTTATAAATCCAATCTTGATGGAATAAAATATCATGTAAACAAAAAATTTTTAAGAAATGTAAACGATAATCAAATACAGATTTATACTTCTGATGGAATTTATTGCGGCGTAAACTCTGTCAATGATGAAGAGGTAACGGTTTGCTTTTTAGAAGATAGAGCAAATATATCGAGATCGCCGGCACAAAGTTTTGAGCGATTGACAAATAGTAACAGTGCCTTCGAATCTCTTTTTAGTTCGGAAATAGAAAATATTTTTTTGTCAAATCGTGTTTATGGTTCGGGAAATATATTCTTCGGTAAAAGGAATAAAGTTGAGAATGGAATTTTTATGATTGGAGATGCAGCGCAGGTTATTGCTCCGCTTGCTGGTGATGGAATCAGCATGGCAATGGATTCGGCGAAGCTACTGGCAAATTTATTTAAGGATAAAAAGCAGAAGAATATATCCGATGTGGATTTACACGAAATGTATGACAGCGAATGGCAAAAGAATTTTGAGAGAAGATTAAAAACAGCTCTATTCATTCAAAAAGTGTTATTCAAGAAAACCGGAAGAAGGATTGGTTTGAGTGTTTTACAATATTTTCCACAAGCACTAAATTATTTCATAAAAAATACACGGGGGTGATTTATTTCTACCTCCGAGATTACATACTAAATCAAAATAAAGTTTGATATATTTAACAGGGTTGTAAAATAATTTTCGCTAAATAATTGTGACTATTAAACTTAAAAATCTTGAAAAATTCATTGTCGTTGGCGATCGTGTTCTAATTCGTCCGGAAGAAGACAGTTCGAAAACAGCTAGCGGATTATATCTTCCACCGGGAGTTTCTGAAAAGGAAAAGATTCAAAGCGGGTATATTCTCAAAGTCGGACCCGGTTATCCTACGGCCTCTAACATGGACGAGGAACCATGGAAGGAATCAAAAGAAAAGGTAAAATATATTGCGCTTCAAGCAAAGGAAGGTGACCTAGCGATCTTCCTTAGAAAAGAAGCATTTGAAATTGAATTTGAAAAAGAAAAACTTCTTATCGTTCCTCAATCCGCAGTTTTGTTACTAATCAGAAATGATCTTCTTGATATGATATAAAAAAAGCCGCTCTTGCAGCGGCTTTTAATTTGGCGGTCCCTCTTCTGAAACTTTACATAAAGAGCTAAGCTAATTTTCCTGATACACTTGTTTTCTTTACATCAGAATCCACATTAGTTTTTCTATCATCATTCAAACCTTTATCATTAATTCCTAATTCATCAAAATCATCGTCTGCCATATCAATATACATCTCTAATGTTTCTTCATCTTCATCTCCAACTACCGGAATGCCTAATTGAAGGCATTGAGCGATAAGCTGGTCTCTTCGCATTTTTTTTATATTATCATTCGTGTCTGTGTGTTTATCATTCATTCGAGGGACCATTTTTTCTAAAAATAATTGTGTGAACATTTTAAATCTATAGATACAACTATTGTACCCTTTGTTAATAATAATATTGCTGTTTAATCATCATAAAATTTTTTATAAAATAATTTTTATCGGTAATAATTTCTTTAATCTGTAAATTCATCATTGTTCTGAAATAGTACATTATGAGAAAAAATTAATTTATTATTCCAGCCACGAAACAATTTCAAATGCACCGGTTCCAGGATACATTGGAGGAGAACTAAACATAAGCCGATCATCGTAACGATAGCGCTTTGAGAAACCATGGTTAATAGTGGATCCACTAAAAGTACCAACGGCTTGACGTGTGTTTTGAACGATTCCACCGAGGAGATTAATGTTTCCACTTACTGGTCTTGTATCATAATATTCTGCCCCAAATCCTTTAGACTCACTGTAAATTGAAGCATGAATATTTATATCGTCGTTATTAACTTCATTTTTTGTAATTAGAATCTCATTCTTTGCTATAATTCCAAGCATATCTTCAGAAGTTGGATCTACTCTTGGATCAGTATTATAAACTATGTTATCGTCAAGGTATATTCTTCCTTTACCGCTGCTTCCCGAAGCAACAACTGAATATTGTCCCTTAACGATACCTTGTAATCTTAAGACAGAATTTTTAGCGAAGATAACTCCGTTTGGTGCAAAGCTACTTGCAAGAACTGTTGTTGTAGCTCCATTCCAGGCATATTTAATTTTTAAGCTGTCAACAGCAAAGGTTAGGTAAACCGTATCCTTACTTGTAAATTTGTAACCATCTGCATCTGCCGCATTTTCAATAGGTGTCAAACCATCAAGGGGTAAAGGTAAATCTACACCCTTCTCAAATCCGCCGTAAAAATATGGTTTAGCACTGCTGTTATATTTAATTAATTTCTTTTTGGTTGTAGCTTTTCCCCAAAACACAGGACTACCACTAACCCTTAAGTAATCTTGAGTATGAAAAGGACCCCAAACGGTATCGCCCGTTATCCACCAAATAGTTCCTCCTTCACTAATTGAGTAATAAGCAAACTTTGAAAATTTACTTGGTTGCAGAGTTACAGATACTGTATTGGTTACTCCATTAAAGCTTCCTGTTGACGTAATCTGTCTGATATTTTTAAATGCATCAAGCACAGATACATTGACATTAAGAATGCCGTTTTGATAGCTTAAGTTATTGTAGCCGGCTGTCCATGTTGGATCAAAGAATATTTTATTTGCAGCCATATTGGCACCAGTTACTGCAATGTCATGAGCTACGGTTTCCGTGTAGTAATCTGTGAGGTTATCCACTGCACTTGTTGATAAGCTGCCGAAATTTTTTCCAATTGCTAAAAATATTAAGCTAAAACCCACCACTAAAAACAAAGCTGCTTTGCCTGCCATATCATAATCTCCTTATCTGTTTCTTAAATTTCGTGCAGTCAAACGTATCTGCCGCCAAAAAGCTGACGAGTATTGTTCATTATATCCCGCTACATTTTCAACCGTAAGATTAATTTCAAGTGTGTAAATTTCACTCGGAACTGTAATCGGGAAATTGATTGTGTCTCCAATCGCATCAAAATAAATCAGCTTAAATTGTGTAACGCCGAGGTTTATGCCTTTTGGAGATTCATTATTTACCACCCGATACAGAAATCTGTCTCTTGGATTTGGTGTTTGCGTAAGTTCAGAAGCTGGACCCAAATAATAATAAAGAGTATCAACATCTCCATCCGGGCCGGAGCCATCTATATCTATATCAGTAAGAAATTTTATCTTAGTTGAATCAGCAAGCAAAATAGATTTTGAGGGATCGGGAATTTTTTTCCATTCGGCACAATAACCTATCTTTCTAAAATCATATTCAAGCACTTTTGCAGTGACTGCAAGGTTTTGCTGCAAACTTAACTCGCCGCCGTTATTATAAACATTTTCAACTGCTGCATCATTCATCCTAAATAGAATAAGCATTATTAATCCACCTATCAAAATTGAACCAGCAAGATCAAGAACATCGCTAAAACCCATTTCATTCCTTTCCTATCTAAAGTACCAATAGCTGTAAACTGATGACAGCTTAATTGTATCTTGCTCATTATTAGCATTTTTCATTGATTCACTTGTAACAGAAACATCAATCCGCTTATGCCATGTTCTAACACTTGAAACGATTGATGGGTTTGCTTCCGAGACATATTTTACCGAACAAAGTATTTTAAATTCAGCGGAAGGCATGTTGGTTACTGTCTTGGTAAAACCATTAAAGTCATCGAAGTCATTAAAGTTAGGATAAACTTCTCCGGAGGCAGCTCCCAAAGACTGTGGGGCAGTAAGCAGATTAATATCTGTAATGGCATCTTCGGATACTGCAAGGTCGAATGCTTTACCATTTGCTTCTTCGATGATAGATGTTCCTAATGATACTGCAAGAACGCCAAATTTTGTATTGTAGAGGACACTGCTTGTATTCAAAAACTTTCCATTTATTCCAAGTATTGTTACGGATAACAAAAGCATTGCTCCTACGGCTAACATTGTATGACCACTATTCATTAATTAACATCCTCTTTATTTTCTGCAAATTAAAACACATTTTGGCATGTAATATTTTACTATGTACTCGTAATTTTTTTAGATGCCAATTTTCCGTGCATTTGAACATTGAACAATCAAACCCTATGCAGGCAACAAAGAGATTTTTGATTATTCATTTCGATTAAAAACCAAATTTAAAATGAGACTGTCTTAAGATGTGTCAAAAAAATTGACATACTAAAATGAATTTGTTACCTGAGTAACGTACTTTTTTTCCAAGCCAAATTTTGTACGCTATATTATGCGCTTACATAATTACATTAATTCTGTTTTGTCTCATTATTTTGAGAATCGGAATACGTCACCATTTGTAACCCTTTCTATTTCTGTTTTTGAAACAGAGCTTTTTCCAAGTCAACTGATAAACTAGAAACAGAAGATATTTAAAAAATCCTTACTCTAAGTTTTATCAATCTTGTTTGTAGAGTCCTTCATACTAATACCCAAAATTATTGCTGCTTTTTGAACGTTACTGTTCGTGTGCTGAATATTTCTTTGTGCGGATTACTAAGGATAGAACATTTTTATAACCCCCTTCTTCGAGAATATTTTTGATAAGGGTTAAATACTCTTTTTTATCGTCAATGACAAGAATTGTAGCATTATTCATACGCAGCAGTTCCTATTTACCTTTCTTCAGGAAAAAAATTAACAACACAAAATCATATTATATCAGCACTAATTAAGCAAATCAATTGCCATCAATTGAAAATGATATTAATTAACAGGTAAGCAACTTTATGTACTTTTTATTAATTTGCACCACAGTAAACATTACAGCTATTATCTTACTAACAAGGAATAAAAGGTAAAAATATGACAGCCAATTTTAACATGATAAAAAAGTACTATTCATCCTATCGAAAGAAATTACAGCAAATAAGAAAAGTGCTGAATCGTCCATTAACTTACACTGAAAAAAATCTTTACATTCATTTGTGGGGGAATGTTTCCAATGAATATAAACGAGGGAAAGATTATGTTGAGTTGTCTCCAGATCGCGTTGCAATGCAGGATGCAACAGCTCAGATGGCATTGCTTCAGTTTATGTCTGCAGGAAGAAAAACAACTTCAGTTCCCAGCACAGTTCATTGCGATCATTTAATTCAAGCCCAAATTGGCGCAAAGAATGATCTTCTGCGGGCTAATGAAGAGAATAAAGAAGTATATGATTTTCTTGAAAGCATCTCAAGAAAATTTGGAATTGGATTTTGGAAACCCGGCGCAGGAATAATTCATCAAGTTGTGTTAGAGAATTATGCTTTCCCCAGCGGGATGATGATAGGAACAGATTCTCACACTCCAAATGCCGGCGGACTTGGAATGATTGCAATTGGTGTTGGCGGTGCAGATGCTGTTGATGTTATGTCCGGAATGCCATGGGAATTGAAATGGCCTAAAATTATTGGAGTTAAGTTAACAGGTAAAATGTCAGGCTGGACTTCTCCGAAAGATGTTATTCTAAAGCTTGCCGGAATTCTTACAGTTAAAGGCGGGACGGGAGCAATCGTGGAATATTTTGGTGATGGAGCCGGAACAATTTCCTGTACGGGCAAAGGAACAATTTGCAACATGGGCGCTGAGATTGGTGCAACCACATCTGTTTTCCCGTTTGATGAAAAGATGGCTGCATATTTGCGAATTACGGGCCGTGTTGATGTTGCTGCTTTAGCTGAAGGCCTTGCAGATGAACTTACAGCCGATAAGGAAGTGTTTGCAAATCCCGAAAAATATTTTGATCAGGTTTTAGAAATTGATTTGAGTAAGCTTGAACCTCATCTCAACGGACCATTCACTCCTGATAAAGCATGGCCGATTTCGGAATTAAAAGATGCGGTGAAGAAAAATGATTATCCCGATACAATTAAAGTTGCATTGATTGGAAGCTGTACAAATTCCAGCTATGAAGATATTGACCGCTCTGCTAACATTGCAAAACAAGCTCTTGCAAAAGGACTCAAAGCAAAATCACAATTCACAATCACTCCAGGTTCTGAACAAGTTAGAGCAACAATCGAACGAGATGGACAGCTTAAAACTCTGGAGGAGTTTGGCGGATTGATTCTTGCAAATGCTTGCGGACCTTGCATTGGCATGTGGAAACGAATGGATATTAAAACCGGTGAACGCAATACAATTGTTACTTCATTCAACAGAAATTTTGCAAAACGAAATGATGGTAATCCTGAAACATTAGCTTTTGTGGCAAGTCCGGAAATTACAACAGCACTTGCAATAGCCGGAAGATTATCCTTTAATCCTTTAACCGATGAACTTGTTAATGCTAAAGGAGAAAAAGTTAAGCTTAATCCACCAACTGGTGAAGAGCTTCCCCCAAATGGATTTGATAAGGGAGTTAGTGGATTTATTCCTCCATCAGAAAATGGAGAAAAAGTGGAAGTGAAAGTTAAACCTGACAGTGATAGATTGCAGCTTCTCAAACCTTTTGAACCGTGGGATGGAAAGGATTTGGTTGATTTGCCTGTGCTGCTAAAAGCAAAAGGTAAATGTACAACCGATCATATTTCAATGGCGGGACCGTGGCTTAAGTATCGCGGTCATCTTGATAACATTTCGAACAACATGTTCATCGGTGCGCTGAATGCTTACAACAATGAAATAGGAAAAACAAAAAATATTTTTACCGGAGAATTAAAATCAGTTCCCGAAGTTGCAAGAGAATACAAAGCAAAAGGAATTGGCTGGGTTGTGGTTGGTGATGAAAATTACGGTGAAGGATCGAGTCGTGAGCATGCCGCAATGGAACCAAGATTCCTTGGTGGACGTGCAATCATCGTAAAAAGTTTTGCAAGAATTCATGAAACCAATTTGAAGAAGCAAGGAATGCTGCCGCTTACGTTTGCCAATCCATCTGATTATGATAAAATAAGGGAAGATGACAGGGTAACTTTGAAAGTTTCAGAATTAGCGCCAGAAAAACCTGTGAAGATGAGGTTGAAACATAAAGATGGGACAAGTGAAGAAATTCTTCTTAATCACAGTTTCAACGAAGCTCAAATAAAATGGTTCAAAGCTGGCAGTGCGCTAAATTTGATTGCGGCCTCACAAAAATAAATTAGCTTGTCAGGTGATGCTCACTTTAAAAGTGAACCTCACCTTCGCTTGTACCACATGAGAAAAAATATTTACGTTACATCTGTAAGTATAATTGCATTAGTATTGACTGTGATTTTGCTTTACGCGGTTTTTCAGAAGAAAAGTCAAGAGGAAGTAATTGTCAAACCCGATGAAGTTGAAAAGGTCAACAATCTTTTACGAAATCATTCCTTTGAAAAACTTCTCGATGCACAGCAAGATTGGTCAGTTAAAGCGGAATTACCTTTTGCCAATTATGGTTTTGATAATATCGTAAAGTACGACAGCGCTGCCAGTTTGGTTTTGGTCAGCAATTCTGATAATCAGCCGCCAATTTATTTATCTCAAAAAGTTTTTAACATCTATGCAAATAGAAAACTAACTCTATTTGGATTTGTGAGAACTGAAGATTGCGATTCGGTGAGATTGGAAATCGAACTTTTCGATAAAGATTCACTCATCATAAAAGGATTTTCCGATTGTGCAAAAGGAACAACTGGTTGGACGGAATATAATGCATGGATAAAGACTTTTCTTCCTGCTAATATTAATGAAAGCGACCTTTATATTTTGGTCAAATGTATTTTGTATGGAAAAGGCAGAGCTTGGTTTGATAAAGTGCGGATTTATTCTCTGCCTGAAAAAGCAAGTATTTATGATTTGAAGAACTATTTTTAGAATGGATATAATAGCATATAATTGTCCCAATAAAATCAAATATGTGAGGTTCACCTTTAAGGTGAACATCACATTTTATAGATCATATAACGCATGACCTTTCTTAATCCGGCAGTTTTATTTGGACTTCTCGCTGCATCAATTCCAATATTGATTCATCTTTTTAATTTGCGGAAGCTAAAAAAGATAGAGTTCAGTACACTTGCATTTCTGAAGGAGCTGCAAAAAAATAAGATCCGCAAAGTAAAGCTGAAGCAATGGATTCTTCTTGCTCTTCGAGTTCTGATAATTTTGTTACTTGTGTTTGCATTTGCACGACCAACATTAAAGGGACTTGCAATCGGAGGAACAACTTCTGCCGCAAAAACGACTGCAGTTTTTATTATTGATGACACTTTCAGCATGAGCGTGATTGATAATCAAGGATCGCTTCTCAACCAAGCTAAAGCGGCCGCAAAAAGTCTGTTAAAAAATTTTCAAGAAGGTGACGAAGCAGCGCTAATCTTAGTTTCTCAATCAAATGAAAGCGAAGTCGGTTTGTCCAAAAGCAAAGTTGATATTCAAAAATCCATTGATGCGATTGAACCATCTTATCAATCGGGAATGCTGCATAACTCGATGACAAAAGCTGTCCAAATTCTTTCTCAGTCAAAAAATTTCAATAGGGAAATTTACATCCTTTCGGATTTCCAATCAGGTAGATTAGCAGATGAAAAAATTCTCAGCGACTTCAGCCAGGTTTTAGATGAACGAGTTAGAGTTTATGCAATTAATTATTCCGGAAAAGAAGTTTATAACCTTGGAATAGATGATCTGAAGATTAATAC
Organism: Ignavibacteriaceae bacterium; assembly: GCA_036722835.1. Classification (GTDB taxonomy): domain Bacteria; phylum Bacteroidota; class Ignavibacteria; order Ignavibacteriales; family Ignavibacteriaceae; genus XYD12-FULL-36-8. The sequence continues at coordinate 2,398 of DAIMIJ010000034.1, read as the reverse complement.
GCAAATCTTTGAAAAGGAGAAACCGGTAAACTTCAGCGTTACAGTAACGAATTATTCAACCCGCAGTGTTGATAATGTTATAGTTTCTCAGTTTGTAAATAATGAAAGAATTGCGCAAGTCAGTGCAAATCTAGGAGCAGGTGAATCGAAAGTCTTAAATATTGAAGCAACTGTAAAATCAACAGGTTTTATAGATGTTTTTGCTGAAATTGAAGATGATGAAATTCTTCAGGACAATCGAAGGTTCACAAGTATATTTGTGCCCGATAACATTCCAATAATAATTTTTACTGATGAACCTGCCGATTCACGCTTTGTTGAACTTGCCTTAATCGCGCTTGAAAATCGAAACACATTTGTAATCACGAAGAAAAATCTCAATGAGGTTTCAGCTTATGATTTGAAAAGGTATGAAGCTGTACTGATAATCGGTTCTCAGAATTTAAATGCTTCGGCTAAGTTAAAAGAATATTCCATAAATGGCGGTGGCTTATTAATCGCCCCAGGTTCAAAAACTGATTTAGCATCCTATCAAAAACTTCTGAGTGAAATGGGACTGCCGAGCCCTTCATCACTAGTCGGTAAAATAGGAGGCCAGACAAACTTATTTTTATTTGAAAGTACCGATCTGAATCATCCGGTTTTCCAGGATATTTTTACAAACAAGGAAAAAACAAAAATCGAATCACCAGATATATTTTCTTACTTCAAATTAAGTACACAAGGTAAAGGACGAAGCATCATCACTCTTCAAGATGGCTCTTCGCTGCTTGGTGAGTATAGAATTGAGGACGGAAAAATATTCTTAATGAATTCAGCACCTGTCTTGAGCTGGAGTAATTTCCCGCTCAAAAGCATTTTTGTCCCGCTCATAAACAAATCAATTCTTTATCTTGCTTCAAAAGATAAAAATGCAACAAACATCTTTGCCGGAAATGAATTTGATATTTATATGAGGGGAAGAAGCGTTTCGCAATTAAAAGTAATTAGACCAGATAACACGGAAGATTTTATTTCCCTTGATCAGAAAGATGGAAATGCTGTTGTGAAGTATGAAAAATCACATTTAACCGGAAACTATAAAATACTTACTGGCTCAAAAGTGATTGATGAAATCTCAGTAAATGCCGATCCACTGGAATCAAAGGTTCAGTACTTAGAAAAACAAGATATTGAGAATTATTTGAATAAGATAAATTTCAAGGGGAAGCTCTTCTTTCTAAATCGGGAGGAGAATATAAGTGATGCAGTAGTAAAAGCAAGGTTTGGTTCTGAACTTTGGAAACACTTTCTTTTTATCGCATTGGTGCTTGCATTTGTTGAAATGCTCGTTGCACGAAACGCAAAAAAAGATTTAGTTGAAGTGAGCAAGTGAAACATTTCTTAATTACGTCGAATTTATTTAATTGTCTGAAAAATTTTTATTGTTATGCCAGATTGAGCTTCTCGAAATCTGAAAAAATTAATTACAATTCACTCTTCGACAAGCTCAGAGTGACATTATTCATGTTATCGATCTCTAAATTGAATAGGTCCCAGATTTAATCATGATTGAAATTCAAAAAAAAACAATTGAACGTGCAATTTTAGTCGCTCTGAATACTAAAGAAATCAAACGCGAAATGGTTGAAGAGCATCTCGAGGAACTTGAGGAACTTGCAATTACTGCCGGAGCAGAAACAGTCATAAAAATTATTCAGGATAAATATTCATTTGATCCGGCTTACTACATCGGCAAAGGTAAAGCTGAAGAGCTTGCATCACTCGTCGAAATCAACAACATCGATCTCGTGATATTCGATGATGATCTCTCTGCTGTGCAGGTTAGGAATCTTGAACAGCTCATCAATAGAAAAATTGTCGATAGGAGTGGTTTAATTCTCGATATCTTTGCCTCCCGTGCAAAAACCAAAGAAGCAAAAACTCAGGTCGAACTTGCGCAGCTTCAATATCTTTTACCGCGATTAACGCGAGCGTGGACACACTTATCAAAACAGTACGGTGGTATTGGTACAAAAGGTCCCGGCGAAACACAAATTGAAACTGACCGACGAATGATTCGAAATCGAATCAGCCATCTGAAAGAAAAGTTGCAAAAGATTGAATCTGAAAGAACAATACAAAGCAGCGGCAGATCAGATATGATAAGAATTTCCTTGGTAGGATATACGAATGCCGGAAAATCAACATTGTTTAATTTGCTGACCAAGTCGGATGTATTCGCCGAGGATAAACTTTTTGCAACGCTCGATTCCACAACGAGGGTTTACAATATTAACAAGCAAAAATTATTATTGAGCGATACTGTTGGATTTATTCGGAAACTGCCGCCGCATTTGATTGCATCTTTCAAAAGCACATTAAATGAAGTTAGAAGCGCAGACATAATTCTTCATGT
>DAIMIJ010000033.1:2217-13545 GCA_036722835.1 Ignavibacteriaceae bacterium | reverse complement strand
GCAAATTACAACAGCGAGCTTGCTATGAAAATGCGGGTTGAGCAAATGGATTTAACAGGAAGAATTGAACTTGTTCCTACAATAAATTTTTCGCTGAACTTTTAGAGCCAATCTTGTTTAAAGATATTCAAGATATGCCAGTCCGCCCAAGGCGGACTGGCATATCTATTCTAAATGCCGGGTTGCATAACTCTAATCGAAACGAAATCTGGCATATCTAGTTTCTATTTTCCCTTCGTTTCTCTCATTTTCTTACTAAATTAACCATATGAAAACTCCAATTGTTGTAATTGTGGGCAGACCAAACGTCGGTAAATCAACGCTGTTTAATAGACTGATCGGCAAGCGCGATGCTATTGTTGATAACATCAGCGGTGTAACACGTGACAGAAATTATGGTGAAGTTGAATGGGCTGGAAAGTACTTCACTTTGATTGATACTGGCGGATACGTTCCAAACTCAACTGATTTATTTGAGAAGGCGATTCGTGAACAAGTTGAAATTGCCATTGATGAATCTGATTCAATTTTATTTATGGTTGATTCAAGAACCGGAGTAAATCCTTTTGATGTTGAAATTGTGAGAATGTTAAGAGCAGCAAACAAAGATTTTTTTCTTGTAGTAAATAAAGTTGATTCAACAAATAATGAAACTTTGGTCGGAGAGTTTTACAAGTTGGGAGTGAAAAACCTTCATGACATTTCTGCAATTGGTGGAAGAAAGGTCGGTGACCTATTGGATGCAGTCACCAAGGATTTCGAATCTGTTGAAGATAAATCAAACGATAAGCGACTGAAAATTGCAATTGTTGGCAGACCTAATGTTGGAAAATCATCTCTGGTAAATGCACTTCTCGGATATGACAGAAGCATTGTTACTGAAATTCCCGGGACAACGAGAGACAGCATTGATTCAATTCTTAAATTTTACGGACAGGAAATCATTTTAGTTGATACTGCAGGCTTACGCAAAAGAAGTAAGATTGAAGAAAGCATCGAATTCTTTTCAACAATACGGACACTAAAAGCAATCGGTGAATGTGATGTTGCTATTATCATGTTAGATTCAAAGTTTGGTTTGGAAAAGCAAGATCAAAAAATTTTGGATGAAGCACTTCGCTGGAGGAAGGGCTTGATAATCGCAGTCAATAAGTGGGATTTGATTGAAAAAGATACCAACACTGCCAAAAAATTTGAGGATGAAATTAAAGACAAGTTAGGGACATTAGATTTTGCTCCATTAGTTTTTATCTCAGCTTTTACAAAGCAAAGAATTTATAAGCTGATCGAAATGTGCCAGAATATTCAAAAGGAAAGAGCAAAAAAAATTACTACAAGCGAGTTAAATGAAGTATTATTGCCTGAGATAGAAAAAACTCCACCGCCTTCAACCCATACAGGTAAAGAAGTTAAAATTAAATACATAACTAAAGCCGATGGGGACTATCCCAAATTTCTTTTCTTCTGTAATTATCCAAAAGAAGTACATGATAATTATAAAAAGTTTTTAGAAAAATTAATTCGGAAGCATTTCGGTTTCGTTGGCGTTTCGATGACCTTGGTATTTAAAGATAAATGAAATAGTTCGGCTGACTTAAACAAATTCAAAGAAGAAAATTTATGAGCAAAATAAAATTCTCTAATTTCATTTTACTTAGTCATCCTTTAGTCAAAAAGGATGTAACAGTGCTGCGGGATGTAAATACTTCAAGCGAATCTTTTCGATCAGCAGTTCGAAGAATATCTTCACTTTTGGCAGTTGAGATAAGTAAAAATTTAAAAGTGACGAGACTTAAAGTTAGAACACCATTAGAAGTGACGATAGGATATGAGTTAGCTCAACAGGTAGTTTTGGTTCCTGTGCTTAGAGCAGGTTTAGGAATGGTAGGAGGATTTCTTGATGTTATTCCAGATGCTAAGGTTGGGCATATCGGTCTTCAAAGAGATGAGGAAACCTTAAAACCGAAACAATATTATTATAAAACTCCAAAGAATTTGAAATTGTCAAAAGTAATTCTATTGGATCCAATGCTCGCAACAGGCGGAAGCTCATCTCAAGCAATAACTAATTTAAAAAAACGCGGTTCAAGAGAATGTATGTTTGCGTGTATAGTCGCTTCGCCTGAAGGTTTGCACCGAATGAAAAAAGATCATCCCGATGTAAAAATATTTTGTGCAGCGTTAGACAGAGAACTTAACGAGCGTGGTTATATCTTACCTGGTTTAGGTGATGCGGGGGACAGAACATTTGGAACTTTGTAGATTAATCGCGATACTTTTTCTTTCTTTCTTACTGAATGGTTTCGCTTACTCGCAAAGATATCCAAATCACGAAGTGAATAAACTTCTTGATGTGGGAATTGAGTATTTGCTTAATCAAAACTACGAATTAGCAAAGTCAAAATTCAATATACTTGATAAGAAATATCCCCAATTACCTTTTGGGAAAATTTATCTTGCCGTAGTTGATATCACTAAAGCTTTTGATTATGGTGAAGAAATTAAGTCGGAAGCGATAAGTGAAAGTTTGGATGAGGCACTTGAACTCTCAGAAAAACTTCTCAAAAATAATCCGATAGACATTTGGAATCATTATTTTGTCGCTCTATCGAAAGGATATAAATCTTACCTGAAAGTTTTAAATGATGAATGGATTTCTGCAATTTCAAGCGGGTTGAGTTCAGTGAATTACTTTGAAGATTGTCTGGAAATGGATTCAACTTTTTATGAATCATACGTTGCTCTTGGTACGTATAAATTTTGGAAAAGCAGAAAGCTTGAATTTTTGGAATGGCTTCCTTTTTTTGATGATGAATCTGAGAAAGGCATTGAATATTTAGAGCTTGCATTAGCCAAAACTTCTTACAACAGAAATCTTGCGGTTGTTTCATTGATTTGGATTTATATTGAAAGCAAAAACTTTTACCGTGCAATTGCAATTGCTGAAAACGAATTAAAAAAGAATCCAATCAATCGAACTTTAAAATGGGCTTTAGCCAGAGCTTATGAAGATGTGGACTTGAGGAAAGCGATTCAAATTTATGATGATTTGCTAAATTCCTACCAAAGCATCCCGGATCAAAACCATTTTCAAGAAATCACATTAAAGCACATAATTGCACAACAATATGTAAAAATAGGAGAAAAGCGCGAAGCATTAAGATTATGCGATGAAATTCTTACGGATAATCGTTTAACCGAAGTTGTTCGGGACAAACTTTCGGATCGCCTTAAGAGAGTTCGAAAAATGAATAAGGAACTTATAGAATAAAGGTTCGTTTAATCAAAAGAGGTGACTTTCGCTATTCAAATAAAAAAAGTAAATTATTGAAGAAATTGAAATCAGTTTAAACGATTTCCGACAATGAACTTTAACAATCCAAAATACAATAAAATGTTTGACCGGCTTCTTGAAGCATGCGAACGCAATTTTCCTAGTACGGATGAAAAATTCTTAGCTAAGGGATTTGAATTTGCAATCGAAGCTCACAAGAATGATCGGCGTGCTTCGGGAGATGAATATATTACCCATCCTTTTGAAGTTGCATTAATTGTTGCCCAGGAAATTCCGCTTGACGAGGTTACTGTTGTAAGCGCATTGCTGCATGATACAATTGAAGATACTGAGATAAGTGTAGAACTGCTGCAAAAAGAATTTGGGAAAGAAGTAGCTGAAATTGTTGATGGAGTTACAAAGATAAGCGGAATATTTAAAGGGCATGAAATTACTCAAGCAGAAAATTTCAGAAAACTTTTGCTTTCAATGGTTAAAGATGTTCGGGTAATTTTGGTAAAGTTTGCCGACAGACTTCACAACATGAGAACATTGGAGCATCTTAACCCTGAAAAGCAAAGAAGAATTGCCCAGGAAACTCTGGAGATTTATGCTCCTTTTGCACATCGTTTTGGATTAGCTCAATTCAAATGGGAATTGGAGGATTTAGCATTTAAATATTTGAACAAGGTTGCTTACGATGAAATTTCTAATAAAATCAGTGCTAAAAGAAATGAACGGGAATCATTCATCAAGAAATTTGCAGAACCGATTTCCAAAAAATTAGATGAGTATAAACTGAAATATGAAATCAGCGGAAGGGCGAAACATCTTTACAGCATTTATCGTAAAATGGTTCGACGCAATAAGCCGTTCGAAGAAATATATGATTTGTTTGCGATCAGGATTATTCTTGATACGGAAGATAAAAATGACTGCTACACTACTTTAGGAATTGTTAACCAAATGTATCCTCCTGTTGCGGACAGATTTAAAGATTACATATCTATTCCCAAAACAAACAACTATCAATCAATTCACACTACAATTGTTGGACCGGACGGGAAATTAGTTGAGGTTCAAATCCGAACACGCAGTATGCACGAAATTGCCGAGCGTGGTTTTGCTGCTCATTGGAGATATAAAGAAAGTAAAACCACTTCCGATAAAGATTTGGAAAACTGGGTTAATTGGGTCAGAGATATTTTTGAATCTGCTACCAAAGATGAAGAGAAGAAAGATTTGATCGAGAACTTTAAGCTCAATCTTTACCAGGATGAAATTTATGTTTTCACTCCTAAAGGAGATCTGAAACGGCTTCCGCTTAATTCGACTCCTGTTGACTTTGCGTTTGAAATTCACAGTAAGGTTGGGCATCATTGTATAGGTGCAAAAGTTAATGGTAAAATTGTGCCGCTTGATTCCCCGCTTCACAGCGGCGATCAAGTGGAGGTAATCATTTCTAAAAATCAGCATCCTAATAAAAACTGGTTAAAGTTTGCAGTCACTCACAAAGCAAAAAACGCTGTAAGAAAATATCTTAACAAAGAAGATGAAGAAATAGTTAATGCAGGGAAAGAACTTTGGGAAAAGAAATTAAAAAAGTTGAAGTTGTCTTTTAATACTGAGGATATAACACGATTAGCAGTTAGCTTAAAATTTGAAGGTACAAAACATTTCTTTAAATCCATTGCACAAGGTAAGCTTGATCTTGATGATGTTCTTGCAACTACCAAAGAAAAAGAAAAAAAGGAAAAGGTTTCTGTTCTTGAGTTTGATAGTTTTGCATCTTCGGCTCGAAGTACCGCTGGAGGAATTTTAGTTGACGGCAAGATTGATGGAATTTTATATTCGTACGCAAAGTGCTGCAATCCAATTCCTGGTGATCCTGTAATTGGTTACGTTACAATTGGCGAAGGTGTAAAAATTCACCGCAAGTCATGTAAAAACCTTGCAATGATCCAGGAAAAGAATGAAGAAAAATTTATTACAGTACAATGGCCGGAGATTGAAACTTCACTTTTTGTTGCAGGCTTAAAAATAGTTGGTAAGGATTCACCGGGAATTTTAAATGATATTTCTCATGCAATTGTTTCTTACCAGAATACGAATATTAAATCGGTAAACATCAGCACTGCGGATTCGGCATTTGATGGAAGCGTAACTTTGTATGTTCACGACATCAGTCATCTTGAAAGAATTATTGAAAGATTAAAAAAGATAAAGGGCGTTATTTCCGTTGATAGATTCGAAAACTTTTGAATTTAATGCTAACTGATTCGAGGAAAAGAGTATTAGCTATTGATTACGGTTCTAAAAGAATAGGTATTGCGATTAGTGATCCCTTTCGTTTATTTCCCTCTATAACTATAACTCTTACAAATGACAAAAATATTTTTTCCGAGTTGTTAAAAATGATTTCGGAAAAAAATATTGATAAAATTATTCTCGGTTATCCGGATGACGACATTAAAGCACCAACACGGCTAGCAAAAGACATATTGAAGTTTAAAAGCAAACTCGAGCTAAAGTCAAAAATACAAATTGAGCTTTGGGATGAACAGGTAACCTCACAAATGGCTGTGTCGCGAATTATAAGTTCGGTTACTAAAAAATCTAAAAGACAAAATAAATCATTAGTAGATGCTCAATCAGCAGCAATTATTTTAGAAGAGTATCTTAAAAGTTTATAAGATAAGTAGAGTTATCATTCATATAAATTATTTATTCATATGGAAACATCATTTGGAATTTTAGAAACAAAGGGATTTGCTGCTGCTATCGCTGCAGCAGATAAAATTTTGGAAGATAATAATATTGATCTTCTCAAGATTGAAAAAACCGGAGGCGGAATCATTTCGCTTTTCTTTAAAGGTGATGCTGAAAGATTGAAAGCCGCATTCGAAAAGGGTATTAAGCAGGCTAGATTAGTCGGCGAAATCGTTGCTCTTCATATTTCTAATCAGCCAAACAAAAAAATAGAAAAATTATTGTTTGCTGGTGATAAAGCAAACGACGTAACTTCTGCAAAGAAAAGAACTGCTTTAGAAAAATTCGTTGCAAAAAAAGCTGAAGCCGAGCCCGAAAAAACTAAAGAGCAAAAACCTGTTAAAACTGTGAGAAAACTATCTGCAGTGGGGAAAAAAAATAAATTATCTAAACCTTCAGAAGTAACTTCAACTATTCAGCGCTTAAGACGTGAAGCACTGTCTTCCTCAAATATTGCAAAAGAGAAAGAGACGCAATCAAAAGTCCGCGAAGGAAATGTATTATCCGAAATCAATATAAGTAAAATCGAAAATTTAAATGTTCACGAGCTAAGACGGTTGGCTCGAAGCACGAATGGATTTCCGATTCAGGGCAGAGAAATATCTAGAGCAATTCGGAAAGAGTTAGTCAATTATTTCAAAGACCTGGCTTAGCGATTCAAAAAATAAACGTTGTTATTAATACCCAAATTATCATGGAGTTTTTTATTTTTGCTTTAGACAATATCGTTATATGAAAAAAAATTTATCCGTAATATTTCTAAGTATAGCATTCTCAGTAATTCTTTGGGTTTCAATATCACTCTCGAACGATTATAATACAAACTTGCAGTTACCAATTAAGTTTTTTAATGTTCCTGAAGGTTATGTGCCGGCTTCACCTTCTGCAAATAAAATAATTGTTAAGGTAAGAGGGAAAGGGTGGAATCTTATTACTGCCAAGATTGCAGCGCAAAATGATTATTATGTTGATGCAGGAAATGAACTTAAAAGTAAGCAAGTGTTAGACCTCCGTCATTTCGAAGCCGAAAACACGTGGCTAACTTCCAAATTTCAAATCTTAGAAATAACTCCAAATACAATTTCATTTTCGTTTGAAAAAATCGGATATGCTAAACTTAAGATAGCGCCAAATCTTCAGTTGGATTTTAAAACGGGCTATGGATTGGCTACCGATGTTGTTGTCCTACCTGAATCAACTATTGTAAGCGGTCCGATTCAAAAGGTTAGTGAAATGGTTGAAATTCCTACCCAGCTTCTAAAAATTAATGATTTGAATGAAAAAACAGAAAGAATAGTTGAACTTAATAATCCATCCGGGTTAAGCTGTGAAGTTCAAACAGCAACTATATTTTTGGATGTTCAGAGAATAGTTGAAAATAGTTTTGATGGAATAAATGTAAGAGTTTTTGATATTCCTTCTGACCGGGATGTAGTTTTACTTCCAAATCAAATTAATATTTCGCTGCGAGGCGGTATTGATGTTCTCGGAAAGATGGAGAAAGATAAAATTAAGGCAACGGTTTATTACCGTGATGTTGTTCTCGATACGATTGGCAGTGTTGCTCCTAAGTTAGATATTCCGGTTCATACCGAATTAGTGTACATTAAACCCGAACGATTGAAGTACATCATTAAGAAATTCAATAAATAAAAAGTGGGAATTAATGTTTATTACTTTTGAAGGAATAGATTTTTGCGGTAAATCAACCCAGGTTGAACTGCTTAAAAAATATTTGACAAGTAAAAAGAAAATCGTTGAACTTATTCGTGAACCCGGGGGGACAACAATATCTGAAATGGTTCGTTCTATTTTGTTAGATAAGGTGCATGAAAACATGTGCAACGAAACGGAAATATTTTTATTCTCTGCAAGTCGCGCACAGTTAGTTAGAGAAAAAATTCGACCTTATCTTATGAAAGGTTATTACGTAATTTCGGACAGGTTTCATGATTCTTCTACAGCTTACCAGGGTTTTGGCAGAGGACTTTCCATAGAAACCATAATTAAAATTCATAATTTAGCAATTGGGGAAACGATTCCGGATATAACTTTTTTTATTGATATCTCGGTTGGAGAAGCAGAAAATAGAAAGCGTCAGAAACTGCATCGCGAATTAGACAGAATCGAAGTTTCTGAGAGAGATTTTTTCGAGAAAGTCCGTAATGGTTATTTGTATCTTTCAAAAGATAAACGGTTTAGAAAATTAGATGGCACACAATCAGTGCAAGAAATACATAAACAAATCATAAGAGAAATTGAATTATTAGAGAAAAGGTAAAAAGCATGAGATTTATTAAGTCCAAACGTATTCTGTTATCATTTTTAGTTTTCATTTTTTTCTGCGGCTTCTTCCCTGGGAACGATGATGTTTATTTTGAAGTATCTCGTAACATTGATCTTTTCGGAAAAGTTTATAAAGAAATTGCATTTAACTATGTAGATGAAATAAATCCCGAAAAATTTATGCAAGCAGGAATTGCAGGCATGCTAAAAACTTTAGACCCATACACAATCTTTATTGATGCAAACAGAAAAGATGAGATTGATTTAATTACTAATGGAAAGTACGGCGGAGTTGGAATTTCAATTGGAGTCCGCGGCGATAACGTTACGATAATTGAAATCCTCGATGGCTATTCAGCACAAAAACAAGGGCTGAGAATTGGCGATGTTCTCATCGAAGCCGGAGGAACAACAGTAAGCAGCCAGAATGTAGATGATGTTTCATCACTTGTAAAAGGTGAGCCTGGCACAATGGTCAAATTGAAAATTGTGAGAAACGAAAATAAGGATACAATTGATTTCAATCTTGTTAGAGAGGAAGTCATAATTAAGAATCTCACATTTTATGGTTTCTATCCGGATAATAGTAATAATGCGTATATTAAGCTTTCTAACTTCAGCCGCTCGGCTGGCGATGAATTAAAAAAAGCGCTTAAGGAGTTACGTTCTCAAAGAGAAATAAAATCCGTTGTTCTCGATCTAAGAGGAAACCCCGGTGGTTTGCTTGATGTTGCTGTTGATATTTGTGATAAATTTTTAGAGAAAGAACTATTAATTGTTTCAACCAAAGGACGTGACTATGCAAGCGAAAAAAAATATTTTTCAATGCAAGAACCAATGTTTGGCGATGGTAAGCTTGCTGTGCTGGTTAATGAAGGGTCGGCATCAGCATCTGAAATTTTAGCCGGTGCAATTCAAGATCACGATAGGGGAATTATACTCGGTATAAAAACTTTTGGCAAAGGATTGGTTCAGACGGTCACTCCGTTGAATTTTAATACATCACTGAAGATTACGACTGCAAAATATTACACTCCGAGCGGCAGATGTATTCAGAAAATAGATTATTCGAAAAAGAATAAAGTATTTACAGGTGAGGATTCTATCGTCACAAGCTCATTCTTAACTGATAATAAGAGAACCGTATACAGCGGTGGTGGTATTACTCCCGACTCAATTGTGAATTTTGAAATTGAAGGCGAGATAACAAGAGATCTTCTTGCAAAAGGTTTATTCTTTCAGTTTGCCGATCATTATTACTATGCTCATCCAACAGTAAAATTTGAAGAGTTAAATAATGAAAAGCTTTACAACGAGTTTAAGGAATATCTTACCGAACAAAAATACACTTATCATTCTGGGTCGGAACATGAACTTGAAAGTCTGATTAATGATGTGGAAAAGAAAAAGCTCGGTGATAATTTATCTTCCGATTTAAAAAGAATAAAAATACAATTTGAAAAGTTAGGGATAAACGAGTTATCAACTTTTAAAGCAGAAGTTATTCGGGAAATTAGGGAAGAAATTGCAGCGAGATATCTTGGAAACGAAGGTAGAATTAAAGAAACTTTGAGCAATGATAAACAGTTCAAAGCTGCTCTTGATGTAATTAGTTCTTCCAGATATGAAAAATTATTGAGCGCTAAAAAATACTGAAACGAGTCGTTTATGGATGCAACTGTAAAGGAAAAAATTAAAAAGATTGTTGGAGCAAATAATTTTCTTGATTCGCCCGAGGATAAATTATGCTACTCTTATGATGGTACACCAATTTTTCAGCACCTTCCCGAAGCAATAATTTTCCCGGAAAGCAAAGAACAGATTTCTGAAGTTGTTAAACTTGCTAATCATGAAAAGTTTAACATTGTTCCTCGCGGTTCTGGTACAGGCTTAAGCGGTGGATCTATTCCGGTTGAAAATTCTGTGGTGATAGTAATGACTCGCTGGAATAAGATATTAGAAATTGATACAAAAAATCTTACAGCAACTGTTCAACCGGGAGTTGTTACTGCAAAGCTTCAAAAGGAAGTTGAGAATATCGGATTATTTTATCCACCAGATCCTGCAAGTATGAATGTTTGTACGATTGGTGGAAATGTTGCCAATAATGCCGGAGGTTTACACGGTTTAAAGTACGGTGTAACGAAGAATTATATTTTGGGAATTGAGATGATTCTTCCGAATGGCGAACTTCTGAAAACCGGCGGAAAAAATATGAAGGATGTCGCCGGTTACAATCTTAGAGATTTTATTGTTGGCAGCGAAGGAACACTCGGGATCATAACAAAAGTCTTGTTGAAGTTGATTCCTTATCCATCTAATTCAGTAACTATTTTGACTTACTTCGATAAACTGATTGACAGTGCTAATTCTGTTTCTGAAATTATTGCAGCGCATATCACGCCTTCAATGTTGGAATTTCTCGATAACACAACAATAAATTGCATTGAGGATTACACTCACATCGGGTTACCAAGGCAAAGTGAAGCAATCCTTTTAATAGAAGTTGATGGGAGAGGTAATATCGTTCAGGAAGATGCAGAGACTGTTAAAAATATTTTAAAGAAGAATAATGCATCACTAGTCAAAGTAGCAGGAAATGCCGAGGAAGCATTAAAACTAAAGACAGCACGTAGAAGTGCATTCAGCGCGCTTGCAAGAAGACGACCGACAACCATTCTTGAAGATGTAACAGTTCCAAGAAGCGAACTACCGATCATGATTGAAAAAGTAGCCGAGGCAGCACAAAAATTTGATTTAACGTTCGGGAATTTTGGTCACGCTGGTGATGGTAATTTACATCCAACATGTTTAACAGATGAAAGAGACTATCAAGAAATTAACCGTGCCCACAAAGCATTTGAATTTATTTTTAATGAAGCAATAAAGCTTGGCGGAACTATTACAGGCGAACATGGAACCGGTTTATCCAAGAAACAATTTTTAGAGTTGGTTGCCGGTTCGCCAGGACTTGATATGATGAAGAAAATAAAATCAGT
>DAIMIJ010000033.1:0-2117 GCA_036722835.1 Ignavibacteriaceae bacterium | reverse complement strand
AGCTGCATTTTCTGTGTCGAAATCTGATGTGGATAAAGTATGCAAATACATACTTAATCAACCTAAGCATCATAAGAAAGTTAGCTTTGCTGAGGAGTATGAAACTTTCATTAAATTTTATCAGAAAACAATTCATGTGAAAAAATAAGGTAATAAGGTTGGGAGTGTGTTGGTTAGCTTTGTTACTAAGGTTAAGAATGATTAACAGAGGTATTTCTTTAACAGAAAAGGTCTTATAACCTTAGTAACATCGCCGCAACCACTAGTAATGAACCTTATTAGCTTATTGAAAGGTGTCGTTCATTCAAGCATATGCTTGTTAATCATGGTTTATTATGAATAAGGTAATAGTGTTGGGATTTAGTTGGTCAGTTTTTATTACTAAGGTTATTAGCCATTAGTACTTTCTTAACTGTTAATGTTCTAAAAACTTAGTGACAGCATGAGGTACATTGTTTTACCTTATTACATTATTGAAGTTTTTTCAGAATAAGCTTTTTTATAATCATACTAATTTCTAGATGAGAGATAGCTATCAACAAAATCCTCGCCTTTTAGGCGTTCTTCCGAATGATGATGTGCTTTCGCAGTGTATTCATTGCGGGATGTGCCTTGCTGTTTGTCCGACTTATGAAATGACTAAGAACGAAAGATCATCACCGAGAGGCAGAATAAAGTTGATTAAATCAGTTGCCCGTGGTGAAATGGAAATAACAAAGATCTTTGCTGAAGAGATGAACTTTTGTTTGGATTGCCAGGCGTGTGAGACAGCTTGTCCCGCTGGCGTAAAATATGGATCGATGGTTGAAGCAGCAAGAGTTGAAGTTGATAATACGAATTACAGATCGCCTATTTATAAATTCATTAAAAGATTCTTACTCAAGACTGTCGTTGGTTCCAGAACAAATCTAAAATTCGTTTCAAGATTACTTCGCTTCTACCAGAATTCATTTATCAGAAAGCTTCTTCATAAATCCGGTGTGATGAAAATTATTTCAGCGAATCTTGAGGAGATTGATAAACTTTCCCCAACAGTTTCTAAAAAATTCAGTGATGAAATGATTCCTGAGATCACAATGTCGAATGGAGAAACAAAATATAAAACAGCATTCCTCTCAGGCTGCTTGATGAATGTGATGTTTGCAGAAATAAACAAAGATACGGTTGATGTTCTTCAGAATTGTAATTGCAAAGTTTTTACTCCCAAGGATCAAATCTGCTGCGGTTCTCTTCAAGCGCACAACGGTGATTTTGACACAGCAAAAAAACTTGCGAAACATACTATTGGTGTTTTCGAGAGGCAAGAGTTCGATTATATGATTTCAAACTCTGCGGGATGCGGTGCTTTCATGAAAGAATACGGCCACATACTCAGCGATGATGAGAATTATTCAGAACGAGCAAAAAGTTTTTCTAAAAGAGTAAGGGATATTACAGAATTCCTAATCGAAACGAATATTCCTCTCAACATGAAATCATTAGCTGAAAGCATAACCTATCACGATGCATGTCATCTTGCACACACCCAAAAAATAACAGAACCACCGCGCAAAATGGTCAAATCGATACCAGGTGTTAGTTACAATGAACTTGAAGAAGCATCATGGTGCTGCGGCAGTGCTGGAATTTATAACATAGTCCATTACAAAGAATCGATGGTAATTCTTGAGAGGAAAATGGAAAATATCAAAAACACGAATGCCAAAGTTGTTCTAACTGGAAATCCAGGATGCTTAGCACAACTTCGTTATGGTGCTAAAAGATTCGGAGTGGATGTCGAAGTAATGCATCCGGTAAGTCTAATAAAAAAGTTGTTGGGTTAGATTTTATTTGTAAAAATAACTTCTCAATCTCACATCTCAATTTTTTGTTTTATAGCGGTAATTTCATAGATTTGTCCGTCAAAAAATGAACAAGACTCAGGTTCATCTTGAGTTGTTAAGATTATTATCACTTCGATCTCTAAATTCAAAAAATCATTAAAATTTTAAGCGTGAAGAGAAATATTATACCTAAATTTAATGCCGATTCTATAACTAATATTTTCTTTTATGAATAATTCTTTCCTGGATTACATACTCCGTATTAGACTCCCAATAACATTGTTTATTGCTGTT
>DAIMIJ010000032.1:11031-13584 GCA_036722835.1 Ignavibacteriaceae bacterium | reverse complement strand
CCTACGCCGGCTAAAAGTAAATCTAAAACATCCATTCCAAATTTTTCATTTGTTCCTATTACATATGAAAAGAGATTAATAAAAAATAGGATCATCAATATTGTTGCAAATCCTAAGAAACCGGCTTTCAAAGGTTTAATTAAATGATTAGTTAGTTTCCTTGAACCTAAAATTGAAGTCGATATTTGAGTTGGATTAGAATGTGCTAATGTTTTCATTTTTATTCTTTGGTTTAAGTTATTTTAAAATTTAATCGCGGTAGTACGATTTAATAATATCTTCTGCGTCGTTATTGCCGAGTAATCTTGCACTGTGTAAAAGTAACAATGCGTCATCTTTACTACCTTGAAGCAGTTTTGCAATACCAAGGATAGAATAAAGTCTTGCATAAGTTGGATTTGCAGTATTATTAGAACTTCTAGTTTCGCCTTTCATATCTCGAGTTAAAGTTTCCATTCTGTAGTGAAGATTTATTGCCTGCTGACAATCATAAATCGCTCCTTCATAATCTCTCATTTCAAGTTTTGCATAACCTCTGCTTGAGTAGGCATGAGGGAGTAATGGACTTGCCATTATTGCTTTGGTGAATTCAAAGATTGCTCCTTTGTAATCACCAAGTAATAACTTGTTATTTCCAGCCAGTATAAATTCTTCAGTGCCTTTCATGTTCTTTTCTGATTTATGAGAAATTGTAATTCGACTCTTTCTTAAACCCAACTAATATGCCGTGAAAAAAGTGTTATAATCCCATTATTTAAGCCTTCCTGTAAGTGTTGATGATTCAAAATAAGACTGGTTGAAAAATCAAAACACCTTTTATTAAAGAGTTTCGAATATTTCTTTGCGTGAAATGATTTACTGATTTGTTGCGATGAGTTTTTATTTATTAGAATGAAGGATCATAATAAAAAAAAGCGGAAGGATTATTCTTCCGCTTTTCCGAGTTAGTATTAGATAAGATTATTTTTTCTTATCTGCTTCAACAACTGCAATGGCAGTCATATTTATTATATCATCAACCGTTGCACCAGTTTGAAGAACGTGAATTGGTTTTTTCATTCCTAATAATATCGGACCGATAACGGTTGCTTGTCCAATTCTTGCCATAAGTTTATATGCAATGTTACCTGCTTCCAGACTTGGAAAGATTAATACATTAGATTTCCCTTGAAGCGTACTAAATGGAAATTGCTGTTCTCGGATTTCCGGAACTACGGCAGTATCGGCTTGCATTTCTCCATCAACAATTAAATTAGGTCTTTGCTTTTTAACTAACTGTACTGCTTCTTGAACCTTTATAGATTGAGGATACTTTGCACTACCAAAATTACTAAATGACAGCATTGCAATTTTAGGGATGATATCAAATTCCTGCACCATATCTGCCGTTGAAATTGCTATTTGCGCAAGTTCTTCTGCTGTTGGATTAACGTTAACCGTACAGTCTGAGAAGAAATATACATCCTTCTTAGTGATCACAATATAAAGACCTGAGACAACTTTAAATCCTTCCTTAATACCTACGCACTGAAGAGCAGGTTTTATTGTATTCGGATAGTGAGTTGTCAACCCGCTGATCAAAGCATCAACATTTCCCTGGTCCAGCATCATGCAGCCATAGTAGATTGGTTGTTTCATTAATTCTTTCACTTCACGAAGTGTAGCACCCTTTCTCTGCCGCTTCTTCAATAATTCGTTAACATAAACCTTGCGTTTATCCGATGTTGCTGGATCAATTATATGATAATCATTTTGCTCGTAGCCCAATTCATCAATAATTCCTCGAATAATTTTTTCATTACCAAGTAACACCGGTGATGCTATTTTCTCTGATTTCACAACATGAGCAGCACGAATTATTTTTTCTTCCTCACCTTCAGGATACACAACTGTCTTAGGACTTTTCTGAGCTTTGTGAATCATTACTCTTATTACTTCTTTGGAAAATCCCATTCTTTCTTTTAACTCTTCTTCATAAGCTTGCCAATCTTCAATCTTTTTCTTAGCAACTCCGCATTCAATAGCAGCTCTTGCCACTGCGGGAGCAACATACCAAAGAACACGAGGATCAAATGGTTTGGGAATTATGTATTCCTTACCGAATGAGAATTCGGTTCCACCATAAGCATTAAGGACTATTTCAGGAACCTTTTCCTTGGCTAACGAAGCAAGAGCTTTTGTTGCGGCCATTTTCATTTCTTCAGTAATTGATGTAGCACGAACATCAAGTGCCCCTCTGAAAATAAAAGGAAATCCCAGAACATTATTTACTTGATTTGGATAATCACTTCTTCCGGTAGCCATAACTATATCATTACGAACCGAGGTTGCATCTTCATAGGTGATTTCCGGATCAGGATTTGCCATTGCAAATACTATTGGATCTTTAGCCATACCTTTTACCATGTCTTTTTTAACAACACCACCAACAGATAATCCTAGAAATACATCTGCGCCTTTCATGGCATCACCAAGACCTGCGAATTCCTTATCGGTTACAAAATCCATTTTGTATTTGTTAAGATCATTTCGACTCTTGGACAAGCATCCTTT
>DAIMIJ010000032.1:0-10931 GCA_036722835.1 Ignavibacteriaceae bacterium | reverse complement strand
TCGGCAAACCTTTTGAACAGAACTCCTTTTCCTTCCATAACCGGTTTTCCGGCTTCGGCACCAATATCCCCTAAACCAAGAACAGCCGTTCCGTTTGACACAACTGCGACAAGATTTCCCTTTGCTGTGTATTTATAAACATCTTCTAAATTTTTTTCGATTGCCCGGCAGGGTTCGGCAACTCCAGGTGTATATGCCATTGAAAGATCTCTTGCAGTAATACAAGGTTTTGTAGCAACAACTTCAATCTTTCCCTTTCTCCCCTCACTATGATAATTAAGTGATTCTTCAATTGATAATTTCATTTTAGCTCCTAATAATTATTATAAATAATGATAAATTATTCTTTAATTCTTGGAAGATGATCAGTGTTTTGATTGGATTGGTGAATCTATGAGTTACCATATGTATTAACAGTGAAAATCCCCGAAAAAGAAATAAATGATACAACTAATTTCCATAAAGTATGCCATAAGATCAACATTATTAATAAAAATAAATGTTGACGTTATAAATTATTTTTGAACTCAAAAAGTGTTTCTAGTCTAGAAAGTCATTAAAAACCTATTTTTTTCTTAAGAATGAAAAGAACCATTCTAATTAAGAGGAATGTGTGGCGGGAAATATTGTGATTAATGCTCAGGGAATTTGGACCTTATTAGAAGAAGGCAGATGAACTTATTCTTTCCGTTACTTTTCCGTGGCTTCCACCATTAATTTATGAGCGGCTTCTTTACCAAGATAAAGATCTACAAAGTAATGTATAATGTACAAAAGAGGTGTTAGCGCAATAGCAATCAAGAATTTATAAGTATAGTTCATAATTCCTATTGCTATAACAAGTTTCAGATCCCATCTGGCACCGATATAAAATGCAATGAATAAAACCACGAAGCTGTCAATGAATTGAGACACTAAAGTTGATCCCGTTGCACGTAACCAAATTTTTTCGCTTCCGGTTTTTGATTTTACTAAATGAAAGACAGTTACATCAACGAGTTGTCCAACTAAAAAAGCCACAAGTGAACCGACAATAATCCACAGCCCTTGCCCATATATTGCTCTGAAAGCTTTATGCATATTGATCATACCATCTGAAGTATTGCGCTCGATCCAAAAATCTGCAGGAGCTAAAAGTATTGCGAAGTAAACCATAAGGAAAGCATATAAAATTAACCCGGCAGCCGTGAAAGATAGAAATCTTACTCCCCTTCTGCCAAAATATTCATTAATGATATCTGTCATTATAAAAACCGCAGGCCAGAGTAAAACTCCTGCACTCAAATTAAAGGAGAGATTTTCTATGCCAAGAAAGCTGAAATTAACAGGATTAAATCCCAAAGTTCCCTCGAGTGAAAATACTTTAACACCAATAAATTCGGCAAGAATTGCATTAGCCAAAAAAAATGCCCCGAGGATGTAAAAAAGTCGAGTGTTTTTATCTTTCATTATCAGCCATTTAGTTAAAAATTAAGTGTGGACAATTTTATAAAAATGATGCACAAATCATAATAAAAAACGGCGTCGTTTTTTACCCGACACCGTTTAAGTGGAGAGAGATGATTAAAATTTATCTAGTTTTTGTTCGCTCTGATGTTTTCTTTTCTTGATTAATTCTTTGATCAGTATTGCGAGAATCAGTTCGTTTCGGCTCTTCATTCCGATTATAATTTCGGTTTTCTGTTTTATTCGATTCAATTTTTCTTTCAACTTTCACTTCATTCTGTTCTCTTTGAATCTGAACGTTTCTTTCTTTGCTTACCTGTTTTTCTTCTATTCGTGAATTGTTAACATTATTGCGTCTATTCTGATTTTCGAAAGTTGAACTTTCCTTTTTCTGACGTTCGTTTATAATTCTAATCTCTTTTTGTTTTCTTTCAGCATCCATTCTCTCTTGAGTACGCTTTTTCTCGATTTCATTCACATTATTTTTCCCAGCATCGTTGAGATTTCTGTTTTCGTCAGTTACTCTTCGTTTTTCTTCGATGTCATATTGCTTAGTTTCTCTTTCCTTGACAATGTTTCTTGAATCATCATTTCGTTTTCCTATATCAACATCTTCTCTGCTATCTTTCCTGTCACCAATTTGCAGTCTTGATGTTTCAAGACTCGAGCGTCTTTCAATTTTTCTCACATCTAAATCTCTAACGTTATCTTTTCGTAATTCTTCCCGCGAAGGAATAAATGTTCTTACAACATCGTTATTTCTATCTCTATCTTTTCTCGTTAATTCTCTCGGATCAGAAACTTGCTGCAAATTTCTTTGTCGGATATCTTGTCCGCTTCTTGATCTAACTTCACTTACGTCAAGCCCTCTATTTATAATTCTTCCGTTAGAGTATCCATAATCATTTCTGTATTTGGTTTTCGAGAAAATTCTATACTTATATTTCGAACCGACGTAATGGTTGTAAACATAGGGATCACACATATAATTATAGTTTACAAAATGCCAGTGATTGTAATGTGTCACATAGTCAAATGTAAAATGAATTCCTAAGTTAACCGAGAATACTGCATAAGGTGGCAGTGGAGCCCAACCTATGTAACTATCATCATATCTCCATTCAACCCATGCAGGAGCCCAATCATAATCGGGAATCCATATCCAGCCATAATAATCATCATAAAACCATCTGCCGTAATGGTAGGTGATGTAGCCAAAAGATTCGTATGAATCCCAATACCAACCGTATTCAGTCCATATCCATCTTCCCATGCTGTAAGGTGCCCAACTTCTACGCATTATAGTGGGACGCCAAGCTACTAATCCGTCATCAAACTCCATCCAAACTCCATACGGAGCAAGATGTGAGTAGAATGAGCCATAAGCATTTATCTGCTTGCTAGATTTTGCCTCTGTGAAGGTTGTAAAACCCACTAAAAGCATTAGGACTATCATTAACTGTTTCATTTCATACCTCTTAAAATTGTTTAACTTCAAATTGCATGGGGCAATGAATATGCCATTAAGCAATCTATCATTAATTTGAATTTTGGAGTATTACTAAAGAAGTGTGTTCAGTTTAATGAACAGAAAAAATAGTTTAATAGACGATTGATGTAAGCTGATTTAATGAGCGGAGGATATAACTCTATCTTGTTAGCTTACGTTCTTTCCATTTGAAGTTACCAAGAATTCCAGTAGCGCCGGCTAATGTTAAGTAGATTATTTGAAAGATTTCACTTATCAAAAAATATTTCACTAAGTCACGTTTGAAAAGAATATCAACTCCGTTGGAGATGATTTTGTATTCCAACACAAATTTTGAAATCAAACAAAGCAGTAAGAAGATTAAGAATAATTTTGAGAAGAAAATTGATAAAAGAATTTGCACGGTGATGCTTAGATAGAATAAGTAAATTAAGAGTAATCGAAGTCTAAGAAACTTGTTTTTATAAAATAGTCCTTTGCTTGCCCAACGCTTTCGCTGCTGAAAGAAATCGTGGATATTTTTATTTGGCCGGGTAAAAACAACTGCATTCTTAGCCCAGCAAAACTTTACCAAATAATCAGTCTCAGCAGCAATCTTTTGCATTAATAATTCATCTTCGCCCGATGATAGGTGCATTTGATCATGGTATCCTTGAAGTTCAGTGAAAACACTTTTTCTAAAAGCTAAATTCGCTCCGTTGCATATTGTTGGCTTGCCAATACTAATTAAACCAGCACCGGATAAAACCAATCCAGCAAATTCAAGTGATTGTATTTTTGAAAATAAATTCGGTTGGTGTACAAAGCTTACTGGTCCTGAAATAAATCCTGTTTTTAAATCAAAAACTGAAATTAATTCTCTTAACCAATTTTGGTCATGAATACAATCGGTATCAGTGGTTACGATTATTTCGCCGCTAGCATGTTCAATTCCATAACTAACAGCTTTTTTCTTGAAAGCTTTATCAATTGAAAAATCTGAAAGTGAAATAACTTTAAAATTATTTGGCTTCACTTCATTGAGAATCTTTTCGTAAGAATCATCAGTTGATGAATCATTAACATAGATCACTTCAAATTTTTCTTGAGGATAATTCTGTGAAGCCAAACTTTTCAAGCTGATCAAAATATTGTCGGACTCATTTCTGAACGGAATAATGACCGAAACACATTCATCTGGAATCATTGCCTGATTATCTTCGAAGAGTTTTTTAAGACCTCTAATGATATCCGATAAAAAATAAATGTAGTTAAGAAGTAAAAATGCGAAAAACAGAAAAAGTATTATTTCAATCATCATTCTTTACGAATAAAAGAAATAAACCTATTAATGATGGAACGATTATGTTGATGATAAAAAGTGAGAGCGAAGCATTCAATGCTGTACCTGAAGTTTCACCCATTTGAGTTAAGAAAAATATTGATGCACCTTCCCTAACACCCAATTCGCTAAATGAGAGGGGCGATAAAATTGTTTTAGCAAACATTATAACCATTGCCGCCCAAAGGAACTTAACAATTTCAATATGATGTGAGAACGCAGCAAATAATATTGCAAATTGCAAAAGATAGCAGAAGAAAAATATGGTAGAGATAGAAATCATCTTAAAAACAAAATTGCGGTCAAGATTTTTTAGTATTAATATTCTTTCCCGTATTTTAGAGAAAAGTTTAAACTTTGAAAAAGGTGAGAATAAATTGTAAAACCATTCTTTGTCTGAGAAGATAAACGTAAGCGTGATTGCAGCAAACACAAAATATGTAATTATCATTGGGATAGAAAAGTAAATACTCGATTGATAGTACCTGCTTATAAATATTACTGTTCCGATGCTTCCAAAAAGGAAGGTAACGAGTATCGTAAATAATTTATCAACAAAAGTTGCAAAGATTATTTCCATAAAAGATCTATCCTTAAACGCCAATCCCCTTCCAAAGTACTCGCCGGCTCTTGCTGGTGTAAACACAGCCGCAGGAAATCCATAAAACAATGACAAAAGAATTTTTTTTCTACTTCCCTCACCGATTAATTTATCACAAGTAATTTTCCATTTTAAATACTGTAAATAGATATTGGGCACTAAAAGTACTGCACTCATTGCGAGCAGCCGGATGTCGGAGCTTAAAAATGTAGAAACAATATTCTTCAGTTCAACAAAAGAAAAAAGGTAAACCAATAATGATACTGCAACTAAAATCTTAAGTGCAGCATAAACTCTTGCTTTAATATTCGGCAGCTTGATAGAAACAGTGTCGGAATTGTAATTCATTCTGTTTATGAAATTAATTTTCCATGCGAAATATATTTACTTTTAATCCCTCAGTGCAATTATTGCACATGCTATTTCCTTTGCGATTCTTTAAAACACCCACTCTAAAATTTTGATAAAGCTCAGATTGCCAAATTTCTCTGACAGAATATTCATTAAGATTTCCTAAAACATAATTGGCATCTTTATCAAAACAGCATGGTACCATTTTGTTGTCCCACGTAATCACGGCAGTTCGCCATAAAGCAAAACAATGATCTTTTAAAGTGCTCTTTATCTCGTAACTTCCATTTTTCAAAATGTAGCGCGAGTGTTCGTTCTTTGTAGGTAAAAATTTTACGGCGTTTTCATATGAAGATATTTGCATAGTCTTTAGTACAAGCCGATCAACAAACCTTTTTTTGCTGTAAGCTCTAACCTCGTCGAGCAAGTGTTCATTTTGTTTCATCACAATAAACTGAAGCTCGACAAATGGTTTTTTGAGCTTTAATTTTTTTTTAGCTTTGACGAGCATCTGTAACGCTTCATCAGCTTGCTTGAATGTTCCACCAACTCTATAATTCTGATAGTTCTCTTCATCCAGACCATCAAGTGAAAAAATAATTTTATCAGGAGCATGTTCCATAAGCTTATCAATATTTTTAGCGGATATTAAATTACCATTTGTGCTTATTGAAACATAAATGTTTTTACTCTGAGCATATTCAATCATTTCATTAAGCTTTTTATTCAAATACGGTTCTCCTTGGAAAAATAACTGGACATAAAATCCCGTTTCGCTAATCTCATTGATAATTTTTTTGAAATTATCTATCGCTAAAAAACCTAATGGACGAGTTAACTCACCTGTTCCGGAAGGGCATTCCGGGCATTTGAGATTACAAAAGTTTGTGGGTTCAATTGAATATGTTAACGGCATTCCCCAAACAATTGGTTTGCGAAAAATTCTTGCCGCACCAAAAGAAGCGACAATCATCATCACATTCAATAATCTTTTTATTGTAAAATATTTAAGCGGATTTATTTCCAAATGTTATCTTACTTTTGAAATTAAAATACCGAAATATTGCTTGCCGAGAAAGAGATCCTATGTGATCGGGATCGCCAAATAAGTTCAATCCGTGCATCGTTTTATTTGTGATGGAAATTAGATTTTCTTAGTTTTAATAAGGAAATAAAAACCAAACGGAGCGGCCATGTTCATTAACTTCAAAGAGATTCCCGGAAATACAAAACTTTTTCTTGATTACCTTTATGATTTCGAGAAATTAAAAGGATTTTACAAATACAATTTTCGCGATAAGGAACAATTCATAGCGAAATTTAAGCAGCTTTCGGAATCTCCAAAAGAATTTCGAAATGAGCTTTCCACTATCATTAACAATCAGTACAAATCATTTGATCCATCTTCAAAAACTCTTAAAAACATTTCGCTGTTAAAAAACAAAGAAACAGTCGCCGTTGTCACCGGGCAGCAGCTTGGAATTTTAGGCGGTCCGCTTTATACATTTTATAAAATTATTACAGCCATCAAGCTTTGCTCTCATCTTTCTGAAAGATATGACAATTACCATTTTGTACCAGTATTTTGGCTTGAAGGTGATGATCACGATTTTGAGGAAGTTCGTTCAATTAATGTTTTGAATGATAACAACGAATTGATTAAAATTTCATATAACGATCAACCGACAGAAGAAGAACAGAACCGCGGAAGCATCGGTCATCTAAAGCTTAAAGAATCAATCGGACAATTTTTAAAGGACTATGAAAACCAATTACGGAATACCGAATTCAAAAATCCTATAATGGAAAATCTTAAAAGTTTTTACACTGAAGAAAAAACATTTAAAGAACCCTTCAAAGAATTACTGTTCTGGTTATTCGATCAATATGGACTTGTAATCTTTGACCCGCAAGATGTAAAAGTTAAAGAGTTACTAAAACCGGTTTTCAAAAAAGAGATTAATGATTTTAGAAATCACACCGAAAAGTTGGTGAACATCTCAGCCAGTTTAGAGGAGCTTTATCATGCTCAAGTGAAAATCCGTCCAATTAACCTTTTTTATAACTACGATGAAGGAAGATACGTTATTGAACCGATTGAAAATGAATTCAGACTTAAAGGAAAAAGAAAGAAATTTACTTTAGAAGAATTAATTAATTTGATTGAAATCGAACCGGAAAAATTCAGTCCAAATGTTTTATTGCGTCCAATTTGCCAAGATTTTCTTTTCCCAACTGGGTTTTATATTGGCGGTCCAAGTGAAGTTGCATACTTTGCTCAAATTCTGCCGCTTTACGAATTTTACGATATTGATCCGGCAATTATTTATCCTCGCTCTTCAGTTACAATTTTAGAAAAAACATTAAAATCAGTTCTTGAAAAATACGGACTTAGCGTCAAAGATATCTTCACTGACCCGAATAAATTAAAAAACCAAATCATTAATAATGTTTCTGACAAAAATCTGGAAGAGATTTTCAAAGAAACGAAAAATCAAATTGACCTTGCCTTCGATAATCTCAAAGAGAAATTATTTGAGCTTGATAAAACAATGGGTGATGTTACTTCAAAATACCGGCTCAAAGTTTTAGGTTATGTTGATGAGTTAAAGGAAAAGGCAGCCGAAGCACAAAAGAAGCGCTATGAAATAACGTTAAGGCAAATTGATAAAGCTTCTGCGAATCTTTTTCCAGATATGAATTTACAGGAAAGAGAATTAAGTTTTTTCCATTATGCGAACAAGTATGGCGTGGATGTTTTGAAAAAGATTTTTGAAGAGCTTGCCATCAATAAATTCGAGCATCAAGTAATCGAGCTGGATTAATTCTTTTCAATCAAATACTTTTTTCCGATTCTATATCAAAAAAGTAAAGCTTTCCCAGATCAAACGATAATGTTCTTTTTGCATTTGGTTCCGGTTTTTCACGGGCAGGTATTCTTGCAATAAACTGTGAATCGTCAATTGTAAAGTAAAGAAATATTTCATTTCCCATTGGCTCTACAACTTCAAGCTGAACATCAATCTTAGCATTATTATTTCTGTTGGATGAATCCGAATCGTAAATATCTTCGGGTCGAATGCCAAGCCACAACGATTTACTAATATAATTTTTTAATCTATCACCCAAAGTTTCATTTAATTTTAATGTTAAATAATTTCCTTTGCTCTTGAAAGACAGTCCGTCTTCCTGGAATAATTTTCCTTCAATAAAATTCATGGATGGACTTCCGATAAATCCTGCAACAAATTTATTCACCGGGTGATTGTATAGATTCAGCGGAGTATCTACTTGATGAACTATACCGTCTTTCATAATCACTATTCTATCACCCATAGTCATTGCTTCTGTTTGATCGTGGGTAACATAAATCATTGTGGCACCAAGATTCTGATGAAGCTTTGAAATTTCTGTTCTCATCTGCACACGAAGTTTTGCATCAAGATTGCTGAGTGGTTCATCAAATAAAAAAACTTTTGGTTTCCTCACAATTGCACGACCAACTGCTACCCTTTGTCTTTGCCCGCCGGAAAGCACTTTTGGTTTTCGAGCAAGATAATCTTCCAACCCTAAAATTTTTGCAGCATCGGTGACTCGTTTCTTAATTTCTTCTTTCGGAAATTTTCTAAGCTTTAATCCAAACGCCATGTTTTCATAAACTGTCATGTGAGGATACAAGGCATAATTCTGAAATACCATTGCAATGTCTCTGTCTTTAGGTGAAACATCATTCACTTTTTTATTATCGATAAATAATTCACCTGAAGTAATTTCCTCAAGTCCGGCAATCATTCTTAATGTAGTTGATTTACCGCACCCGGAAGGTCCTACCAAAACAACGAACTCTTTGTCAAGAACATTTATATTGATGTCCTTCGCAGCAACTTGTCCACCTTCATAAATTTTTGTTACATTTTTTAAGGTTACTTCTGCCATGATTTACCTGACAATCTTTTTTAGTTGAAAAATAAAATTTGGATTTGAAATACCGACACACTCAAACTTATTTATTTTTGCACCATCTTTCAACAGCATTGAAAGAACCGACAACGCCATCGCAATTCTGTGGTCGTCAAAACTTTCGAATGCAGGTGAATAATGTTTAATTTCACCCGAGACTGAAAATCCATCCGGAGTTTCATCCACACTTAGGCCGAGCAATCTATAATTATAACATAATGAATTTATTCTATCGGATTCCTTCTTTCTCAGCTCCTTCGCATTTTGAATTTGGAAGCTGCCTTCTGCGAATAATCCGGCTACCGAAAGTATTGGTATTTCATCAATTATATTTGGAATGATTTCATTCTTGATCGCAGCATTTTTCAGTTTACTGCTTTTTACAACAATATCGCCGAATGGTTCTCCGTTGCTTTCTTTTTCATTTTGAATTTCAATATCGCCGCCCATTTCTTTAAGTACTTTTAGAATACCGATTCTTGTTTCATTCAAGCTGACGTCATGTAATATCAACTCGGAATTTTTCGATAGTAAAGTTAGAACAATGAAAAAAGATGCTGTAGAAATATCAGATGGAATGAAATAAGATTTTGGAACAGGATAATTTTCTTTAGATGAATAAATCACTTTTTCATTTTTGTGATTGCCAGATAGGAATGAAGTTTTAAGATTAAGCATTCTCTCAGTATGATCACGTGTTGCATATTTATCCGTAACCGAAGTAATTCCATCGCAATGAAGCGCAGCAATTAGCACAGCACTTTTAACCTGTGCACTTGCAACCGGTAATTGATAATCAATTGGGTTTAGTTTCTTAACGGGAAATATTTTAATAGGCAAAGTTCCGCTATCTGTTGATTCAATACCTGCCCCCATTAATTTCAGCGGTTGTATTACTCTCTCCATCGGTCTTTTGGAAAGAGAATCATCTCCAATAATTATTGACTCAAAATTTTGAGCAGCTAACAACCCGCTCAGCAGTCTAGTGGTTGTTCCGGAATTTCCAGCATTTAGCATTGAGCTTGGCTTTGTGAATTTTTTAAATCCTTTTCCTCGAACCTTAGCTGACCTTCCTGCTCTTTCAATAACTGCTCCAATAGATTCCATGCAAGTAATTGTAGAATTAACATCTTCACCATCTGAAAGATTAGTGATCTCCGAAACTCCATCAGCCATTGCAGAAAAAATAACTGCACGATGGGAAATTGATTTATCTCCCGGTAAATTTAATTCGCCGCTTACGTTTTCTATACGATTAAACTCTTGAACCATTTACTTCCTTGCCCATTTTTCAATCAACTCTTCTAACGCACTTTCGTTCAGCTCGCTTTTAGCGTAAAATCCTTTTTTCATTCTCTGTCTGAGTGCTTCGTACAAAACAATGGCAGCCGCAACGGAAACATTTAAGCTTTGCACCATTCCATACATTGGAATCTTAAATTTTTTATCAGCCAATTTTGCAGCTTCATCGGAAGCACCTCGATGTTCATTGCCAAAAACAATTGCAATCTTTTTTTTGAAATCAAGTTTATAAAGATCACTAGCTTCATCTGAAATAGTTGAAGCGTAAATAGTGTATCCACTTTTTTTCAATGAATCATAACATTCGCTAACACTGCTGAATTTTTCTTTCTCTACCCATTTAAATGCAGATGCTGAAGATTTCTTTCCGATCTTAGGAAACTTTTCCAGATAATAAATCAGCGAGACTTTTGGAACACCAACTGCATCACAAGTTCGGAATATGGCGCTGACGTTGTGGG
>DAIMIJ010000031.1:0-13849 GCA_036722835.1 Ignavibacteriaceae bacterium | reverse complement strand
TCAACAAGTGTTGCAACCTCGTTTCCAAGTATATCGTAAACCTGTAAAGTTTGCCAACTGCCTGTTGGAGACTGCCAACTGATTATTGTACTTGGATTAAACGGATTCGGATAGTTCTGATCTAAAGTAAAATTGTAATTGTTCAAATCAACTCCATTTAATCCTGTGGTTTGATTGTACAAGATATCCAGAGCACTTCCAAGTATGATGTTCATAGCATACAAATGCTTTAGAAGATCGTTTGCAGTGTCGCCATAATATCCTTTAAGATGAAAATTTCCAGTATCGCATCTCGAGTATTGTAAACCAATTTCATCTATTGCGGAGTAAGCAGCTCGAAGAGCACCAATTCCACTTATCAGATAATTGACTGTTTGAGTTGTGTTGTTATATCCGCTGGTTAAAATGCTGGAATGAGTTAGAAACATTATCTTAAGTTTATCGCGTGCATCTTTTGCAAACCTCAGAAAATCCTGCATCTGAATTTCTCTTGTTGCAGAATCGGAATTGCAGTGTAAACCATCAGCTAATGTTAAAGCATTAATTTTATTACAATAAGAAGTGTTCTTGAGTATTTCTCTTACTCCGCCATAACCTGCACTGAATGATGTTACAATCAAATGTTTAATCTGTGGATTAGAAATTATCTCATTTCTATCTAAGATCGAAATTACTGTATCTAGAATATTTTGGAAGTAGGATTGATTAACAAAATAATTTTGATATGAGCTTGAGAATCCACCAAGATGAATGTTAAATAGAATTGCGTTTGCATTTGCTTTATATACTTGATCTTCCGCAGCCCACGAAGCACTATGAAGGTGAAAGACTAAATCGAACTTTCCGTCAATAGGAGCTTGGTAGTAATCTGGAATGAATAGCTGTGCGAACTGACCTGTTGTTCCATTGTTAAGCCCAAGTTTTGATGTTAGATCAATTCTTGTTCCTTGCCCAATCCCTTGAGCACTAACATGCAGTGCAAAGCTTGTAAGAAGTAATATGAAAAGAAAAGATTTTTTTATCATGAGCAAAACCGTATTGAATTATCATTCCAATAACAACATTTTGCAATTGATTCGTGTTCACTTATAATTGTTATGTATAAATGTACTCAGGTCTACTCTAAATCGCAATAAGCCGTGCTCAATATACTTCTAACAAGTTGTTTTCGACTGCATACACACAAGTTTTCATTCAATAGACTATTCAAACTACACACCAAACATTTTCTTAAATGTGTCAATATCATCCATTGCTTTTATTCTTGATTCTTCGTCATCCGTCTTTTGGCTTTTTGTAATTTCCTTTCCGAAAGCTTCACATAAAATAACTTCACAACCACAAATCTTTGCAAATTCTCTAACATTATTATCAGAGCTGATAACCACTATATTTCTTTTGCTCTGCTCTTCTTCGACTTGCTTTTTAATCTTTTGATCTGCAGATATGTTATCGGAGTAAACCAATTTTACTTTTGATACGTTTATTTTTTGATTAGCAAATCCATCAAAGTTCAATATTACTTCAACCTTTTTATTTGCAAAGTATCTATCAACTAAATGCGCAAGCTTCTCTCTTGACGCTTGCTTATCTTTTTTCTGCACATCGCTAAGCGGCTTAATTTTACCAATTAGATTATTTCCATCAATTATATATTTCTTCATTAATTTTGTTTATCTGCCCTCATAAAACTGATCTTGTTTAGTAACCTTAAGATCTTGAAGCTGCGGCGCTTTCACCCTAATTTCAAATCTATAGCCGGTGAAAGTTCCAATCGGATTCCAGGTAAAGTTCATTAACCAGCAATGCAGATCGCGCGATATTCTGACCTGCGGGGCTGAAAATTCTTTCTTATCAAAATCATAGCTGCCTGTCAATGAAAATTTCCAAGCAGGGGTAAGATTAAAGTTCAAGCTCCCATTTACATTTGAAAAGCTGCGGGTGTTCGCGGGTGAAGATTTATCCAACACATAATTGTAGCTTAATGAAATATCCCAGGGAATAGTAAAGTCGGGATCTTTATCATTATACAATCCTTGATAAATTTTTCTATCTGCACCTCCGAGTTCATATTCTCCTTCAGGTAAAGGAGTTCCGCCTTCATCTTCAGTTTTTGATCTTAATTTTTCTCCGGATAAAGTTGTTGATAATGAAAATTGGAAATTGGTCAAGCGCAGTAAACCTTTTTTATTGTTGATCAGAAATTGATTGGTCTCCTGACCAAGCTCGTTTGATTCATACAAAGAATATGAAGAGTTGCCGGACAAGTTCAGCCAATCACCGATTTGAGTTCTATATCCTAAATTCAACCTTGAGAACTTAACGCTGTCAGCAGCTAAATTATAACTTATGCCCGCATCCAAATTTAGAAGCTGTATTTTCTTTTCTTTTGATGTTGTATCGGTCGGATCAACGGCTGTTTTCATTTCAAAAATATTTGATATGGAGAATGACAAATTTTGCTGTTCGCCTGAAGAAGCCCCACCGAATATTTCATTCTGATATTTATTGTACATTATTTCTTTGCCTGTCGAATCCTTATAAGTTCCGTAATATCCCCAATGTGATTTTGAAAAATCAGGTTGGTAATTATATGAAATACTAGGATTGACGGTATGCCTGATTGAATTAATTCCAAGCATGTTTGGCTGGACAATACCATAAAATCTTGTTGAAGCTCCTACACCTATAGAAAAAGTTCGCACAAAATTAATTTCCTTCACATCCTTGGTAACGAGTGAATCTTCTCCAGAAAAAGATGATTTGACCAATGATTGCTCGATTCTTTTGTTATACCATTTTTCCTGGTAACGAAAGTTTGGTGTAACACTGATGTATCCAATTTTAGGTGATGCACTTAAGTTAATGTTATGCTGAATTCCACCTCTAATTTTTAATTGACCTTCTTGTTTATCCCGGTTGTTCTGAAACTGGCCGGAGTAATTATAACCAATAAGTTCGTACCACTTTTGTTCACCCGAAGCTATCTTTCCTCTGAAAGGATACTTCTGCGGAATGTTGAACGTTAAATTCGGAAGCACTTCGTTTATCTCTCCTGTTTCCAATACTTGCCTTCTGCTGTAATTCAGCGACATGCTGTTCCCGGATTCTTCCCAGTTCTTAAAAAATGTTGCGTTAGATCTTATTTCGTTTCGAAGTACGTCGTTTAAGTCAACAAGATTTCTTTGAAGAATATTTCCGGAAAGAAATTCTAATCGTGCATCAAATCTTAGTGATGGATCAAAGTTTTGGTTATGATTCCAAATCAATCTCCAATTTGTTTGCTCAAATAAATCAGGATCGGTTACATCGTTTTGTCTAAGAAATTCGTACTGACCTTCCAAGCTGCCGGTAAAATCATATCGCTTTGCATACCTGAATCTACTGTCGAATCTGTAGCTGCCGCGAGTGTAGTAGTCACCTTGCAAAGCTAAATCCATGTAATCACTTATTGCCCAAAAATATCCAAAGCGCGAAAAGTAACGGCCATAAGTTCCGTCGTCACCAAAAGCTGGCGCGATTATTCCAGATCTCCTTCCTGATTCAAGCGGGAAAACCGCAAAGGGCAAAGGAACCGGAAAAGGAACTCCTCCGAAAAATAACCATATCCATTTTGCAGTGATTTGTTCTTTGTTCACGACTTTCATTTCGTGCGAGTAAAAATAATAATGCGGGTCGGGTTCGTTACACGTTGTATAAATTCCATCTTGAACAAAGTATGTATCATTGTCAACCTTTTTAATTTTTGATCCGGTGTAGTACGTTCCTTCAGATTCTGTTTGTGCTGAAGAAATTATTCCTCTTCGTGTCTTGAAATTATATTTCATACGAAATCCTTCATAAACTTCACCTTTATCTTTTAAAACCGGCGTGCCTTCGTATGAACTTGCAAGAGTATCGGAACGAACTCCTGATGCCTCAATGTTGCTTGTTTCAAAGTCCACAAAAATATTAGCACTTTTAAGATCAGTCTCTTTGTAATTAAGCGAACCTTCACCGTAAATATTCATTTTACGATCTTTGACAAAGAAAATAAGCGAATCGCTTGCCTTCGTATAAATAACCGTATCCACATCGTAAGATTTTTTTCTCGGTATAAGATTTATTGAAGAAGTATCAGATTGATTGGCTAGGATAGAATCTTGTGGAATAGGAAAATTGATATCGGGATCCTGTGGAAAAATCAGAATTGAATAGACGGTTAAAACCAAAACTAAATTTATAGGTTTCATAATTAGTTAAAGTTTATTCATCTATAGTCCGCAAAATTTTTATGACTTGTAAAATACCAAAGCTGAAGCACCTTTAATCCCTGCTTCATTCTTTAACTTAGAAGGCAGAACTTTTACCCGATTTCTCAGCGAAGCAATTACCCGTGCAACAAGTGATTTGTTGATAGCAAAGAACAATGGTTTTCCAAAGCCGGAAACACCGCCGCCAATAATAAACGTGCTGACATCCAGTAGATTGCTTACGGATGCTAATGCAGCCCCTATTTGTTCTCCCATCTCAGATATAACAGCTTTAGAAAATGTATCTCCATCTTCAGCGGCTTTTTGTAAAATGAGAGGTGTTAGCAAATTCAAATCATTATTTACTAGTTTTAATATTTTCTGATTGGGTGAAGTTAATAAATCGGATTTTACTTTTGAAATTAAATAATTATTCCCCACATAAGCTTCGATACAGCCATACGAACCGCAATTACATCTTGGTCCATTATAATTTATTGTGATATGACCAACTTCGCCTGCAGCTCCTATTTCACCTCGATATAATTTCCGATTAAGTATTATTCCCCCACCGACTCCTGTTCCAAGCGTTATCATAACAAATGAGTTGTATCGCTTTCCAGTACCAAAAATCATTTCACCAACTGCCGCTGCATTTGCATCATTCTCAACATAACAATTAATATCAAATTCTTGTTTGATAATATTTCCCAAATTTACTTTTGTCCATCCGGGAAAATTGGGAGGATTTTCAACTGTCCCCTTTTTAGTTGAGACAACTCCGGGAGCACCGATTCCTATTCCGCGAATCTTTTTTTTATTTCCAGATAAAATTTCTTTTATACCAGTCTTAATTTGCTTAACAACTTTTTCAGGTCCACCTTCCGCCTTAGAATTCAATGATATTTTTTCTAAGACTTTTCCCTTCTGAGAGACGATTCCGATTTTAATATTCGTTCCTCCAAGGTCTACTCCAACAGCATATTTTTCTGATTTAGCCATTATATTTTTTTTCTTAAATATTTTAGAATAAAACGATTAATTAATTCCTCACCTTACGCAATGTCATGATTACAAACCCAGTTTCTCAGCATTGCTCAATTCGTTCGTTCAGAAACTGGGTTTGTTTACGAGTTCTAATCGTAATTGTTCGTAACATGAATTAATTAATCCTTTGTGAATTCAAAATCTACGATCTTTAATTCTTGGGGATAAGATAAATCGCCAAGCACAGTAGAGATAACGGGTTTAGCATAAAGAGTTATTTTAGAAGCTGATCCTCCATTGCCGCCTAAATTGAGAGCGAGATTGATTAAACTTTCATAACTTTTGTCCTTGAAGAAACTAAGCAGATCCAGATTTATTTGTAATGGAATTATTGCTGCTTGTCCTGTACCCGGCACAATAACCGGCTGTGCAATATTACCTGATATTGTCTCTTTATTATCAAGGAGTAATCTCCAAGCAAATGATTTTAAAGTTGCATTGGTATTTGGGTATCCGCCCGTTCCATCATTTGGATTAATTGCCTCAACATTTAGTATGAACGATAAGGGAAAATTTCCTCGAGCAAATGATGTGGAAAGCTTAAGCAGATCAAGTGTATTAAAATCGGAAAGCTTAGATTTATTTGAAACCGAAATACCGCTTAGAGAAAGATCGACAACTTTACCTAGCTTAAATTTCAAACGTCCAATGTTACTGATCGTTTGGAATATACTGCAGCTTAAGTTTGATAGCATCAATAGAATGATCAAAGGAAATAATATTTTTTTCATGTATCTGATGTTCTTAAAAAATAAAATTCTCCTACAAACTTCTTTAATCAATAAAACTTTTATGACTTTCCTCAATTTTATTCAAAATAATTTCTGCAACCTTTAAAGCTCTTAAGCCATCCATACCGGAAACTACGGGATGTGATTTGTAAAGAATTGATTTAATAAAAAGCTCAAGCTCGTATTTCAAAGCATTCACATCTTTTATTTCCGGCTGCTCGTAAATTAATCTTTTCCGTTTTTCACCGACCCCGATTTCCCCGAAGGACATAGTTGATGGATCAATGTTCTGGTCAACAGGATGAAGGCGATAAACCTCTGATACACCAGTAATAAAATCCAATGAAATGTAAGCATCTTTTTGAAAGATGCGCATCTTTCTCATTTTCTTTTGAGAAATCCTGCTTGCAGTAACATTTGCCACTGCCCCGTTCTCGAATTCGATTCTTGCATTTGCAATATCCAGATTATTCGATACGACGGCTACACCATTGGCATCAATTTTTTTAACTTCACTTTTAATCAAGCTTAGAATAATGTCAATGTCATGAATCATTAAATCCAAAACCACTGCAACATCAGTTCCTCTCGGATTAAATTGTGCAAGCCGGTCTGTTTGAATAAACATGGGTTCGATAATAAATTTTTCGAGCGAGATAATTGCAGGATTAAATCTTTCGATATGCCCAACTTGTAAATTTAATTTTCGGTCTGAAGATATTTGGACTAATTCTTCGGCTTCCGAGATGCTTGAAGTAATCGGTTTTTCCACAAAGATGTGGATATTTTTCTCCAAACATTTTTTTGCAACTTCATGATGTGCCGTGGTACTCACTGCGATCGAAGCGGCTTGAATATTTTTTAAGAGATCATCTAAATTGTCAAATGCTTTTACATTAAACTCCTGTGCAACATCTTTTGCTGTTTGACTGTTGCCGTCATAAATTCCAGTGACTTCACACTCCTGAATTTGCTTGAACATTTTAACATGCAGCTTTCCAAGATGTCCAGTTCCGATAACACCAATTTTTATTTTTCCCATTTTATCTGCTTATTATTTTTTTAAATCCGATAATTCTATCGTACCCTCCGTAATTGGGATCTCTGTAATAAAGAAAAACATAATACTCGTTTGAAGTTTCCCAAAAATTACCCTCAAGGTAAATCCAATTTTCATCTTTAATTAAACCATTATTAATATAACCGGTGACATACTGATAATCATAAATACCACGCTTTAGCTGAATTGTCTTAGTAAAGATACCATCGTTCTTTTCAAGCTTATATTGCTCGCTCAACTGCCAATTATTAAATGAACCGACAAGGAAAATATCTCCCCAAAATTCTTCAGGGGGTTTAATCCTGAAATTGACATTCAAATACGTCGCAAAATCATTTTTATAATTTGTGAGTAAGTAACTTCCATTTAAATCACGTCTTCCTAACTTGTAAAACCTAGATAATTCGAAGCCGGCAAATTGTGCGCTCACATCTTTGGAATTAAATTTATTAATATCCCGAATATCAGTTTGGCGATATTCATTTCCAGGATAAATATCTCTTGCGGTAAAGGAAAATTTTCTATCGGCATTCCATGAATATTGACGTGTATTAGTGTTAAAAGTTCTATCAACAATTATGGGAGAACTGATTTTTTTATTCTGAATTATCTCAATTTGGTCAATAAAATTTGGGAAAAGCTCTTCTGGAAGATCGAATGATGAGGTAAGATTTATTATTCTTCCAATCTCCAAAGGACTGTAAGATTTTTCTTCAAGCATTTCTTTTTTAAGATTAACATTTATGTTTAAATCATTGTAAACAACATAAAATTTTCCGGAGGCGTAAACTTTGGATGTATCCTGAATACCTGTGATGTAAAACATCCATTTACCGGAAAATGGAAAGTCAACAAAATCATCTTCATTCGGGAAAAACCCTTTGTAACGGTAGCGAGCATCTTCACATGTAAATGGCAGGATTTCAAAATCCAAGTCGTGCTCAATATTTTTTCCATTGTTGACTAAGAATAAATTGTCATAAGGAATCCAATTTTTATCGCAATATTTAAATACAATGTTCAAGTTCGGCAGAACATCAGAATCAATATCAAATTCAATCGTCAATTTTTTGTTATCATCTTCAAGAGGAGTTAAAATGGGGAATGATGTTTCAGTTTCAGAATAAACCCTCAAGCTCTTAATGTTTAATTTCTGCGGAAAGCAAATAACTGCTGAGATTACAGTCAAAACAATAAGCAGAAAAAGTTTTTGCACAATATTTGCCGGTTTAAAGGTTAAAAATCTCAACGCATTTAATTGAATTGAATGGGATATAAATTTTCACGGTTTGATTTTCCCGTAATGTTTCAAGAAGCAAGGCATCATCATAAACATCTATAAGCTTACCGGACTTGAATACGATTTCGAATATTGGCGAATTGGTTTTGGGATCAACAGCCAATCCGAAATTCTCATGCATTGTAATATATAATGTCTTACCGAGATGAGAGTGCCAGTCCATTTTCATTATTGTGCCTTTGGAAAAATTAAATCCATAATGTCTTGTTTAAAGTTCTCAACATCCTCACACACATAATACTTTTTTACTATTTGAGCAGCAAGAGACTGTTCGCCCGCATTTATATAATTTGCAAATGAAGAAGCAATTATTCCTTTATAAAGTTGTGAAGTTGCACAGTCCATTATTTTGTTATGAGTATAGTAATCCATGAGCTGACTCAAATTTGCATTCTCAAAAATGAATGGCTCAAAAAGCTCATCGTTAACCAAAAACAATTCATTGTTATCTACTTTCCATAAATTTATGGGAAGAGACGATGCTTCACTTGTCTGGTTAAATATTTCAAATTCGGGAATACCGGTTTCAATAATCATTGATTCAATTTCTTCGGAATACGTGATGAAAGGGAAAAATGATCCTGAATAAATAGAGTCAATCGGCTTAAAATTTTCTTCGCCGGCGAAAAGATAAATTGTAATATTAAGTTTGCCATCGGTAATAATTGAATCAACAATGATCAGCTCATCAAATTGATCGGCATCAATATCTGCAAGATATTCATAAGGTCTGTAAAACTGTTTTTGAAATACCAATTCACTTTTGGCATCTACAACTTTCATGGAATTATCTTCAATCAAAACAAAGTAAGAGTTAAAAGAAATGGTATCAACTTGGGCTTTTAAAGTGATTTGAATGAATAAGAAAAAGATGAAAAGAATAGAATATTTCATTAATAAAAAATTAAATTTTTACAATGAAATATAGCAATAACATAGAATAATAATAAAAACATATCTATCCAAAATAATTCTCAGTGCTTGTATTCTTATTTTATACATCATGGTATAATTATGAGAAATAAGCTAAGAAGGTTTTGTTTCACTAGGGCATATGTGGTTACTAAGGTTTTAAAAATATAAATATGTTCTTTTGAATTAAATGTCTGAAGGGGCAAACCTTAGTAACAGACTAAGATAAATCTCATTAACCTTCTCAGCTTATTAAAAAATAAAAAGACAGATATAATTGGTTAGTGGAAGTTGCCATTCAAACCAACGAAATATTTTAGATTAAGTAATAGAGGATAAAAAAATGTTTTAATGGCAGATAGAAATTTGAAATTGATGAGTACTATTCAACACGAACTAATTCCAAATATTTTCTGAATATTAGTTTTATTGTGGATAGCGATAATAAAAAATGGCGAACAAGTTGTCCGCCATTTTTATTGATCGAATTTATATAAAGTTAAGCTTCCTTTAGAGCGTGTGTTAGCTTCACAATTGAATCTCGTGCATCACCAAAATACATAAGCGCATTTGGATAAAAGAACAATTCATTATCAATTCCTGCATAACCTACATTCAACGATCTTTTGTTTATCACAACAGTTTTTGCATAATCTACATTGAGAATTGGCATACCAAAAATAGGACTTTTCTGATCATGTCTGGCAGCAGGATTAACAACATCATTTGCGCCAATGATTAATGCAATATCAACATTTGGAAAATCATCGTTAATATCTTCCATTGCATATAATTTATCATACGGCACATTGGCTTCAGCTAAAAGAACATTCATATGACCCGGCATTCTTCCAGCAACGGGATGAATCGCAAATCTGACATTTATACCCTTTGCCTCGAGTATATTCATTAAGTCCCTAACCGCATGTTGTGCTTGTGCAACAGCCATTCCATATCCGGGAACAATTACGACTTTACTTGCAACATCAAAAATCATTGCAAGCTCTTCTGCATCAACTGATTTAGCATCTCCTTTAGGTGAAGCACCTTCAACTGCGGGACCAGAACTTCCAGCAGATGCCCAACCTCCTAAAACAACATTCATCAGCGACCGGTTCATTGCTTTGCACATAATGTTGGTCAGTATAATTCCCGATGCTCCAACAAGCGCACCCGCAATAATCAATTCATTATTTCCAAGAACAAATCCGGTTGTTGATCCAGCCAAACCCGAATAAGAATTTAACAATGAAATTGCTACCGGCATATCTGCCCCGCCAATAGGTAAAACCAAAAGTATACCGAGAACAAGAGATATTATGACAATAATTATCACTAATGGAATTGAGGTGGGATTCATAAGTACAAAAACACCTGCCACAAGCACAACAAGAATTAGAATTAAATTTAAAGGATGCTGGAAAGGATATTTAACAACTTTTCCTGACACTAAACCTTGAAGTTTTCCAAAAGCTATCATCGAACCTGTAAATGTTACACCACCAATCAGCAAACTCAGGATCATTGCTATTCCTTGATCAATAGGAAGATTAAAAGGTAAGCTCTGATCAACCGGATAATTCGGATTTATCTTAAAATATTCAGAAAGTGCAACAAGTGTTGATGCGCCGCCTCCAAATCCATTTAACATTCCAACCATTTGCGGCATACCTGTCATAGGAGTTTTAAATGCTAATAGTGCTCCAACTAAGGAACCGATTATTGCACCGATAATAATCCATTCATAGGTTAGAACATTTTGATCCACCAATGTTGCTGCTATAGCTAAAAACATACCTATTGCAGCATAAAGATTTCCTTTTCTCGCCGTCTTAGGCGAGCTTAACATTTTTATTCCATAAATAAAAAGGATTGATGAAACAAGGTAAGTTATTTCAATTGATATTCTCATTTTTCAGCTCATTTCTTCTTAAACATTTTTAACATACGATCGGTCACGAGAAATCCTCCAATTACATTTATCATTGCAAAGATTACTGCAATTAAACCTAGGATTGTACTTATCGTAAATTGTTCCAATCCGGCACTTAGAATTGCACCTACAATGGTTATTCCGGATATTGCGTTTGATCCGGACATTAAAGGCGTATGCAGAGTTGGAGGAACCTTAGTTATCAGTTCAAATCCAACAAAAATTGCAAGTACAAAAACATAAATGTGCATTAAAAAAGACAAACCGTCCATAATCTATCCTTTTGATTATGATGTTAATAAATCACTTTACAATTTCTTTAATTCTTTGATTAACAATCTCACCGTTATGTGTAATCAAAGAACCTTTTACAATTTCATCTTCAAGTTTTAATTCGACTTTTCCTTCTTTGCTAATGTGCTGAATTAAACTAAGAATATTTTTTGAATACATTTCGCTTGCATGCTGCGGCACTAAGCTTGGGAGGTTTGGTTCTCCGATTATTGTTACTCCATATTTCTTAACTGTTTTTCCTAATTCACTTACTTCACAATTTCCTCCGAACTCAACTGCCATGTCTAGAACAACGCTTCCTGGTCTCATCTTCTTGACCATTTCTTCCGTAACAAGTACAGGAGCTTTTTTACCAGGAACTAATGCAGTAGTGATAACTATGTCGGCTTCAGTTATATGTTTGAAAATCAACGCTTTTTGCTTTTCCAAAAATTCTGTTGAAGCTTCTTTTGCATAACCACCTGCATCCTGCATAGATGCATCGGTTGGCACTTCAATAAATCTTCCGCCTAGACTTTGAACTTCTTCTTTAACTTGAGGTCTGATATCGGATACTTCTACAACAGCGCCTAATCTTTTTGCAGTGCCTAAAGCTTGTAATCCGGCGACACCTGCACCCATAATTACAACTCTGGCTGGAGAAATTGTGCCTGCTGCTGTCATCATTAGCGGAAAAATTTTTCCTAAAGCATTCGCACACATAATCACACTTTTATACCCGGCTATGTTTGCCTGAGAACTTAATGCATCCATTTTTTGGGCTAATGTTGTACGTGGAATCATATCCATTGATATGACATTTACTTTTTTCTCAGCACATTTTTTTGCCAATTCATAGTAGTGAAGTGGATAAAGAAAAGTGATAAGCAATGTCCCCTGTTTCATCAAATCCAATTCATGTTTTTTTAACGATTCATTTTCAATCGGACGCTGTACTTTTAGAATGACATCTGCTGATTGGAATAATTCAGAAGCATTGTCGAATATTTTACCGCCGGCTTCTGCAAATTTTTCATTTGTAAAACCAGCATTTATGCCTGCATCCCGTTCAATGTGAACTGTAAAACCTGCTTTAATATACTTTGAGACAACTTCAGGAGTAGCTGCTACTCGATTCTCGCCTTGAAGAATTTCCTTTGGAATTCCTATTATCAAAACTGTTCCTCCTATGATAAAAACTGAAGAAATTTCTTATTGAAAACTTAAGTTGATTTGATGAAAAAACAAAAATTATTCTTAGAAAATCGAGAATTCGACTACTAAATTCCGCTCAATTTTGAACATGAGACTACAACTGAAATGAAACTAAAATTAATCTAATGACGGCTGCTCATGTGTAAGACAATGCAATGCTCCAAGCCCCCAAACCAAATCAACAGCATGAATGCCGACAACTTTTCGATCATTAAAAATTTCAGTCAAAATTCCCAATGCTGCTTTGTCTTTCACATCATTAAAAGTAGGAACTAGTACGTGAGAGTTAGAGATATAAAAATTAGCATAACTTGCAGGTAATCTTTGTCCCCTAAACACAACAGGCGATGGCATTGGCAAGTCAATCACTTCCAATTTAGAGCCATCAGGTAAAATCACCGATTCAAGTCGTTCTTTATTTTCTTTTAAAATTTTGTAATTAACATCAATAGGATTTTCTTCTTGAACCAACACTACTTTATCTTTGCTAACAAATCTGCAAAGATCATCAACATGTCCATGAGTATCATCACCAGCAATACCCGTCCCAAGCCAAATTACTTTTTTTATTCCAAGATAATCTTGCAGCACTTTTTCATAATCAACTTTAGAAAACCCTTTATTTCGCACTTGAATTTTAGGATCGAGCAGGCACTCTTCAGTAGTTAGTAATACACCATCACCATTTGAATCAATTGAACCGCCTTCCAAAACTACATGAGAATTTTTATGGATTGGTGTGACGATTTTTAATTTCAATTTTTTAGAAATAAATCCGGGAAGATGAGCATCCTTTTTGTAGTTATCATATTTAGCCCAAGCATTAAATTTGAAATTTACCAGGATAATTTCCCCAGAAGCTTTTGATTTTACAAAAATAGGACCAGAATCTCTTGTCCATCCGCGATTGGTCTTGAGAATAAAGAATTCAACATTGGACAAGTCAGCATCAGAATACAGCAAAGCTCGAATTGCTTTTTTCTTATGTTTTACTGATTCAACAATGATTCTTACTTTTTCACCCTCAGAAATTTTCTTTACGATTTCACAATAGACCCAAATGATAGGAGTAAATTTTCCTGGCCAGTCCTCTTTATTGTGAGGCCAGCCAATCCACGTTGCTTCATGACTTTCCCACTCGGCTGG